>JAUIEF010000301.1 GCA_030428785.1 bacterium
TCCTCGTCCTCGTCCTCGTGGTCGCCGGCCTCCGCGGCCGCGGCCTCCGCCGCGCGCCGCGCGGCCTCCTTCGCCTCGTGCCGGCGCCGGAAGACCCAGCGCAGGACGTGGTACGTCGGCAGCGTGCACCCCGTCGCGATGACGACCGACCCGAGGCACATGGGCCACAGGATCTCGACGCCGAGCGGCCGCATGGAGTCGAGGAACCCGAGCTCCGGCAGGAGCGCGAACTGCTCGCCGATGCGCGTCGCGATCTCCGAGTAGGACGCCGCGGGCGAGCCGAGCAGCCACACGCCGACCCAGTAGTACGCGAAGTAGAACGGCACGAGCGTCACCGGGTTGGTGATCCAGCACATGACGAGCGAGACGGGCAGGTTCGCGCGGAGCGGCACGGCGAGCGCGGTGACGAGCAGGCTCTGCACGCCGACGGTCGGCGTGAGCGCGACGAACAGCCCCATGGCGCCGCCGCGGGCGATCGACTCCGGCGTGCCCTGGGCGCGCCGGACGGGATCGACGACCTTCTCGCGCAGGAACCGGCCGAGGCTCACCAGCGGTCCCCGCGGCCGACCTCGTCGAACCAGGCCTCGTACTCGGCCGCCGTCGAGAAGCGCTCGCGCGTGAGCTCGACGAGCGCCTCGTGCAGCGTGCCCTCGACGGCGAGCAGGAACTCCTGCGCCTCCGTCTCCTTGCCCTTGCGCTCCTCCTTCTCGGCGTCGGACACGCGCTCGGAGAGCGCGTCGATGAGCGGCTCGACGCACGCGCGGCGCACGTCCACCTCCGCCTCCGACAGCAGCCCCAACCCGGCGGCGGCCACGCGCACGACGACCGCGTCGTCGTCCTCGAGCGCGTCGGCGAGCACGTCGATGTTCTCGGGGTCCAGCCGGTGCCCGATCGCCTCGACGAAGAGCGCGCGCGCGTCGGCCCACTTCTTGACGTGGCCGTTCTTGAGCGCGGCGAGCAGCAGCTTGTCGCCGCCCTCCTTGTCGAAGACCGTGCCGACCGCGAGCTGGTAGGCCGCGAGCACCTCCGCGCGCGGGTCCGAGCCGTCCTCCTTGACCTCGCCGCGCGGCTCGAACTTGAAGAGCTTGCCGTACGCCTTGTGGAACTTCTTCACGGTCCGCTCGGACACCTTGTCGTAGACGAGCGCCATGTCGCGCAGCGCCTCCTCGACGTCGCGCATGCGGCGGTCGTCGAGCGCGTCATCGAAGGCGTCGAGGGCGTCCTCGGCGAGGTCCTCGGGCCCCTCCTGCGGGCCGGCGGCGGACGGCGCGGGCGCGAGGAGCGCGACGACGAGCAGCGCGAGCGTCGCGCGGAGGACGGAGCCGAGCACGGCACGGTCGACGAGGACGGAGCGAGCGGTGCGGGCGTCCATGGGCGGGTCCTCGTCGGGCCGGCGCGGCCGCCCTTCGGGACGACCGCCGAGTCGCGGCCATCGTAGCAGCCCGGCCCCTCCCGCTCCGAGGCTCAGAACACGACGTCCTCGCGCGGCAGGCCGCAGGCCCGGGCGACGTCGGCGGCCATGGCGTCGAGGAGCGCGCCCGTGACCGGCCGCTCGCTCGGGAGCGTCCGTCCGTCGACGACGTCCACGGGCAGCACGCACTTGCCGGCGCCCGTGAGGAAGAGCTCGTCGACCGTGACGAGGGCGTCACGCGGGAGCGCCTCCTCGGCGATCGGGAGGCCGGCCCCGGCGGCCAGCTCGAGCACGCGGCCGCGCGTCACGCCCGCGAGGATGCCCTCGCTGAGCGGCGGCGTGACGAGCCGCCCGTCGCGCACGGCGAACACGTTCGCGACGGTCGCCTCCGTGATGTGGCCGGCCGGGTCCACCATGAGGTCGTCGGTGCGCCCCTCGGCCTCGGCGCGCTCGCGGAGCAGGTAGTGCACGAGGTAGCTCGTCGACTTGACGCCGACGAGGGGCGAGCGCGTGTCGTGCGCGAACTCCGCGACGCCGATCTCCACGCGCGCGGGGCGCGTCGGCAGGTCGCGCAGCGCGATGAGCACGTGGCGGTCGTCGGCGCGTGACGCCGAGCCCGCGGTCACCGTGATGCGCGCGAGGCAGTCGGGCGTCCCGTTGCGCGCGACGAGCGCGTCGAGGCCGGCCTCGAGCGCGTCGACGGCAGGCGGCACGGCGAGCCCCACGGCGTCGAGCGAGCGCGCGAGGCGGTCGAGGTGCCGGTCGAGGAGGTACGCGCGCCCGCCGAAGAGCCGCACGGTCTCGAACGCGCCGAGCCCGTAGAGCAGCGTGCGGTCGAAGGCGGAGACGCGCAGGGCGTCGACGGGGAGCACCTCCCCGTCCATCCATCCGAAGGCGCCGGAGACGGAGGCGGGATCGTTCACGCGACGAGGCTCCCGGAGGGCAGGGGCACGGACAGGGCGTCGAACATCGCGCGGGCCTTGTGGAGGGTCTCGAGGTACTCGGCGGCGGGCTCGCTGCCGACGGTGATGCCGCCCCCGACGGGGACGAGCAGCCTCCCTTCGCGCAGCGTCGCGATGCGGATGTTCACGGAGAGGTCGAGGTCGCCGTCGGCGTCGATCCAGCCGAACGCGCCGGTGTACGCGTGGCGCCGCACGGGCTCCACGTCCTCGATGATCTCGAGCGCGCGGATCTTCGGCGTGCCCGTCACGGACGCGGGCGGGAAGGCCGCCTCGACGAGCGACGCGACGTCCGCGCCCTCGGGCAGCCGCGCCCGGACGCGCGCGAGCCGGTGGAACACGGTGGACCACGCGTCCGTCTCGAACGGCAGGTCGACGTGGACGCTGCCGACGACCGCCGAGCGCCCGAGGTCGTTGCGCACGAGGTCGACGATCATCGCGAGCTCGGCGAGCTCCTTCTCGCTGGACTCGAGCTCGGCGCGCAGGCGCGCGTCCTCGGCGGCGTCCGCGCCGCGCGGGCGCGTGCCCTTGATGGGCCGCGACTCGACGCGCGCGCCGCGCCGCCGCAGGAAGAGCTCGGGCGAGTTGCTCAGCACGGACCACCCGGGCGTGCGCAGCAGCCAGCCGAAGGGCACGGGGTTGCCGGCGGAGACGGCGGCGTGCAGCGCGGTCGCGTCGCCGGTGAACGGCAGCTCGAAGCGCTGGCTCAGGTTCACCTGGTAGATGTCGCCCTCGCGGATGTGGGCGACGACGCGGCGCACGGCCTCCTCGTAGGAGGCGGCGTCGAAGGTGCTCGTCGGCGCGCCGACCTGGTCCGGCGTCGGCGACGCGACGGGCGCGGCGCGCTCGACGAGCGCGGCGACCTCGGCGAGCCGCGCGCGGGCCTCCTCCGGCGGGACCCGGCCGGCGAGCACGCGACGACCGGACGCCACGTGCTCCGCGAGGACGCTCGGGTAGACGCCGCAGGCGAGGTCCGGCAGGTCGACGTCGGCGGGGTCCGTCGCCGGGAGCCGCTCGAGCTCGCGACCGAGGTCGAATCCCAGCAGCCCGACGAGCCCGCCCGCGAAGGGCGGGCGCGCGGGCGGGTCTGCGGACGCAGGGTCGGACGCCGGAGCGGCCGCTCGCTCCGTGACGTCCGCGGGAGCCCCGAGCCGTCGTTCCATCGCCGCGAGCGCCCGCGGCAGGCCGCGCCTGCCCGGGTCCGGCTCGAGCGCGCCGGTCACCCGGTGCTCGATCCACTCCACCGGGTCCCACACGAGGTACCGCCACGCGTGGAGGTCGGCCGTCATCGCGGCCCCCGGGACCCGCTCGCCGGCGAGCAGGATCGGCCGACGCGCGGCGGGCAGGGCCGCGGCGAGGGCCGCGAGCGGCGGCCCGGCGGGCGCGTCGAGGACGAGGGGCTCCGGCATCCCCGCATTCTCGACGAGGGCGCCCCCGCCGCGCCAGCCGCCCGCCGCGCCGGCCGCGCCTCGCCCGCCGACCGCCGCGGCCCGCCCCCGCGCGGCTCGATCCTGGAA
>JAUIEF010000067.1 GCA_030428785.1 bacterium
GGTCAGGCGACCGAGCTCGAGGCGCGTCGCGGCGGCGGCGTCCGACGCGGGCGGCGTCGCGCCCGACGCGCCGGCGGCGCCGGACGACGTCGCGGTCGAGGCACCGCCGTCCGCCGCCTCGTCCGCGCCCCGCGCGAGCCCGACGTCGGGCACGGGCGCCACGGTGCGCAGACCGAGGAACGCGATGCCGCCGTCCTCCCGCTCCGTCGCGAGCACGCGCAGGCCGTCCGCCTCCACGGCCCCCACGCGCACGACGTCGCCGGCCGCGGGGAACGCGAGCCCCTCGACCGCGACGCGCGAGAGCGCGAACCAGGGCTCCGACCCGACGACCGAGAGGTCGAGGAGCCGCGCGTCGATCGACGGCCCGTCGCCCGTGTCCGAGATCTCCGCCTCGACGCGCAGCGCCGCTCGGCTCGGTTCTTCGTCGGGCGCGAGCCCGGCGGGCAGCAGGTACGCCTGGATCCCCACCGGGTGCAGGTCGTCGAGCGCCACGTCGAGCGCGTAGCGTTGCGGCTCGGCGAAGGGCCGGAGCGTCCCGTCGAGCCGGAGCGCGCCGAGCACGCCCGGCACGCCGAGGCGCGCCGCGAGCGAGGCGGGCGCGTCGCCTGGGCCGAGGTCCGCGAGCACGAGCGACTCCACCTGCACCGACTGCGACGGCGAGCCCGGCCGCGACGCGTCGACGTAGGTGAGCGCGACGTCCGACACCTCGAACCGCCCGAGGCGCTCGAGGCCGCCGCCCCGCGACGACGCGGGCGCAGGCGGCTCCGGCTCGGACGCCGGCGGCGCGCCGCCCCCCGGGAGGAGGTCGAGGCCCGCGACGCGCAGCGCACCCGACGGCCGCTGCTCGGCCCGCGCGCGCACGCCCTGCACGACGACCTCGCCGACGTCGAACGCGCCGTCCTTCCAGCGGTCGACGCGCGCGGTCACGAGGTCGATCGCGGCGGCCTCCTGACCGTCGGCCACGAGCGAGAGCGCCTGGAGCGCGCCGTCGAGCGCGAGCCCGCCGCCCTCCGCCGCGCGCACCGTGACGTCGAGGCCCAGCCCGAGGTCGAGCCGGCGCGCGACGGGCCGCACGCCGAAGCCCGCGAGCACCGGCTCGAGCCGCGCCGGCGCGAGGCCGCGGGCGTCGACGGTGAGCACCGTGACGAGCCGGTCGTCGCGCAGCGCGCTCTCGCCGTGCACGCGGAGCACGTCCATGCCGGGCAGCGCCTGGAGCGTGAGGTCGACGCGCGTCGGCCGCTCGCGCGACGCGAGGTCGGAGACGCGGAGGTTGAGCTCGAGGCCCAGGTCGAGCGGCTGCCCCGCGGCGTGCGGCTCGAGGATGCGCAGGTGCACGTGCTGGAGGCGCAGCGCGTCGAGCGTGATGGGCGGCAGGAGCGCGGCGGGCGAGTCGGGGCCCGCGGCCTCGTCCGCCGCGACGGGTGCGTCGTCGGGCGCGTCGTCCTCGGCGGCGGCGTCGTCCGGCGCGTCGTCGCCGTCCGCGAAGCGCTCGAGCACGCGCGGCCGCCCCTGCTCGTCGAGCTCGAGGAGCACGTCGATGCCGTCGGCCTCCACGCGCCGCACGACGAGGTCGCCCGTGAGCAGGTCGAGCATCGCGACGTCCGCGCGCACGTACTCGAGGAACACGAGGTCCGGCGCGCCCTCCGGCGCGTCCTCGTCGCGGAGCGAGAGGTGCCAGAGCTCGAGCTCGCCGCCCAGGAACGAGAGGTCGAGGGAGCGCCAGGCGCAGGTGAAGCCCGCGTCGGCGGCGAGGCCCGCGACGAGGCCCGGCAGCGCGAGCGTCACGGCGAGCCGCACGACGAGCGCGAGCACGAGCAGCACGAGCGCCCAGCGGCGGAGCCGGCGCCGCCGGGGGCGCGCGGGCGCCGCGGCGTCCGGGGTGTCGGAGTCGTCGCGCGGGCCGCTCATCGCGCGGCTCCCCCGCCGCTCGGCGGCGTCGCGACCTTCGCTCCGCCCGCGGGGGCGCCGTCGCCGGCGCGGGCCTTCGCCTCGCGGTACGCCTCGAGCGCCGCGCGACGCTCCGCGCGGCTGCCGAGCGGGTCGTAGCCGGCCGGCACCCGACCGCGTCGCGCGAGCCAGTCGTGCGCGCGGATGCGCGACGAGGGCGCGGGGTCCTCGAGCCACGCGACGTTCTGCGCGACGAGCCGCTCGTCGAGCTCCGCGAGCCCCGTGACCCGGTCCGCGAGCCGCTTCACGTACGACGGGTGGCGCCCCGTCTCGCCGAGCCGCCGCAGCAGCACCGACTCGAGCACGACGTCCGGGTCGTCGGCGGTGAGCGTCTCCGAGAGGAGCACGAGCGCCTGCCGCTCGAGCTGCCAGCCGAGGAGCGCGGCCTCGACCTCGCCGGACGAGGGCCCGCCGCCCGGCGCGAGCGCGACCGAGGGCGGCCCCGACGGCAGCGCGACGAGGACGCGCGCGGCGAGCGTCTCGACGAGGGCGTCGTCCCCCACGAGGACGAGGTCCTCCGTGAGGCGCGCGCCCGTGCGGTTCGCGAGGTGCGCGAGCGCCGGCCGGCGCGTCGCGGCGCGCTCGAGTCCGACGAACGCCTCGGTGAGCCCGAGGAACACGGCGTGGGCGCCGACCTCGCCGGCGGTCTCCTCGAGCGTGAGGTCGGTCTCCGCGCGCGCGACGGCGGCGCGGTGCGCGGAGGAGTCGTCGCCGCGCCGGACGCGCACGACCGCGGCGACGGCCGCGGCGCGTCCCGTCGCGAACTCCACCGGCTGCACGAAGGTCACCGGCGGTCCGTCGACGGCGACGCCGTCGCGGAGCACGACGACCTCGCGGAACGAGCGGCCGCCGTCGTCGGGCTCGCCGGAGGGCTGGTCCTCCGTGGCGAGGAGCAGCGGCGGCAGCCACCCGTGGACGAGGAGGCCGACGGAGACGCGCTCCGCGTCGGCGGCGGCGGTCCCGCCCGCCTCCGGCTCGTCGTCGACCGGGGCCGGGTGCGTCCCGGCGTCCGCCCCCGGGGCCGGGCCGCGACCCGCCGCGCGGTGCACGAGCACGCCCACGAGCCCGGTGCCCGGCTCCCCCTGCGCGACGCGCGCCTCGCCGGCCGGCTCGCGCAGCGTGAAGCGCGCGGTGGCGCCCCGCGGCAGCGCGCCCGGGCGGGGCACGACCTCGCCGAGGTCCTGCGGGAGCAGGGTGAGCAGCACCTCCTCGGGCGGCAGGGCGAGCGGGTCGTCGTCCGCGAGGGCCGGGTCCGGCAACCACACGACGGCGTCCCGCGCGAGACGCGGCGTCGGCGTGAGCACGCGCCGTCCGCCCACCCGCACGACGAGCCCGGCCTCGCCCGAGAGCCCGCGGGCGCGCGGCGTGTCGGGGAGGTCGCCGAGCACGAACCAGCGGACCTCCACGGCGAGGCAGTCGGCGGGGTCGAGCGGCAGGTCGAGGGACGCGCCGTCCGCGCCCGTGAGCAGCCCGCCCGCGCGGAGCTCGGTGCCGAGCTCGACCGCCGGGAAGCGGAAGGGCGCGCGGGTCGGCGCCCGGCAGGCGGAGACCGCGAGCAGCACGCAGGCCGCGCCCAGCAGGCGCGCGACGCGCGACGTCGGCGCGCGACGGGACGGCGGTCTCTCCCGGGTGCTCATGCGGCCCGCAGCATGGCACACCGGGGTGGCGCCCGTCAGCCCGTGCCGCGGCGCCCTCACTTCGTGTAGCCGAGGGCCTCCAGGCGCCGGAGTCCGTCCTCGTCGACGGTGTCCTCGGCGTCGCCCCCGCGCGCCCGCTCGGCGAGCAGGTCGGCCAGCCGGCGCGCGAGCCGCGCCGCCCGCTCGGGCTCGCGGGCGGAGAGGTCGACCGTCTCGCCCGGGTCCGCCGCGAGGTCGTAGAGCTCCCGCCGCCCCTCCTCCTCCGCGACGACGAGCTTCCACCCGCCGACGCGCAGGCCGAAGCCCTCGCCCGCGACGGCGATCGTCCCCTCCGTGCGCGGTTCGTAGTGACGCCGGTGCAGGAGGACCGCGTGGTCCGGGTCGAGCGCCGCGCCCGCGCGCCAGGCCGCCGAGAGGTCGCGGCCCTGGACGTCCGGGGCGTCGCCGGTCCCGTCCCCGTCCCCGACCTCGGCGACGCCGAGCAGGCCGCGCACCGTGGGCGGCACGTCCGCGAGCTCGACGGGGCCGCTCACGACGACGCCCGCGGGCAGGCGCCCGGGCCAGCGCGCGATCATCGGCACGCGCACCGTCTCGTCGTAGATGTGGACGCCGTGCTCCATGTGCCCGTGGTCCATGAGCTCCTCGCCGTGGTCGGCGACGAGCAGCACGAGCGTGTCCTCCGCGAGGCCCAGGCGGTCGAGCGCGTCGAGCACCACGCCGATCTGCTCGTCCGTGTACGCGATCTCCGCCTCGTAGCGCGCGACCGCCTCGGGGACGACGCCCGCGCCGCGCGGCGGGAAGCGCACGGCGTGCGCGGGCGGGGGGTCGTACGGGTTGTGCGGGTCGAACCAGTGCGCGAAGAGGAACCACGGGCCGTCGTCGCCGTGGGTCTCGAGCCAGCGCACCGCGCGCTTCGCGGTGGCCGTCGCGCGGCGGTCGAAGCCGCCGTCCGTCTCCTCGCCGTGCCACTCCGCGAGGCGCATGGACGAGCCGCTCACGCTGAACTCGTCCTGCCAGACGTCGAAGCCCTGCGCGTAGCCGAAGCGCTCCTCGAGCACGAAGCTGCTCGCGATGCCCGCGGTGCGCCAGCCGGCGTCGCGCAGCGACTCCGCGAGCGTGCGGTGCCGCTCGTCGAGCACGAGCCCGTTGCGCACGACGCGGTGCGCGACGGGGAAGAGCCCCGTGAAGAGGCTCGCGTGCGACGGGCCCGTGGTGGACGTCGGCGCGAAGGCGTCGTCGAAGCGGAGGCCCTCGGCGGCGAGGCGCGCGAGGCGCGGCGTCGTCGGGCGGTCGTGACCGTAGGCGGAGCAGCGGTCCTGCCGCAGCGTGTCGACGCTCAGCAGGAGGAGGTTGGCCGGCCGCGCGGCCCCCGGCGCGTCGCCGCCGCAGGCCGCCGTGGCGACGAGCAGCGCGAGGACGAGGGCGCGCGACGTCACGCGAGCACCGCGTCGAGGTCCTCCCGGGAGGGCGCGAAGTAGTACGCCCCGCTCGTCGGCCGGGAGAACTCGAGGAGCCGGTCGTGCACGCCGTCGTCGACGCCGAACATGCGCCGCAGCACGTCGTCGAACGGCGCGGACTCGCGCGCGAACGCCACGAGGTAGAGGCCGTTCTCGCGCGCTCCGCCGAAGGGCACCGAGCGCCGGTAGAGCGCGGGCTCGACGCCGTCGCCGGCCGCGCGCGCGACGTGCGCGTCCGCGGGGAGGGAACGCCTGGAGAGACGCTCGCCGTCCGCGAGCCGCCGCCCCACGACCTTCTCGCGCTGGCCGTCCGTGAGCGCCTCGAAGCGGGCGAGGTCGTGCACCCAGCGCTGCACGAGCACGTGGCTGCCGCCCGCCCCCCGCCCGCGCGGCACGCACGCGACCTCGAGCCGCGCGGCGCCCGTCGGGTTGCCCGCGCCGTACGCGAAGCCCGTGAGGTCGCGCCCGTCGCGGAAGCGCACGCCGCGCTCCTCGGCCGCGAGCCGCGCGACGGGGCGCAGCGCGCGGTGCAGCGCGAGCGCCGCCGCGAGGTTCTCGTCCGCGTGCGCGCCGTGCAGCCAGACCCAGAGCCCGTGCGGCGTCGCGGGCGCGTGGTGCCCCGCCGGACCGTCGAGGCCCTCGAAGAGGTTCAGCCCCGGGGGCACGCGATCGGGGGCGAGGCGGCTCCACACGACCGGGCCGAACGCGACGACGCGACGCGGCACCCGGTCGGGCGTCACGTCCGGCGGGTCGGCGAGCGCCTCGCGCAGCGCGGCGCGCAGCGCGTCCACGGACGTGCCGGGGAGCAGGTCGAACTCGAGCCAGTGGTGGTGGCTGCCGTCCTCCTGGAAGATCGCGTCCTGCGGTTCGGCCATGGGTCAGTCGAGGAGCCCCTCGTCGCGGAACACGCGACGGAGGAAGGAGAGCGGCATGTTGCCCGCCGCGAGGAACGTGCGGTGGAACGCGCGGTCGAGGTCGAGCCCCGTGAGCCCGGACGACGCGGCGACGTCCGCCTTGAGCTCCCACGTGAGCCGGTTGCCGACGAGGTAGCTGAGCGGGTAGCCGCGCTCCTGGCTGTACCAGTTGAGCTCGGCCTGCACGCGCTCCGGCACGAAGCCCGTGACGGCCGCGAGGAGGTTGCCCGCCGCGACGAACGGGTCCGGCGATGACAGGTCGCACGGCACGCCGACGTCGAGGAACGAGCGCTCGCCCGTCATGAAGAAGAGGTCGATGGCGACGCGCGCGCCGATGCGGCTGATGTCGCGCTTGCCGACGAAGCGCGCCTCGTCCGTGAGGTCGCCGGCCTCCCCCGCCTCGCGCAGATACCCCGCCTCGAGCATGTAGTCCTCGAGCATGGTGGTCCAGCCCTCGGCGAGGTGCAGCCCGTCGTAGACGCGGCGCACGAACGACGGGTTCGACGCGGCCCACGCGAGCTGCAGGTGGTGCCCCGGGATGCCCTCGTGGATCATCATGACGGGGACGGACAGCTCGGTGTGCTCGGCGAGCAGCTCCTGCGAGAGCGTGAGGTAGACGAGGCTGCGGCGCACGCCCTCGCGCAGCGGCGGCGGCGGCATCATGGCGCCGGCCGGGATCGACGGCTCCATGAAGTGCGGGGTGCGCATGACGACGAGGTCCTGGTCGTCGGGCACGGGGAAGAGGTCGCGCGCGGTGACGAACGCGAGGATGCGCTCGCGCTCCCGCTCGTAGCGGTCGAGCACGCCCTCGAGCCGGCCGTCGGGCAGCGGCACCGCGAAACGCTCGGCGAGCACGCGCGTGAGCTCGTCGGCGCTCGTGTCCGCCGGCAGGCCGTGCTTCGCGACGAGCCGGCCGCGCAGCTCCTCGACCGTCGCCGCCGTCTCCGCGAGGAAGTCGCGGGCCAGCTCGTGGAGGTCCTCGAGACTCCGGTCGATGCCGCGCAGCGCGACGAGCCGTCGCGCGTCCGCCTCGTCGAGGTGGAAGCCGTCCGACGCGGGCAGCGCCTCGAGCCGGCGGCCGTAGTCGAGGAGCGCGGCGGTCGCGAGCTCGACGGCGCGCTCGAGACGCGGCACGCCGAACCAGCCGATCTCCCGCGCGCGGTCGAGGATCGTGCCGAAGAGGTCGGGCAGCCCCGTGCACTTCTCGGCGTCCATGTCGACCCAGCGGGAGACCGGGCGCTCGAGCCGGCCGAGCACGGCCTTCGCGTGGTGCGGCACCTCCTCGAGACGCGCGGTGATCGTCGTGAGGCGCTCCTCCTCGGGTCGCGGGTCGTCCACGAACTGGAGGAACACGCCGGCGCCGACGTCCTCGCCGACGGACGGCAGGCGCGCGTGCCGGGGCAGCCCGTCGGAGAGCAGGGTGTCGGCGTGGACCTGCGCCTGCAGGGTGAGACGCGCGAGGTCGCGGTCGAGGGCGGCCGCGTCGCCGGCGTCGCGCGCCCCGAGGCCGTCCGGGTCGTCGAGGCGCCGGAGCAGCCCGCGGGCGCCCGCGACGCGCGCGTCGACGGCGGCCGCGTCACCGCGCGGCAGCTCGCCCAGGCGCTCGTCCGCGCCGAGCTGCACGCAGCGGTTGCCGTCGGTCAGCAGCCAGGCCCGGAAGTCCGCGCAGAACCCCGTCCAGGCGGCGTCGTCGCGGAGGGGGTCGGGCTCGGGCACGGGACAGGGCGCTCGCGGTCGCGGGAGCCGCCAGCATGTCACGGTCCGGGGGTCCCCGGCCAGGGTGCGTCACCGCGGTCGACGCGCCGCCTAGACAGGCCGTCCCTCCGGAGCCGCCGCCATGCGACACTCCCCACCCGAGTCCCGCACGCAGGGTCCCGACCTGACGCCGATGATCGACGTCGTGTTCCTGCTCCTCGTGTTCTTCGTGTGCACCATGTCGTTCAAGGTGCTGCAGGGCCGCCTGGACACCGAGCTGCCGAAGGGCGTCGGCCCCTCGGCCGGCGAGGTCGTCGACCTGCTGGAGCCCATCGACCTCTACGTGCGGAACGACCCGTTCGCGCGGGGCGGCACGCGCGTCCGCGTCGGGGCGGGCGCCAGCTACGAGGTGTCGAAGCTGCCGTCGGTGCTCGCGGCCGCGCGCGCCGTCGCGCCGGAGGCGCCCGTCGTGCTGCACGCCGACGACCCGGTGACGCACGGCCAGGTCGTGTCCGTCGTCGACGCCTGCCTCGCGGGCGGCCTGGACGCGATCCGCTTCGCGGCGCCCCCCCGGCGCTGACACGCCGTCCGCGGCGGCGCGCTGATACCATCGCGCCGTGCCCGCGTCCCGCAGATCCACCACGACGTCCCCCGGTCCGCCCGGGCTCCTCGACGGGTGGGATCCGGCGACGCGGGACGCCGTCCGCCGCGCGGTCGACGACTTCGACCCCGACGTGCCGATCGCGCGGGCGTGGACGCCGCCCGCGACGTGGTGCACGCACGCCGCGTTCCACGCGCTCGACCGCGCGGCCGTGTTCGCGCGCGAGTGGATCGCCGTCGGCGTCGAGGACGCCGTGCCGTCGCCCGGCGCCTTCCTGTCCGGCGACCTCGCGGGCCTGCCGTGGTTCGTCGTGCGACGCGAGGACGGCGCGCTCGCCGCCTTCCACAACGCGTGCCGGCACCACGCGACCGTGCTCCTCGAGGGCACGGGCTGCGCCGAGCGCGTGACCTGCCCGTACCACGGCTGGACGTACGCGCTCGACGGCGCGCTGCTCACGGCGCCCGGCACCGCGGGCATCGAGGCGTTCGACCGCGACGCCATGGGGCTGCGTCCCATCGCCGTCGACACCTGGCGCGGGCTCGTGTTCCTCAACCTCTCGGACGACCCGCCGCCGCTGCGCGCCGGGCTCGCGTCGCTCGACGCGGCGCTCGACGCGGTCGGCGGCGGCGCGCTGCGTCACGTCGCGACGCGCACGTCCTCGCTGCGCTGCAACTGGAAGGTGTTCGTCGACAACTACCTCGACGGCGGGTACCACGTGCCGCACCTGCACCCGTCGCTCGCGTCCGGCCTCGACCTGGACGGGTACCGCACGGAGGTCCTCGAGCGCGGCTCCGTGCAGGGCTGCGGCGCGAAGGGCGGGCGCCTCGGCGCGGGCGCGGCCTACGCGTGGCTCCACCCGTCGCTCATGCTCAACCGCTACGGGCCCGTGCTCGACACCAACCGCGTCGTCCCGCTCGGCCCCGACCGCACGCTCGTCGTCTTCGACTTCTGGTTCACGGAGGAGGCGCTCGCCGACACGCGCTTCGTCGAGGACTGCCTGCGCCAGAGCGACGCGGTCCAGCGCGAGGACGTCGCCGTGTGCGAGGCGGTGCAGCGCGGGCTCGCGTCGCCGGGGTACGTCCGCGGGCGGTACGCGCCGCGGCTCGAGCACGGGGAGCACGACTTCCACCGCCGGCTCGCGGCGGCCTACCGCGAGGTGCTCGACGCGCCGGCCGGCAGCTGACCGCGCGCAAAGACGGCCGCGCGACGACCTCCAGGGACACCGTGTACCTGCACCACCTCACCGGACATCCGCCCGAGCGGGCGGCCGACCGGCGCGACCGAGGGGGCAGGACTCGAGGAGGCCGCCGCGGCGGCGCGTCGAGGGGAGTCTCGTTCATCCGGGGCCGTCCGGAGATGACAGCTCTTTCACCGGAGGCCGTGCCGGTCGTCCGTCCGGGACGCGCCGCTCCGACGCCGGGATACACTGGCGCTCCGGGGCGGGCGGCTCACACGGGGCGGCTCACGTCACGCAGCGCCCACGCCGAGGAGCACCCCCGCGATGAAGACCTCCCCCAGCGCGCCGATGACAGGCTCGTCATCCGGAGGGGCGCCCCACGAAGGCAGCTTGGCTCGGATGACTCCCGACATGCAGACCGCGCGCATCCTCGTGATCGACGACGACCCCCGCATCCGGGGCGTGCTCGAGGACGGCCTCTCCGAGATGGGCATGGAGATCGTGACGGCCGGGGACGGCGCCGCGGCGCTCGAGAAGCTGCGCTCCGACACCTTCGACATGGTGCTGCTCGACGTCATGCTGCCGGACATCCTCGGCTGGGACCTCCTGTCGACGCTGCGCGAGGAGGGCGTCGAGACGCCGGTGATCCTCGTGACGGCGCGCGACGCCGTGGACGAGCGCGTCAAGGGGCTGCTCATGGGCGGCGACGACTACGTCGTGAAGCCGTTCGTGTTCAGCGAGCTCTGGGCGCGCATCCAGGCCGTGCTCCGTCGGCACCGTCCCGCGATGGAGACGCGCGTGGGAGACCTCGTGCTCGACCACATGAAGGGCACCGTGACGCGCGCCGGACAGCCCGTCGACCTCACCCGCGTCGAGATGGCGCTCCTGCGCCGGCTGCTCGAGGACGCCGGCCACGTCGTGTCCCGGAGCGAGCTCCTGACGTCCGTCTGGAACATCGACTTCGACCCCGGCACGAACATCGTGGAAGTGCACATCAGGCGGCTGCGCCACAAGGTCGACAAGCCGTTCGAGAAGCCGCTCATCCACACCGTCCGCGGGCAGGGCTATGTCATCGAAGACCGGGAGTGAGAAGCGCTGGTCGCTGACCGGCCGCATGACGCTGATCTTCGCGGCCACCACGAGCGCGCTCCTCGCCCTCGACGCCGCGTGGTCGGCGCACTTCATGTACTCGACGAAGCTCGACGCCATCCGCGCGTTCCTCGAGCACGAGACGCAGGAGTTCGCGCACGACATCGGGGAGACGGACGGGTCGCTCGCGGAGGTCCGCGAGATGGCGCAGGTCATCGCCGACGTCTCGGAGGAGCCGCCCTGCGCCTTCCGGATCCACGACGAGGGCGGGCGCCTGATCGCCGAGTCGGGCGACGAGCGCCTGCTCGCGCTCGGCGAGCTCGGCCCGCCCGGCTGGCGCGACACCCTGTTCGGGAGCCAGGCGGCCCGCGGCACGATCGTCGACGGCGTGCACGGCCTGCAGCTCGAGGTGCTCGCCGACGCGAGCAGCTACGTCGCGGCCTTCTTCGACTACATGATCTCCGCGGCGATCGCGCTCCTCGTGTCGGTGGTGCTCGCGGCGCTCGCCGGCTGGTACGGCGCGAACCGCGGCCTGCGCGGGCTGCGCGAGGTCGTCCGCCGCGCCGGTGACGTGGACTTCACGAGCGGCGGCACGACGCTCGCGCTCGACGGCGCGCCGCAGGAGGTCCGGGACGTGGGCGCCGCGCTCGAAGGGATGATCCAGCGCATCGACGGCGGCCTCGACAGCATGCGCACGTTCACGGCCGGGCTCGCGCACGAGCTGCGCTCGCCGCTCCAGAGCCTCATCGGGCGCACGGAGATCGCGCTCATGGCGACGCGCAGCCCGGAGTCGTACGAGGAGACCCTGCGCGGCAACCTCGACGACCTCCACGCGCTCTCCGACTCCATCGACAACATGGTCGCGATCTGCCGCTCGGCCTCGCCGAACCGACAGGTCCAGCCGTCTCAGCACTTCGACCTCGCTGCCGAGTCGCGGCTGCGGCTCGAGCGCGAGCGGCAGAGCGCGGAGCGGTCCGGCGTCACCGTCGGCATCCACGGCGAGGGCGACACGCGCCTCACCGCCGACCGCGAGGCCTGCCTGCGCGTCGTCCGCAACCTCGTGAGCAACGCCATCCAGTGGACGCCCGCGGGCGGCACGGTCGACGTCACGTTCCGCGGGCGCGTCGACCACGTGGAGATCGACGTCGTCGACGAGGGGCCGGGCGTCCCCGACGAGATGGCGGAGAAGCTCTACACGGCCTTCGTCTCGGGCATGCCGCGCGTCGGCCGGCGGTCGGGCTACGGGCTCGGCCTCGCCATCTGCAAGAGCGTCGCCGACGAGCACGGCGGCACCATCCGCTTCGAGAACCGTCCCGGGGGCGGCGCGCGCTTCGTGGTGACGCTGCCGAAGAGCCCGCGGGTGGAGACGGCGTCACCGCAGGAGGCGCCGGTCGGCGTGCGGCTCGCGGGCGGCGTGCTCTGAGCGGCGCCCGTCAGCGCCGACGCGACAACGCGAGCCCGACGATGCGCCGGATGAGCGTCGGGTAGTCGATGCCCGCCGCCTCCGCGGCGGACGCGAACTCCTCGGTGCCCGCGATGTCCGGGTTGGGGTTCGCCTCGAGGAAGTAGAGCCGGCCGTCCTCGCCGAGCCGGTAGTCGATGCGCGCGTAGCCGTCGAGCTCGAGGATGCGGTAGATGCGCTTCGTGATGCGCCCCATCGCGACGGACTGCTCCTCGGTCATGCCCTCGGCCGCCGACTGCTCGATGCCGAGCTTCTCCTGGTAGTCGGCGTCGTGCTTCATCTTCTCGGTGGCGATCTTCGGCGCGCCGGGCGCCACCTTCCCGAAGTGCAGCTCCCACGGCGGCAGCACGTGCAGCCGCCGGTTGCCGAACACGCCCTGGTAGAGCTCCCGGCCGTCGATGTACTGCTCGGCGATCGCGTCCGTGCCGATGTGCTCGTGCACGAAGGCGACGCGCTCCGCGAGCTTCTCGTCGCTGTCGACCACGGACGCCTGGCTGATGCCCGCGGACGACTCCTCCACGAGGCTCTTCACGATGAGCGGCAGCGCGAGGTCCTTGGGCCGCACGACGCGTCGCCCGCGCCGGAACACGCGGAACGCCGGCGTGCGGATGCGGTGGTAGTGCAGCAGCTTCTTGCTGAGCGCCTTGCCGCGCGCGAGGACGAGACCGCGTGGGTTGCAGCCGGTGTACGGCACGCCGACGAGCTCGAGGTAGCTCACGACGTGCGCGTCGAGCTCGCGCAGGCCGGCGAAGCCCTCCACGAGGTTGAAGACGACGTGCGGCTTGAACGTCCGCACCGCCGCGCGCACCGGTCGCAGCTCGTCCTCCACCCCCACCGACCGCACGGTGTGGCCGAGCTCGCGCAGCGCCTCGACGACGTCGAGGTCCGTCTTCATCGCGAACTGCTGCTTCTCGTCGAGCGATGGCCAGTCGTCCGGGGACTCGGGCGGCACGAGCGACGGGTGTGTGAGGTGGAGCACGCGGAGGTGTCGCATCACATGCTGATCCAGTCGCGCCGGTTGAAGAGGGAGTGCATCGTCTGCACGGTCAGCAGGACCGCGAACTGCATGCGCAGGTCGGCCTCGTCGCCGACCGCGTGCAGGCGCAGCTCGCGGCAGCGGCGGATCATGTCCTCGAGGACGTGGTCCAGCGTGAACTGGTACTGACCCGTCCAGCGCGACACGAGCTGTCGGATGACCGTGCGGTTGCGGCGCAGGAAGCGGCCCGCGGGCTCCGAGCCCGGGAGCCGCTCGCCCGAGAAGAGCTTGCGCAGGTCGGCGTCGTAGATGTCGGGCGCGCCGGGCGCCGTCCGCTCCATGCGCAACGCGTAGTGCTCGCGCAGCGTCGTGCGGATGCGCGACACGGGGTCCACCTGCCGCCGCGAGCGCACGGGCGGCGGCTCGTCGTGCACCTCGTCCATGAGCTCGTCGACGTACTCGAGCTTGCGCAGCGCCGGCCAGCCCGCGTACCGCCGCCGCCAGACGTGCCGCGGCTGGAGCCACACGGCGAAGGTCTCCGCGAAGTCCTCGTCCGGGTGGCTCTGCGCGTAGTACATGGGCAGGTGCTGCACGTACGAGCGGCTCGTCGGGTCCGGCTTGTAGCTGTCCGGGTACTCCTCCGACGACCGCCCGAAGAGCTGCTGCCAGCGACGCCGGCGGTTGAGGCGGTACGCCCACGCGACGGCGTGACCGCACTCGTGCCGAAGGATCTTCCGGAGCTCCTTCCGCGTGCCGCCCTCGACCTCGAGCATGAGGCTCCGCTCGAGCCGCACGAGCCGCGGGTGCGCGAGGTAGAACGGGATCGCGATGCCCGGCACGTCCTTGGGCGAGAACCACTCGGACGAGAGCCAGCAGTGCGGGCGGAAGCGGAAGCCGCGGCGCTCGAGGTCGGCGCCCAGCCGCTCGATGCCCTCCTGGAGGAAGGCGGACCCGAGGTCGAGGCCCAGGTCGCACATCCGCACGTCGAGCAGCCGGTCCGTGGGCCAGGCGGCCCAGCTCGGAGCGGCAGGCGACGGCTGGGTCATCTCGTCCCGCGGCGGGTCCCAGGGCGCCCCGCGACGCCGCGGAGCGGGTGCCGACCGGACGGCTGCGACCCGGCCCGACGCGTCCGATTGTGGGCCGTCGGCGTGAGCGCATCAAGGCGCGCCGTCAGGTCGCGCCTTGCGCGGATCGACGGATCGGGGTGACAATGCCCGATCGCGCCGCGCCCGGCAGAGTGCGGGCTCGCGACGCCGCGCGCGCGGCGCCAGGCCCCCCCGGACCCGACCCGACAGACGCCATGACCACCCTCGCCATCACCGAGCTCCTGGGTGACGGCATCGGCCCCGAGCTCGAGCGCTCGATCCACGCCGTCGCCGACGCCCTGCCCCTCGACTTCGACTTCCGCCACGTCGACTGGTCCCTCGAGACCCGCGAGCGGCAGGGCGGCGTCGCCATCGACGTGGCCGAGGACTCGATGCGCGAGACGAAGCTCGTGCTCAAGTACCCGACGGTGACCGGCACGCGCAGCCCCAACGCGCTCATCCGGCGCCGCTGCGGGTTCAGCGTCATCTACCGGCCGGCGATCTCCATCCCGGGCATCAAGAGCAACTTCTCGCTCCCGGTGAACCTGCACATCGTGCGCGTGGCCACGGGCGGCACGTACGACGACCCGGGGCAGCTCGTCGGTCGCGACAGCGCCGTCTCGCTGCGCCTCGTCGAGCGCGAGCCCTGCGAGCAGGCGGCCAAGTTCGCCTTCGAGCTGGCGCGCAAGAAGAAGCTGCACGTCACCTCGTCGAGCAAGCACACCATCCAGAAGGTCACGGACGGGCTCTTCGAGACGATCGTCGGCGACGTGCACCGGCACTACAAGGACACCCACCACAAGGTGGAGCTCTTCGACGCGCTGCTCGCCAAGATCCTGCTCAAGCCGCAGGACTACGAGGTGGTCCTCGTGCTCAACGAGTACGGCGACTTCCTCTCGGACATGGCGTCCGGGCTCGTCGGCAGCCTGGGCACCGGCGCGAGCGGCAACTACTCGTTCAACGCGCAGAACGAGGTCGAGATCGCGATGTTCGACCCGGCGGGCGGCACCGCGCCCGACATCGCCGGGCAGGACAAGGCGAACCCCACGGCCGTGCTGCTGTCGTTCGGCATGCTGCTCGACCACGTGGACCGGTACGACCTGGGCCACGCGCTGCGGCTCGCGCTGCTCGGCGCGATCCGCGACGGCGACCGCACCGTCGATCTCGGCGGCAAGCTCGGCACGCGGGACTTCACGCAGGTCGTCGTCGACCGCATGAAGGACCAGCTCCCGCAGCGCGGGGGCGCGTCGACCGCCTCGGGGTCGCTCGCCGCCGACGGCGAGGGCGCCGCGGGCTGAGCCCGCCGCGCCGACGTCACTCCGCGAGGATGTAGGCGAAGCGGTCCGGCGCGAGCTTGCGGAAGCCGCCGGTCGCGAGGTCGCCGTCGTCCACGAGGGCGTCCACCGTCTCCATGTAGGCGTCGCTCCTGGGCGTCCCCGAGACGAAGTGCACCCCGAGCGTCGAGCCGAAGCCGAACGCGTCGCGCTCCGAGTCCCAGACGCCCCCCACCGGCGTGCCGTCCTCCCAGCCGTTGCTGTCGAGGTAGTCCTCGAAGCCCGTGGGGATGACGCCCGACGAGGCGTCCTCGAGGTCGCGCTGCGTCTTCGCGGTGTAGAGCGCGGCGGCGTCGACGAGGATCCGGAGCTCCGCGGCGAAGGCAGCCTGCTCGGTCTCGGTACGCACGCCGACGGAGGCCGGCACGACGATCGCGGCGAGCATCGCCAGGATGACGACGACGATGAGCAGCTCGACGAGGGTGAAACCGGAGCGGCGGGACGCGATCATGGCGGGGCCTCGACGGGACGGGGACCCTCGTCGGATCGGTCGGCGACGCGATCGGACTTGACGCGCGTCGCGCCGGCGCAGGGCGCGCGGCCGTCCGCTCGGACGCGGCACGCCGTCTGGACGGGGAATACGGAGGCCCCCCGATGACCACGACCCGCAGCCTGCTCCTCGTCCTCGCGCTCCTCGCCGCGACGCCCGTCGCGACCGCCCACGGCGGCGCCTACCAGGGCCCCGGCAACGCCTCGAGCACCGGGGGCGGCTCCACGGGCGGCGGCACGGCGCGCCCGACCCTCGGCGGCGGGCCCGGCGGCTCGGGCGGCGGGAGCGGCGCCGCGGCGGGCGCCGGCGGGAGCGCGGCCTCCGGGCCTCGCGGCGGCTCGGGTCGCGCCTCCGGGTCCTCCGGCGGCGGCGCGGCGCCCGCGGTCTCGTACGAGGGCTGGGAGTTCTGGTGGGAGGCGAACCGCGACCGCTACCTCCACCTGCGCGAGCGGCTCGAGCGGCGCGGCGGCGCGGGCCCCTCGCCGAGCCTGCTCACCGCGCGCGGCGGCGGCCGCGCGACGATCCCCGTGCGCCCCGACCAGGCGACGATCGACAGCGTGGTGATCCCGGCGCTCGAGGGCGTGTCGCGCTCGGCGGACGACCGGGACATCCTCGACTCGACGGTGCTCGCCATGTGCCGCTCCGCGTCGCCGCAGACGCGCGACGCCGCCCGGGACACGGCGCTCGCGCTGCTCGCCCACCGCGAGCTCTCGGTGCAGTCCTCGGCCGCGCTGAGCCTCGGTGTCCTCGGCGCCGCCGACGCGCGCCCGCTGCTCGAGGGGCTCGTGCGCGACGACGCCGCGGGGCGCGCGGCCGTCGGCGGGCCGGTGCCCTGGCTCGTGCGGTCGTTCGCGTGCCTGGGCCTCGGCCTGCTCGGCGACCCGGCCTCCGTGCGCGCGCTCATGGCGGCCGTCGAGCAGCTCCCGGACAGCGAGCGCGACATCAAGGCGAGCGCGATCGCGGCCCTGGGGCTCGTCCCCCGCGGCACGCCGCTCGCGGACACCTGCGAGACGTGGCTGCTCGCGCTGCTCGCCGACGACGACCTCGACGCGTACATCCGCAGCTACGTGCCGACGTCGCTCGGCAAGCTCGGGAACGGCGACTCGGTCGCGCCGCTGCTCGAGGTGTACCGCGACGACGACACGGAGAACGTCGTGCGGCAGTCGGCGGCCATCGGGCTCGGCCGGCTCGCGTCCACGTCGGACGAGGCCGTCGTCGAGACGCTCGTCGAGGGCGTCCGCGAGGGTCACGACCGGCAGAGCCGCCACTTCTCGCTCATCGCGCTCGCGCAGATCGGCGCGCGTGACGAGGAGCCCGTCGCGCACGCGGAGGCGCACGCCGCGATCCGCAAGCTCCTGCTGCGCGAGATGACGCCCGCCGGCACGAGCCGGTCGCACCGGTCGTGGGCGGCGCTCGCCGCGTCGCTCTACGCGCGCGCGCAGCCGGCCGCGACGTCGAGCCTGCTGAAGGCGCTGCGCGAGGGCTTCCGCGAGGAGCGCGACCCGTCGTTCCGCGGCGCGTTCGCCATCGCGCTCGCGCTCCTCGACGACCAGGACTCGCGCGCGCTCATCCACGCCGAGTTCACGGCGAGCCACCAGGAGGACTTCCGCGGCTACGCGGGCGAGGCGCTCGGGCTGCTCCGGCACCGCGAGGCCTCGGACGAGCTGCGCGCGCTGTGCGCCGACAAGACGATCTCGCCGACGTTCCGGCTCAAGACCGCGACGAGCCTCGGCCTGCTCGGCGACCGCCACGCCGTGCCCGTGCTCGTGCGGACGCTCGACGAGGCGGGCAGCCTCGGCGGGCTCGCGAGCGCGGCGAACGCGCTGGGACTCATCGGCGACGAGACCGCGGTGCAGCCGCTGCTCGACATGGCCTCCGACGAGGACGGGCGCGCGGCGAGCCGGGCGTTCGCCTGCGTCGCGCTGGGGCTGCTCGGCGAGCGCTCGGACCTCCCGTTCAACGCGGCGCTCCGCGAGCACAACAACTACCTCGCGCAGTTCCCGAGCATCGCCGAGGTGCTGCGCATCCTCTGACGGCGCGGCGACGCGGGCGGGCCGCGCGCGGTCCGCCCGGGGTACCGTCGGCCGCGCGCCTCCGGGTAGGATGCGGCGCCCGTCCCCGGAGCGCGCCCCGTGCCGACCCTCCCCGCCCCCCGTGCCGCGCGGACCCTCGCGCCGGTCGTCGCCCTGCTCGCCGCGCTCCTCGCGACCGCCTGCTCGACGCCGCCCTCCGAGACGAGCGTCCGCCCGGGCGCCAACGAGCGCTTCCTCGACCCCGCGCTCGACGTCGACGAGTTCGTGCAGATGTTCGAGGGCGAGAGCCGCGAGATCGCGGTCCACCGCGCGGCCATCCTCGCGCGGCTCGACCTGCGGTCGGGGATGGAGATCGCCGACGTCGGCGCCGGCACCGGGCTCTTCATGGAGCCGTTCGCGCGCGCCGTCGGGCCGACGGGCGTCGTGTACGCCGTCGACATCTCGCCCGGCTTCATCGAGCACCTCACCGACCGCGCGCGCGACGAGGGCCTCGATCAGGTGCGCCCCGTGCTGTGCCCCGAGGACTCCGTGGGGCTCCCGGCGGACAGCGTCGACCTCGTGTTCGTGTGCGACACCTACCACCACTTCGAGTTCCCGATGACGACGCTCGCGAGCATCCGCTCGGCGCTGCGGCCGGGCGGCCGCCTCGTCATCGTCGACTTCGAGCGCATCCCCGGGACGAGCCGCGACTGGGTGCTCGGCCACGTGCGCATCGGCAAGGCGGAGACCGTCGCGGAGGTCACCGCGGCGGGCTTCGAGTACACGGGCGAGCTGCCGGTCGACGGCCTCGCCGAGAACTACATGATCGCCTTCCGCGCGCCCTGAGCGGCGCGCCCGGCGAGCGACGGAGGACCCCCGTGCGCCTCACCAGCGAGAGCTTCCAGGACGGCCGGCCCGTGCCCGACCGCTGCGCCTTCTGCACGCCGGACCCCGAGCAGCACGCCGCGCTCTCCGGCAACCGCAGCCCGCAGCTCGCGTGGTCGGACGTGCCCGACGGCGCGCGCTCGTTCGCGATCGTCTGCACCGACCCCGACGCGCCGATCGTCCCCGACGACGTGAACCAGGAGGGCCGCACGGTCCCCGCGGACCTGCCGCGCGCGGACTTCCACCACTGGGCGCTCGTCGACCTGCCGGCCGACGTGCGCGCGCTCGACGAGGGCGCGTGCAGCGACGGCGTGACGCCCGGCGGCGCGCAGGAGCCGCCCGGGCCGCCCGGCGCGCGCCAGGGCCGCAACGACTACACGGGCTGGTTCTCGGGCGACCCGGACATGGGCGGCACCTACCGCGGCTACGACGGCCCCGGGCCGCCGTGGAACGACGAGCGCGTCCACCGCTACGTGTTCACCGTGTACGCCCTCGACGTGCCGGCGCTCGACGTGGGCGACGACTTCGGCGCGCCCGAGGTCCTCGCCGCGATCGACGGGCACGTGCTCGCGTCCGCGAGCGTCACGGGCACCTACACGATGAACCCGGCGCTCCGCTGAGCGTCGGTCACGCGCCCTCGCGCGACCGGACGCCCACCGAGTAGGCGAGCTCGCGCAGCGCGGCGTCCTCGCCCGCGAGGTCGACGACCGTGAGCGGGTTCTCCTCCATCCACGACTCGGGCAGGACGAGCGTCAGGCCGGCGGAGGTCGCCTCGACGTCCACGCGCGGGAGCGGGTCCGGGCTGCGCCCGCGGTTGAGGAGCACGGCGAGGCGCAGGAGGACGATGAGCTGCGTCGCGAGCGTGCGGCTGGGCTTGCTGCGGAGGACCTCGAGCCGCTCCGCGCGCACGCGCCGCCGGTGGGACGCGACGATCACCGAGAGCAGCTGCTGGTCGTCGCGCGAGAACCCCGGCATGTCCGCGTTCACGAGCAGGTAGGCGCCGTGCCGGTGGTGGTGGTTGTACGCGATGGTCAGGCCGACCTCGTGCAGGCGCGCCGCCCACGACAGGAACGGACGCGCGCGGCGCACGGGCACGCTCCAGGCCTGCGCCACCGCGTCGAGCAGCGTGAGCGCCGTCCGCTCGACGCGCACGGCCTGCGCGCGGTCGACGTGGTAGCGCTCCTGGAACAGGCGGATCGTCCGCACGCGGACGTCCTCGTGGTTGATGCGGCCGAGGAGGTCGTAGAGCACGCCCTCCTGGAGCGCGCCGGACGCGATGCTCATGTGCTCGACGCCGAGGCTCTCGAAGCACGCCTGGAGGATCGCCGCGCCGCCCGCGATGATCGGCGCCCGCGACGTCTTCATGCCGGGGATGGACGCGACCTTGTCCGGCGTGCCGGCCGAGACGAGCTCCTTGCGGAACCGCCGCACGGCCTTGGCCGTGATGCCGCCCTCGCACCAGCCGTTCTGGTTCGCCACCTGCGCGATGGCGCGGATGGTGCCGGACGCGCCCGCGGCGTCCTTCCAGCCCGTGTCGCGGAACTCGCGCACGCTCGGCTGCAGCTCGAGCTGCGCCGCGAGCACGGCGTCGGTCATGCGGCGGTTGCTGATCTTGCCGTCGGGGAAGAAGCGCTGCGTGAAGTTCACGCAGCCCATGTAGAAGCTGTGCGTGGCGATGGCCTCGAAGCGCTCGCCGACGATGCACTCGGTGCTGCCGCCGCCGATGTCGACGACGAGCCGGCTCGCCGAGTCGTCCGCGAGCACGTGCGCGATGCCCAGGTAGATGAGGCGCGCCTCCTCGTTGCCGCTGATGATCTCGATCGGGAACCCGAGCGCCTCCTCGGCCTCCGCGCGGAACTCCGCGCCGTTGCGCGCCATGCGCATGGAGTTCGTCCCGACGGCGCGCACGCGCCCCTCCTCCATGCCGCGGAGCCGCTGCCCGAAGCGCTTGAGGCACTCGATGCTCCGCTCCCACGCGTCCTTCGCGATGAGGTGGTCGTCGCCGAGGCCGGCGGCGAGCTGCACCTGCTCGCGGATGCGGTCCACCGTCACCGGCTCGCCCCCCTGCTCGCGGGCGATGATCATGTGGAAGCTGTTGGAGCCCAGGTCGACGGCGGCCAGGCCGGGGGCGTTCTCGGGCACGGGGGACCTCGCGGGGACGGGGCGCGGCGGGGCGCCCGGACGGGGTCGCATGATACGGCGCGACGCCCCGCGGACCGAACGTCCTCCGCAGGACCGCGCGCGGCGGGTCACCGCCAGCGCGGCACGCGCTCCCGGACGCGTCCGAAGCCCAGCTCGTCGAGGACCGCCTCCGTCGCCGCGCGGTCCGCGCCCCGCCACGCCAGGTCCGCGAGCGCCGCGTCCGCCGGCGCGTCCGTCGCGACGGTCGCGAGCGTGCGGCTCAGGAACGCGACGTCCCGCTGTGCGCGCAGCTTCTCCGCGAGCGACCGCGCGCCGCGCACGGGCAGCGCCGCCACGCCGTCGAGGTCCGCGTACACGGCGTCGAGGTCCGGGTAGACGCCGAGCAGCGCCGCCGCCGACTTCGCGCCGACGCCCTTGACGCCCGGGATGTTGTCCACGGCGTCGCCCATGAGGCCGAGGTAGTCGGCGACCTGCTCCGGGCGGACGCCCCACTTCGCGACGACCTCGTCCGGCCCGTAGCGCTCCCCCGCCGCGAAGTCGTAGAGCCGCACGCGCTCGCCCACGAGCTGCGCGAGATCCTTGTCGACGGTCGTCACGACGACGTCGTGGCCCTCGTCCGCCAAGCGCGCGCAGAGCGTCCCGACGAGGTCGTCCGCCTCGTAGCGCTCGTCGGCGAAGCAGCTCAGCCCGAGCGCCTCGCCGACGCGCCGGCAGTCGACGAACTGCCGCTCGAGCTCGGCGGGCGGCAGCTCGCGCTGCGCCTTGTAGTCGGGGTAGAGCTCGTTGCGGAAGCTCGTCGTGAGGCTCTCGTCGAAGGCGAGCGCCATGTGCGTCGGCTCCTCCTCGGCGAGGTACCGCAACAGGAAGCCGAGGAAGCCGTAGACGGCGTTCACGGGGCGGCCGTCGGGCGCCGTCATGGAGTCGGGCAGCGAGAACCAGGCCCGGAAGACGTACGGGCTCGCGTCGACGAGGTGGACGGTCTTCGGTGTCGTGCTCGGCATCGCGCCATCCTAGGCATCGCCGCCGCCCGATGTGTACACTCGGCGCCTCACGCTAGGGGTGCCCGTCGCGCGGCGGCGGGCTGAGAACACACCCTCCGAACCTGAACAGAACGCCGGCCCCGCCGGCACGCTGCGTAGGGAAGCGAACGGCGCGCGCCGCCGGTCCGGTTCCCCGCGGACTGGAGAGCGCCATGGCCCACGTCGCCCGCACAGACCTCCCGCCCGTCGGCGGCAACCCGTCGAGCGCCGGCGCCGGCACGAACCCCGGGAGCTTCGCGAACGCGTCGCGCGTCGGGACGCCGTGGACGTTCAGCTCGCCGGACACGCCGGGCATGCCGCAGCCGTCCGACAAGACGGCGTGGGACTTCATGCCCGAGGACTGGACGTGCGTCGACGGCCGCTGGACGCCGCCCGCCGGCTTCACGCCCGTCACGCAGCTCGAGCACGCGCGCCTCGGCACGATCACGCCGGAGATGCGCCGCGTCGCCGAGCGCGAGGGCCACCTCACGCCCGAGCAGGTGCGCGACGAGGTCGCCGCGGGGCGCCTCGTCATCCCCGCGAACCGGCGGCACCTCGCGCAGCGGCTCGACCCCATGGCGATCGGCCGCGCGACCAAGACCAAGATCAACGCGAACATGGGCGCCTCCCCCATCTCGTCGAGCACGGACGAGGAGGTCGAGAAGCTCGAGTGGGCCGTGCGCTGGGGCGCGGACACCGTCATGGACCTCTCGACGGGCGGCGACCTCGACGCGACGCGCGCCGCGATCATCGGCGCCGCGACGACCCCCATCGGCACGGTGCCCATCTACTCGATGATCATCGGCCGCAAGATCGAGGACCTCGACGAGGAGACGGTGCTCGCGACGCTGCGCCACCAGGCGGAGCAAGGCGTCGACTACTTCACGATCCACGCGGGCGTCCTGCAGGAGCACCTACCGCTCGTCGCGGAGCGCGTCATCGGCATCGTGAGCCGCGGCGGCTCGCTGCTCGCCAAGTGGATGATCCACCACGGCCGGCAGAACCTCATGAACACGATGTGGGAGGACATCTGCGACGTCATGCGCGAGTACGACGTCACGTTCTCCATCGGCGACGGGCTGCGCCCCGGCGGGCTCGCGGACGCGACGGACGGCGGGCAGCTCGGCGAGCTCGAGGAGCTCGGGCGCCTCACGGAGCGCGCGTGGCGCAAGGGCGTGCAGGTCATGATCGAGGGGCCGGGCCACGTGCCGCTCGACCAGATCGAATACAACATGAAGCTCCAGCGGCGCGTCTGCCACGGCGCGCCCTTCTACGTGCTCGGGCCGCTCGTCACGGACGTCTTCCCCGGCTACGACCACATCACGAGCTGCATCGGCGCGACGAACGCCGCCTGGCACGGCGCGAGCATGCTCTGCTACGTGACGCCCAAGGAGCACCTCGGCCTGCCGAAGCGCGACGACGTCAAGCAGGGCTGCATCGCCTACAAGATCGCGGCGCACGCGGCCGACGTCGCGCTGGGCATCCCCGGCACGCGCGACCGCGACGACGAGCTCACCGCCGCGCGCGCGGCGCTCAACTGGCAGAAGCACTTCGACCTGTCCTTCGACCCGGACACGGCGCGCGCGTACCACGACGAGGACCTCGACGTGGACACGGACTTCTGCGCCATGTGCGGCCACGACTGGTGCTCCGTCCGCATCAGCAAGGAGATCACGCAGTTCGTGTCCGGCAAGGACGAGCGCTTCCAGTGGGACCGCGCGAAGGTCAGCGAGGCGCTGAGCCCCGAGCAGGCGCGGATCCTCGAGCAGCGCGGTGTGCTCTCGCCCGACGAGATCCACCGCCTGGCCGCCAAGACGAAGGGCGCCGTCCACGCCGACGAGGGCAAGGCCGCCTGCCACAGCGACGTCGCGGACGACGAGGCGGCGAAGAAGGTGCAGGAGGAGGTCGCGGCGGGGTAGGGCGGGGCAGCCGCAGGCGCAACCGCATGCGCTGCCGCATGCGCTGCCGCAAGCGCAACGGCAACCGCAGCCGGATCCGGAAACGGACCTCGCCGCGCTTCGCGCGGCATCGCCCGTCGGCAGCCCGTCGACGTCAGCGCGGATGCGGAACCGGCTCCGGCTGCGCATGCGGCAGCGCCTGCGGTTGCGCATGCGGCTGCCCCCACGGTCCTCCGCCGTCATGCCGTGCCTCCTTCCCTGGAATCGAGCGGGTCCCTCGCGGGCGTATCCCACTCGATTCCAGGAAAGGAGTCACTCCATGTTCGACGCGCTCGAGATCGCTCTCAGGATGGTCGCCTCGCTTCGTGAGCCGTTGCGCGAGTTGCAGCGGAAGGATCCCGATCTGCACCGCCAGGTGCGGCGGGCTGCTGCGTCGGTGACGCTGAACCTCGCCGAGGGTCGTCGGCGGACCGGTGGTGACCGGGCGCACCTCTGGCGTGTCGCCGCCGGCTCGGCGGACGAGGTGCACAGTGCGTTGCGCACGGCCGTCGCGCTCGGTGATCTGCGCGAGGCGGACCTCGCGGAGTGCTTCGAGCTCCTCGACCGCGTGCTCGCGATGACGTGGAAGCTCACGCACTGACGAAGCAAGAAACCCGCCCCGGCGGTCGATCCGCCGGGGCGGGTTGCGCGACCACTCAATGCGTCATGCGCCAGAGCATCCCGCGGAGCCGGTCGAGCGTGGCGTGCGCCGCGACCGTGTCCGCGTCGGTGATGTCCCGCAGCCGGACGGCGACGTGGAGGATGGACTGCACCTCCTCGGTAGAGCCGAGAGCGACACGCCAGAGGTGGCGCTTGTCCTTGCCGGCACGGGCACGACCTTCGGCGATGTTGAGCGAGATCGACGCGGCGGCGGTGCGCAGCTGCGTGTACAGCCGCGAGTCACGAGCACGGATCTTCTCGAGCGGACCATGCAGGTCCTCGAGCAGCTCGTACGAGGCGTCGAGGCAATCGAAGCGAGTCATGGAGGGAGCCTTCCTTCTCGGGGCGGATGAGGTTGTTTGCCCGAGTCGGACAACCTCATCCGCCCCGAGAAGGGAGGCGGAAAGACCCCGGTGGCCGGTGCCGGCTCCGGCTCCGGTATCGGCCCCGGCACCGGCTCCGGCTCCGGTATCGGCTCCGGCCC
>JAUIEF010000302.1 GCA_030428785.1 bacterium
CGCCCGCGAGGCCCTCGCGCGCGGCGAGGCCCTCGAGCTGCGCACGCGCCTCGGCGACGCGCCCCGCCTCGACGAGCTGCCCGACCCACGCGAGCCGCGTCGCGTCGACCTCGGGCTTCGCCGCGTGCGCGCGGCCGTAGGCGTCGGCCGCCTCGCCCGCGAGCCCGAGCCGCTCGCACACCTGCCCGAGCGTGACGTTCACGCCGTAGGCGTCGGGCCGCGCGCGGTGCGCCCGGAGCAGCGCCTCGCGCGCCTCGGTGTCCGGCGCGGACCCGGTGAGCCGGAACGCCTCGTCGCGGAGTTCCTCGAAGGAGCGCTCGTCGACGGACGAGTCGGCGTCCGGCGTCGTCGCGTCGGCCTCCGCCCGGCGCTCCCCGCCCATCCCGTCGGCCGGCCCGCACGCGCCGAGACCCGCGAGCACGAGCACGACGACGGCGAGCCGCGCATGGCCGAACGGCCGGAGGCGACGGCCCGGAGTCTTCGAGCGAGGCATGTCGGGAGTCGAGGGCATGGCGCGGGGCCGACATCCTAGCGGACGCCCCGCGGCATCGCCTCAGGTCGCCCGCGCCGCGCGCCCCACGACCCACACGCCGAGCATCACGAGCGCGCCGCCCGCGAGCGTGTGCGGCCCGACGGGCTCGTCGAGCACGACGACCGCGGCGCCCAGCGTGAAGAGCGGCTCGAGGTAGAGCACCGCGCCGACGCGCGTCGCGCCGTGGCTCTCGAGCGCGAGCGACCAGAGCAGGTAGGCCGCCGCGCTGCACGCCACGGCGAGGAAGCCGAACGCCCACCACGAGTCGGCCGGGTCGCCGACGGGAGCCTCGACGAACACGCCCGCGAACGGCAGCGCGACCAGCAGCACGACCGCCGCGACGCCCATCGTGCAGGTGGTCACCGTGAGCGAGCCGTTGCGGCGCAGGACGCCCAGCGCGGCGAGCGTGTAGACCGTCCACGTCACGCAGGAGACAAGCTGGAGGGCGTCGCCGAACCCCGCCTCCGCGAACTCCGCGGGGGTCGCGCTCGTCACGAGCAGCACGCCGGCGGTTGCGACGACGATGCCGCCCCACCCGGACGGCCGCAGCCGCTGCCCGAGCACGACGTGCGCGCCGAGCGCGATCATCGCGGGGATGATGCCGATGATCCACCCGGTGTTCACGGCCGTCGTGAAGCGCAGCCCCACCGCCTGGATGACGAGGTGCACGCCGAGCACGACGCCGAGCAGCACGCAGCGCGGCCGGTCCTCGCGCCGCGGCAGGAGCGCGGCGCCCCGCGCGCGCACGAGCGCCGCGAGCAGCGCCGACCCGACGACGAGCCGCAGCGCGCAGAGCCCGACGGGCGTGAACCGGTCGAGCGCGACGCGCACCGCGACGAAGGACGCTCCCCAGAGCGCGATGGCGACGAGCGCGCGGAAGGAGAGCGCGAAGCGCGGCGCGGGCGGCCCGTCGTCCGTGGCCGTCGACACCGCCCCACCGGACTCAACCACGGGCGCGATCCGGCGGAGGCCACGTCACGGCCGCGGATGGTAACGCACCGGCCGACGGCCCGCGCACGGGTATGATCCGCGCCGACCCGACCGCGATCCGAGGAAGAGGAGGACCACGCCCATGACCCACCGCATGCGCACGACGGCGCTCGCGCTCGCCGCCGGCCTGCTGTCCGCGGCCTGCGGCGCCGAACCCGACCCGTCGACCTCCGGCCGCGGCGGCGCGCCCGCGCTGGACCTCACCGTCCCGGTGCTCGCCGAGGACGTCCCGGACATGCACGCGCTCGTCCCGTCGGACGCCGTGGGCTTCGTGCAGGTCGTGTCGATCGGGACGCTGCGAGATGCCTTCGACGCCTACGCGAGCCTGCTCGACCCCGGCGCGTCGCGCTCCGACCCGCGCCCGCTCCTCCACGCGTTCGGCATCTCCGACCCGGACAGCGTCGCGCTCGACCGGCCCTGCGGCGTGGCGTTCACGGCGGGCTCCTCGAGCCTCGACCCGACCATCATCCTCCCCGCCACGGACGTCGACGCGCTCCGCGCGAGCGCCGCGCCCGGCGTCGCGGTCGAGGCGCGCGGCGACTACGTCGCGTTCTCGCCCGCCGGCGCGCCGGCCGCCCGCGGCAGCGCGCTCACGATGGGGCTCCGGAGCGGCACGGTGGCCGGACGCCTCGACGTCCCGCCCGTCGTCGACGCCCTGCGCGTCCCGATCGAGGGGGCGCTGGCGCTCATGCAGATGCAGGCCGCCGCGCAGCCGGCGCCCGCGGGCGTCGACATGGCGGCGATGTTCACCGCCTACACCGACATGGCCCGCGGCCTCCTCGACGCGATCGAGACCGTGGAGTTCACCGTCGGGCAGGACGGCGGTTCGATCGAGGTGCGAAGCGAGTTGACGGTCGAGGAAGGCAGCGGCCTGGGCGGCTTCCCGCCGCCGCGCGACGGCGACCTCCGCGGGCTCGCGTCACGCGTCGATCCGGACGGGCCCACGCTCGTGCTGGCGCGCGCCGACATCGACACCCTCATGGGTCGCTACGAGCACCTGCTGCGCGCCTACGCCGAGGCGTTCCTGGTCGGCGAGGACGCGAACCTCGACGTCGACGAGTACGTGGGAACCTGGCAGGCGCTCTACCGCCTCGGCGGCGGCGCCTTCGCGGGCACCTTCTCCATGGGCGGCGGCATGGACTTCCTGTACATGTTCGACGCGGCCAACCCGGACGCCCTCGTGTCCACGGCGACGCAGCTCCTCGAGGACGGGTTCATGGACACGGCCGTCGCGAGCCTCGAGCTCGAGGGCGAGAGCACCGTCGAGGGCGTCCCCGTCGTGAGCTTCCGGCAGACCATGGACATGGACGCCTTCCTGGGGGACGCGGACCCGCAGCAGCGCGAGGAGACCCGGCGGATCCTGGAGGCGATGTACGGCGGCGCGCTCGAGACGACGATGCACGTGTACCGGGCGGACGGCCGCGTGGCCTGGAGCCTTCGCAGCCGCGACGAGGGGCCCGACCTCGAGCTCGCCCGCGCGATCGCCGGCCCCGGGCACCCGCTCTCCGAGGAGGTCGCCGGCTGGGTCACGGACCTCGAGTCCCACGACGCGGGCGTCCTCATGCGCATGGACGTCGTCCACTTCGCCCGCGAGAGCGCGCGCACCGTGGGCGCGACGGACCCGAGCGTGGCCGACATGCTCCGCGCGCTCGAGGGCGGGAGCGCCGAGCTGGTCCTCGAGGCCGTCGTGTCCGACCACACGTGGACCGTCTCCGGCTCGTTCGACCTCGCGGGTCTGATGCGCGCGTTCCTGGCGGGCCGCTGAGCGGGCGGCTTCACCCCCGCGCGCGCTCCAGCAGCGCCGCGCTCTCCGGATAACGGGCGACGAGCACGTCGGCGAGCACGCCCGCCACCTCGGCGCGCACCTCCTTCGGCGTCTCGGGGCCCGGCTCGGGCGGCGGCTCCGCGGCGGCGTCGAACTCGCCGGACTCCACCTCGTCCGGGCGGTCGACGCGCGCGGCGCCCGTGGCGGCCGACGGCCAGGGCGCGCCCTTGGCCGCCTCGCCCACCACGCTCTTCCACAGCTTGGAGAGCCGCTCGCCGCGCTGCTCGAGCGCGACGTCGAGCGCGTCGAGCCAGGGGTTGTCGTCCGGCGCCGCGAGGGCGTCGTCGCGGAAGGCGCCGCGCCCGCGGCCGAACTGCGCGACGGCCAGGTAACGCCACGCGCACTGCCGCGTCAGCGACGTGAGGAACTCCGCCCCCCACCGCACCGACGGCTCCTTGCCGAAGCCGAGCACGACCTGGAAGCCCTTCGCGAGGCCCGCGCCGCCCAGCGCGCCGAGCGCCGCGCCGACGAGGATGCCCGAGCCGAAGCCCAGCCCGCCTGCCATGACCTCCGCACCCACGC
>JAUIEF010000068.1 GCA_030428785.1 bacterium
GACGCGTGTAGAGCGCGTCCTTCCACGGGTGGTCGAGCCGCACGGCGTCGCGCGCGACGATCTTGCCGTGCACGGCGTCCTTCGTGACCTCCATGAGCTCGCGGAGCGTCATGGACTTGATGGCTGCAGTGAGAGGGACGGCGAGCGCGAGCGCCGCCGTCACCGCGAGGACACACCTAGAGACGCGCATGGCGGACTCCTGTCTTCGGGCTGGAGAGATGAGGATGGACTACACCTCTTGGGGAGGGCGCGACCCGCGGAGACCCTGATTCGGGCAGGGGGAGAGAGGCGGGGCCGCCCTGTGGGAGGATTCGCGCAAAGTATACGGGGGTCCCGCAGAGCTGCCTAGGGATCCTGTCCCCGCTCGGGAGGTCGTTCGGGGAGGCCCGACCCGGCTCCGGGGGCGCGATCGCCCGCCCTCTCGCCCGGAACGGGCCGGAACACCCGGAACCGCGGCGCGCGACCGGGGCGCCGGGATTCCCGACTCAACGGTCGGATATCGGCTTCGAGCCGCGAAAACGACCCCGAGGGCGGGTTCGGCCGCGCCCGCCGCGGCTCCCGCTACTCGGGCCGCCCGATGAAGGACATGAACTCGGCGCGCGTCGCCCGGCGCGTCTTGAAGGTGCCCCGGACGGCCGACGTCACCATGGCCGCCCCCGGCTTCCGGACGCCCCGCATCGTCATGCAGGTGTGGGTGGCCTCCATGACCACGCCGACGCCCTGCGGCTGGAGCCGCTCCCAGAGGAGGTCGGCCACCTGGGACGACAGCCGCTCCTGCACCTGGAGCCGCCGCGCGTACTCCTCGACGACCCGCGCGATCTTCGACAGCCCGACGATGCGCCCGTTGGGGACGTACGCGACGTGCGCCTTCCCCATGAACGGCATCATGTGGTGCTCGCAGAGCGACTCGAACGGGATGTCCTTCACGACGACCATCTCGTGGTGGTCCTCCTCGAAGGTCACGTCGAGGTGCCGCGACGGGTCGAGGTGCTGACCGGAGAGCACCTCCGCGTACATCCGCGCGACGCGCGACGGCGTGTCGCGCAGGCCGTCGCGGTCGGCGTCCTCGCCCACGGCGTCGAGGATGTCGCGCATGGCCTTCTCGATCCGCGCGTGGTCGACGTGCGCGGCGCGCGGGTCACCGGGACCGTAGGCCTTGGGAGCGGTGTCGGTCATGGTCTCCAGTCGGCCGGCGGGCCGCGCGGGGCGCCGCCCCTCAGCGCGCGGGCTCCGGCAGCGTGTCGAGGATCTCGAGGAAGTCCGACTTCGTCACGAGGTCGAAGCGGACGACGGGTTCGCTCGGGCGGTCGCCGGGGAACACCGCCATGAACGGGATGGAGCGCGCCCCGAGCCCGTCCATGAGGCGCTCGATCGCGTCGGTGCGCGGGCTGTGCCCCGTGATGTCCGCCTTGATGACGAGCACGTCCTTGCCCGACATCGCCGCGCGGACCTCCGAGTCGTCGTACACGAGCTTCTCGTTCGCCTTGCAGTTGGGGCACCACTCGGCGGTGAAGTCGACGAACACGTTGCGGCCGTCCTCGAGCGCCTCCCCGAACACGTCCGGGTGGAAGGCCGTCCAGCCGTCCTCGGACGCGAGGAACAGGCCGCGGAACTCCACGAAGGAGACCCGCGCGCCGCCCGCCGCGATGGCGAACGCCACGAGCAGCGTGAGCAGGCGCCGCCCCTTGCTCGCGGCGCGCGGCGCGAACCGCCCCCACCACCAGCACCCGATGCCCACCGTCACGAGGAACGCGACGGTGAACAGCAGCAGGTCCTGCCGCAGGCTCACCATGAGGTAGACGACGGTGAGCAGCAGCACGAAGCCCATGGCGTGCTTGAAGGTGTCCATCCACGGACCGGGCTTCGGGACGACCTTCAGCAACCGCGGGTTCGCCGTGAGGACGACGTACGGCAGCGCCATGCCGAGGCCCAGCGACAGGAAGACCGCGAACACCGTCGTCGGCGGCTGCCCGAGCGTCCACGTGAGCGTGCTGCCGAGGAACGGCCCGCTGCACGGCGTCGCGAGCACGGTGGCGAGCATGCCCTTGAAGAACGCGTCGCCGAGACCCTCGCGCGGCGGGCCGCCCGCGAGCTGCCCGACGCCCGCCGGCACGCCGAGCTCGTACACGCCGAACATCGACAGGCTGAACGCGAAGACGACCCCGATCATCACGACCAGGAATTCCTGGCTCTGGAACTGCTCGCCCCAGCTCAGCCCGAGGTTCACGGCGAGCGCCGCGAGCGCCACGAAGACCACGACGATGCCCGCCGCGAACGCGAGGCCGAGCTGCAGGATCCGCGTGCGGTCCTCGCCGGCCTGCTGCACGAACGACAGGATCTTGATCGAGATGACCGGCAGCACGCACGGCATGACGTTGAGGATCATGCCGGCGACGAACGCGAGCAGGATCCACGCGCCGAAGCCGCGCGTGACGGGCTCCGTCTGCGGCGTGAACTCGGGGAACACGACGGCGTCCCAGTCGACGTCGTCGTCGACGGCCTCGGTCGGCCGGCCGCGCGGCGTCTCGACGCCGGCGCTCCCGCCCGCGTCGCCTCCGCCCTCGCCGGGCTCCGCGACCTCGGCCGGGAACGCGTCGAACCAGAGGTCCGGCCCGGCGCCCGCGCTGCTCAGCTCCTCGTAGTACGGCACGCAGGTGCCGTCGGTGCTGCACGTGAGCCCGTCGACCTCGGCGGTGATGCCGTCGCCGCTCGCGCCGGCCTCGAGCCGCCCGCGCGCGTAGAGCGCGATCGTGCCGTCGTACTCCCAGGCCCAGGTGTCGAGGCCGACCTGGTCGTGCTTCTCCGCCGGCGGGAACCAGACGTCGCCCCAGACGACGCCCTCGCCGCCCAGCGTCGCGACGGTCGGCAGGCCGGTGGCCTCGGGGTGGCCCAGCTCCTCGCCGTAGAGGTGCCAGCCCGCGTCGATCTCGATCACGATCGCGGCGCGCACCGCGTCGCCGTCGACGCGCGTGTAGAGCGCGCCCTCGGCGTACTGCGGCATCTGCGCCGACGCGGCCGTCGGCAGCAGGGCCGCGAGGGCGACCAGCAGGACCGCCGCCGCGCGCACGGCTCGCGGACCCGTCCGGGAGGGCGCGACGGCGGGCGCCGACGCGACGGGGGCGCCTCGGATCACGGCGCCTGCTCCGCGACGGCCTCCGCGGCGCGCTCCGCCTCGATCGCCGCGATCTCCTCGATGAGCGCGTCGACGATCTGGTCCTCGCGCACCTTGCGGATGGTCTTGCCCTTGCGGAAGAGCAGGCCCTCGCCCGCGCCGCCCGCGATGCCGATGTCGGCCTCGCGCGCCTCGCCCGGCCCGTTCACGGCGCAGCCCAGCACGCTGATCTTGACCGGCAGCGTGCACCGGGCGAGGCGCTGCTTCACCTCGCCCACGATCTTCTCCAGGTCGATGTCGATCCGTCCGCAGGTGGGACACGCGATGATCTCCGGCGAGATGACCCTGACGCCCGTGCACTTCAGGATGTCGTAGGCCACCGGCATTTCTTCCTCGGGATCCGAGGTGAGCGACACCCGGATCGTGTCGCCGATGCCGCGGAGCAGGATCGCGCCGATCCCCGCCGCCGACTTGACCGCCCCGTAGGTCGGGTCGCCGGCCTCCGTGATGCCCACGTGGAGCGGCACGTCGGACTGCTCACCGAAGAGCGTGTTGGCCTCCACCGCGGCGGGCACGTCGGTGCTCTTGATCGAGACGATGATCTTCTCGACGCCGACGTCGCGCGCGAACGCCACGTGCCGCAGCGCCGACTCGACGAGCGCCTCCGGCGACGGCCACCCGTGCTTCTCGAGCAGGTCCTTCTCGAGGCTGCCGCTGTTCACGCCGATGCGGATCGCCGTGCCCTTGCGTCGCGCCGCCTCGAGCACCTCGCGGACCTTCGCCTCCTTGCCGATGTTGCCCGGGTTGATCCGCACCTTGTCGGCACCGGCCTCGATCGCCGCGAGCGCCATCATGTGGTTGAAGTGGATGTCCGCGATGAACGGGACCTCCATCTTCGAGCGCCAGAACGGGATGTTCGCCGCGCTCTCCGGGTCGGGGATCGTCACGCGGACGGCCTCGCAGCCGGCCTCGACCATGCGCGCGATCTGCGCGGCCGTGCCGTCGCGGTCGCGGCTGTCCGTGTTGGTCATCGACTGCACGCGCACGGGGTGCTCGCTGCCGATGACGAGATCGCCGACGGGCACCTGGATCGTGGGTCTGCGCTTCACCATGTCAGCTGTCCCCGCCCTTGGCCTCGAGCGTCGCGGTCAGCTCGAGCGTCTCGTCGCCGCGCCGCACGCCCACCGTGACGGTCTCGCCCGGCCGCTTCGAGAACAGCAGCACGGCGTAGTCCTGGAGGTTGCGCACGGTCTGCCCGTCGAGGCTCACGATGACGTCGCCCTTGAGCAGGCCGCACTTCTGCGCCGGCGAGTTCGCGCTCGTGCCGGAGAGGCGCACGCCGTCGTCCGCGGTGTAGGTCATGTCCGGCTGGCTGCCGAACCACACGCCGTAGCCGCGCACCTCGCGGTCGCCCTCGGGCTTCGCGTGGGGGTCGTCGTCCGGTTCGGAGACCGGCGGCGGGCTGGGGTCGGTGAACGGCGGCCGCTCCGGCAGATCGGCGAGCGCGACGAGGCACTCGCCCGCGAGCGACGCGATGCGCGCGCCGGCCTCCGCGTCGACGAGCGGGCTGTCGTCCGTCGGGCGGTGGTAGTCGTCGTGCAGGCCCGTGAAGAAGGAGAGGATCGGCACGCCCGCCTCGGCGAAGGGCGCCTGGTCGGAGTTCGGCGGCACCTTGTCGGAGATGGCGATCCCCGCGAAGGGCTCGCCGTGCCGCGCGTGCGCCGCCTCGACGAGCGCGCGCAGGCCGGGCGACGTGCCCGCGCCCTCGACGCTCAGGAAGCCGTCCTTGCTGCGGCCGATCATGTCCATGTTGACCATGGCCGCGCACTCGTCGATCGGGCGCGGCGGGTGGTCGACGAAGTGGTGCGAGCCGAGCAGGCCCCACTCCTCCGCACCGAAGGCCACGAAGTACACGCTGCGGCGCGGCGGCGTCTCGCGCGCGGCGAGCACGCGCGCCAGCTCGAGCACGCCCGCCGTGCCGGACGCGTTGTCGTCGGCGCCGTTGTGGATCTTGCCCGCGCCGTCCTCGCCGGCGAGCGAGCCGGTGCCGAGCCCGTCGCCCAGGTGGTCCATGTGCGCGCCGACGACGACGTACTCGGCGGGGTCCGTGCCGGGCAGCAGCCCGACGACGTTCATCGTCGGCACCTGGACCTTCTCGGCGACGACCTCCACGGCCACGGTCCAGCCGGACAGGTCGGCGCCGTGGGAGCCGGGGTCGAAGGACGAGGGCGCCATGGCCTCGTCGATGCGCCGCTGCATCTCGGCCAGGTCGAGCCCGAGCGGGCCGAGCACGCGCTGCGCCGCGCCCGCGGAGAGGTGCACCGCGGGGAGCGACGCGCTGACGCCGCCGGACCGCGTCGAGCCGTAGGTGAGCGGCGCGTCGTCCTCGGTTCCCGGCGCGTACGTCGCCGGGTCGTTCACCACGAGGATCGCGGCGGCCCCGTGCTTGAAGGCGTTGTTGATCTTGCTCGTGAAGTCGATGCTCCGCCGCGCGGCGCCGGCCGGGTCGAGGTAGCGCGATCCGGGGAGCTCGCCCGTCGCGTGCCCCTCGCCCTCGGGGTGGACGGACGCGCCGGGCCCGCGCCGCAGCACGACGACGACCTTGCCGTCGACGTCGAGACCCGCGTAGTCGTCGTAGCCGCCCTCGGTGTCGGTGATGCCGTAGCCCGCGAACACGAGCGGCGCCTCGACGGCACCCGACGCGGACGACGCGAAGGGCATCCACTCGTCGCCGAGTTCGAGCGCCGCGCCGCCGACCGACAGCGCGTTGCCCTCGCCGAGCTCGCGCGCCCCGGTCGCCTCGAAGCGCTGGAGCCAGCCGTCGTCGCCCGCGGGCCGCAGGCCGGCCGCCGCGAAGTGCTCCGCGACGTAGCCCGCCGTCTCCTCGAGGCCCTCGGTGCCCGTGCCGCGCCCTCCGCGCGCGTCGTCGGCCAGCCAGGCGACGTGCGCCTCGAAGCGGTCGGCGGAGGCCGTCACGGCGGGCGTCGCCGCGCACCCGGCGAGCGGGAGCAGCAGCAGGGCGAGCGGGAGCAGCGGGGAGGTCTTCATCGCCGGTGTCCTGAGATGGGGTGGGCGGGGCGTCGTCCCGCGGTGCGGAGCGGCGCCGGTCGCCCGGGTGGCCGAACCCCAGAGGTTAGTGATTCGGGGCCCCGTCGCGACAGGATGCGACGGCGTCGGGCAGCGCCTCGAGCAGCCGGTCGACGTCGTCGGCGGTCGAATAGACGGCCACGCTGGCGCGAATGGTGGGTCCGCGGCCCATGCGGCGCAGGAGCGGCTCCGCGCAGTGCCACCCCGCCCGGACCGCGACGCCGGCCAGGTCGAGCACCGTCCCGGCGACGTGGGGGTCCCCGCCCGGCACCACGAAGGAGACGACGCCCGAGCGCTCCTCGAGGTCGCGCGGGCCCAGGACCTCGACGCCCGCCGTCGCCGCGAGCCCCTCGAGCAGCCGCGCGAGGAGCGCCTTCTCGTGGGCGCGGACCGCCGGCACGCCGAGCTCGTCGAGCAGGTCGAGCGCGGGCGGGAACGCGGCCGCCGGCGCGACGGCCGGCGTGCCCGCCTCGAAGCGCCAGGGCGGCGCCTGCCAGCGCGCCTCGTGCTGGTCGACGGACTCCACCATCTCGCCGCCGAAGGCCACGGGCTGCATCTCCTCGAGCCGTTCCGCACGCCCGCGCAGCACGCCGACGCCCATGGGCCCGTACATCTTGTGCGCGGAGAGCGCGAGGAAGTCGGCGGCGCGCGTGCCCTCGTCGAGCGGGAGGTGGCCCGCCGACTGCGTGACGTCGAGCAGCACGGGCACGCCGGCCGCCTGCGCGCGCTCCACGAGCGCGGTCGTGTCGACGATCGTGCCGAGCGCGTTCGACACGCGCGTCGCGGCGAGCAGCTTCGCGCCGGCCGGGAGCTCGACGGGCTCGCGCAGCCGGCCCTCGTCGTCGACCTCGAGCACCGCGAGGCGCGCGCCCGTCCGGCGGCAGACCTCCTGCCAGGGCACGAGGTTGCTGTGGTGCTCGAGCGCCGTGACGCACACGACGTCGCCGGGCGCGAGCCGCGGCTCGAGCCAGCCCCGCGCGACGAGGTTCACGGCGTCCGTCGCGTTGCGCGTGAAGACGACCTCCTCCGGCCGCGCGTCGAGGAACCGCGCGACGCGGCGGCGTGCGCCCTCGTACGCCTCGGTCGCGGCCATGCCCAGGCGGTGGTTCGCCCGGTGCACGTTCGCGTTCGCCTCGGTGTAGAAGCGCACGAGCGCGTCGAGGACCGCGCGCGGCCGGTGCGTCGTCGCCGCGTTGTCCAGCGGGGCGAGCGCGTCGTCGGCCAGGGCGGGGAAGCGCGCGCGGACCGCCTCGCCCGCGGCCGCGGACTCTCCGCCGCTCGTGGGGCCCGGCCGCGCGCCCGGGGTCGCGCGTCCCGCGCTCTCCGCCCCGCTCGCCGGTCCCGGGCCGTCCGTCACGCCGCGCCTCAGGCGAGCCGCGCGCCGACGATCGACGAGACCTTGCGCCCGTCGCAGCGACCCGCGGTGCGCGCCATGACCTCCTTCATGCCGCCGCCCATGTCCTTCTTGGTCTTCGCGCCGAGCTCCACGATGACCGTGTCGACGATGACCTCGAGCTCCGCCTCGGAGAGCTCGGCGGGCAGGTACCGGCGGAGCACGTCGATCTGGAACCGCTCGACCTCCTCGAGGTCCTGGCGGCCCGCCTCCTTGTACATGTCCGCGGACTCGGTGCGCGTCTTCACGCCCTTGCGCAGCACCTGCACGAACGTCTCGTCGTCGACGCCCGTCCGGTCGCCGCCCGCGTTGATGGCCGCGTTCTTCACGTCGGACATGAGCATCCGCAGCACCGCGAGCTCGTCCTTGCGGCCGGCCTTCATGGCGGCCTTGATGTCTTCCTTCACCTGGGACTCGAGGGTGCTCATGGGCGTGCGGGAGGCTCTCGCGGAGGGACGCGGTCGTGGTCCGGCAAAGGCGGTGAGTATACTCCCGCGCGTCTCCTCGGACCCGGGAGCCGGACGCATGGGAATCCCCGCCTCGACCCGCGCGGCCGCCGCGCCTCGACCGACCGCGCGCGCGCGCTTCGCGAGCGGGCTCCCGCTGCTCGTGCTCGTCGTGCTCGCCGGCTGCTCCTGGTCGCCGGGCTGGCAGCGGCCCGACGACCCGCGCGACCTCGTCACGGACCTCGCCGACGACGGCTCCCTCGCGCGCGGCCTCGCGCACCCGGACGCCGCGGTGCGCCGCGTCGCCGCCCGCGCGCTCGGCCGCCTCCCGGCCGCCGACCATGTCTCGGGCATGCTCGCCTCCGCGAACACCGAGGCGGACGCCGGCGTCCTCTCCGAGATGTGCTTCACGCTCGGCCAGTGGCGGGCGCAGGAGGCCGGCGCGTTCCTCGTGCGGATGGCCGAGCACCGCGACCCGGGCGTGCGCGCCGCGGCCGTGCTCGCGCTCGGCAAGCTCGGCGACGACTCCCGGACCCCGCGGCTCGTCGCGGCCCTCGGCGACGACGACCCGCGCGTGCGGCAGGCCGCCGCGCTCGGGCTCTTCCGGCTCGACGGTCGCCGCTACGACCACGAGCGACGCGCGACGCCCGAGCAGCTCAAGACGCGCGACGCGGCGCTGGCCCGCGCCGCGCTCCAGGACCCGGACGAGGGCGTGCGGTGGCGCGCGGCCTACGCGCTCTCGCACTCCCGCGAGCGGCCGGGCCTCGTCACGGTGCTCGGCCGTTGCGCGCGCGACGAGGCGACGCCCCTCGCGCGGCTCTTCGCGCTGCGCGGGCTCGCGTCGCTCGACGAGCGCGGTCGCAAGGCGGCGCTCCCGGAGGCCCGGCGTCTGCTCGACGACGGGGACCCGCGCGTCGCCCTCGAGGCCGCGCGCGTCGTCGCGACCCTCGGCGGGTTCGCCGAGGCGCACGAGCTCACCGCCGACGCCTCGCCCCACGTCCGCGCGCTCGCGCTCGACGCGCTGCGGCTCCGGGCGCTCGACCGCGGGGAGGAGCCCGTGGAGTCGCCGCCCGGCACGGCCTGGGAGGGTCTGCTCGTGACGACCGCCCGCGAGCTCGGGCGGAGCGACGACTCGGAGGTCGTGCGGCGCGAGGCGCTCGCGCTGCTCACGGCGCTCGCCGCGCGGCACGCGGACGGCACGAGCACCGCGTCCTGGACCGACGACCCGACCTCGCTCGACCCGCGGGCGCAGCTCGCCGCGGCCGGGCGCGCGGCGCGCGAGACGCTGCTCCGCTCTCCGGACCCGCGCGACCGGGCGCGGCTCGCGCGCCTCGTCACCGACGACGAGCTCGACGACCGCGACCTCCTCGAGGTGCTGCTCGACGACAGCAACCCGTCGGTCGTCGCCGCCGCGCTCGGCAGCCTCGGCAACCTCGCGCCGGCGACGCTCCAGTTCGAGCGTGAGCGGCTCGAGGCCGCGCTGCGGCACGGCGATCCGGCCGTGCGCGCGACGGCCGCCGAGGTCGCGAAGCCGCTCGTCGACGACGGCGTCGCGCCGCCGTGGCTCGTGACCGGCGTCGCCCGCGCGCTCGACGAGCTCGAGCTCCTGCCGACGGAGGAGCGTCTCGAGATGGAGGAGGCGCGCGCGCAGCTCGCGGCGGCGCTCGGCCTGCCGACGCTCGACCCCGTGCCGCCCGCCGAGCCCGGGCGCGGCCCGCTGCTCGACCGGCTCGTCGCGGAGCGCAAGGCGGCGGCGGGCGACCCGGCGCCGGAGGTCGTGCTCGAGACGACGCGCGGCGACATCACGCTGCGGCTCGACCGCGTCGGCGCGCCGCGTCACGTCGAGAGCTTCCTCGAGCTCGCGGACGACGGCTTCTACGACGGGCTCGACATCCACCGCGTCGTGCCGAACTTCGTCGTGCAGGGGCTCGACCCGCGGCACGACGGCTGGGGCACGGGCGGGCGCCGCGTGCCGGACGAGTTCGGTCCGACGCCCTACGTCACCGGCACGCTCGGCATGCCGCACGCGGGCTCGCCGCACACCGGCGGCTGCCAGATCTTCATCACGCACGTGCCGACGCCGCACCTCGACGGCGCGTACACCGCCTTCGGGCAGGTCGTCGACGGGCTCGACGTCGTGGGTCGACTGGAGATCGGCGACGTCATCGAGCGCGTGCGGCGCGTCGACGGCCCGCTCGGCGGTCGCGCCGGCGACGACCTCTTCTGAGCATCGTCCCCGGGCGACCGCACCCCTCGACGTCTTCCGCCGGGACGCTGACCGCCCCGGCGCCGCGCGAACCGGGGAGCCGTCGCGTTAGACTCCTGCGCAGGTCGGGTCGGCGCTCCGCGCACCCGGCCGCGCCCCGCTCACCCCGACCCCGTCAGGAACTCCCATGACCGCGACCGACCGCTTCCGCATCGACGACAAGGTGGCCCTCGTGACCGGCGGCGGCCGGGGGCTCGGCCGCGCCATGGCCGTGGGACTCGCGGAGGCCGGCGCGCACAGCGTCGTCGTCGCGCGCCGCGAGGACGACCTCGCGGAGACCGTCGCGCTCGTCGAGAAGGCGGGGCGCAGGTGCATCGCGGTCGCCGGCGACGTCGTCGACCCGGACACCGCGAAGCGCGCCGTCGAGACGGCGGTCGGGACGCTCGGCCGCGTCGACATCCTCGTGAACAACGCGGGCGCCTACGACATGCAGCCCATCGAGTCGACCCCCACCGAGGACTGGCGGCGCGTGCTCGACGTGAACCTCGTCGGTACCTTCGAGTTCACGAAGGCCGTCGGCCCGCACTTCAAGGCGCAGAAGAGCGGCAAGGTCGTGAACGTCGCGTCGGTGCTCGGCACCTTCGGCGTCGGCATGGCGACGGCCTACTGCGCGGCGAAGGCCGGCGTCATGGGCTTCACCCGCGCGCTCGCGATGGAGTGGGGTCCGGAGGGCATCGGCGTGAACTGCGTCGCGCCGGGCCTGTTCAAGACGGACATGTCCGCGGGCGTCTTCGAGAACCAGGACTTCTACACGATGATCATGGCCGGCATCCCGCGCGGCGTGCACGGCGAGCCCGAGGACATCGCGGGCACGGTCGTGTACCTCTGCTCGCCCGCCAGCGACCACGTGCTCGGGCAGGTCGTCCACGTGGACGGCGGCGCGACGATCTCGTAGGCGTCGGACGCCGGCCGTCGCGAGGCTCGCGTCACACGCCGCCGGTCAGCGCTCCCAGAAGCCGTGCTGGTTGCCGCCGATGAGGTAGATCGCGAAGCGGCCGCCGCCGGGCATCTCGGTGGCGCCCATGGCGATCTCGGCGCCGGCCTTCGCGGCCTCCTCGACCGCCGCCTCGACGTCGTCGACGAGGAGGTACGGTCGGACGACGGGCTCCTCGGTCTCGCGCATCGGACCGCGGACGCCGACCCGGCCGCCGCCCGCGAGCGTCGCGGTGCGCGCGCCGCCGAGCTCGAGCTGCGGCTCGCTGAAGGTCACGCCGTGGGCGGCCGCGAGCGCGGCACAGGTCGCGTCGACGTCGCGCGACACGTACTCGAGGTAGTGGACCTGCATCGGGGTCTCCGTGTCGGTGTCCGAGGTCGCGTCGTCCCGCGCGGGGACGGCGGCGAGCGGGAGCGCGGCGAGCGCGCAGAGGAGGAGGACGGCGAGCGGCGTGGGGCGCATGGCGGGAGCTCCGGTCGGGCGGCGTGCGGTCGGTGGTCGCGGAGCCGACGCGGCGCCCGCGCGCGTCGGCGTCGCCGGGCGGGCCGGCTGCGCGGAGATCGTACACGCCGCGACGCCGGGACGTGTCGGGGCCGCCGGAGTTGTGCCGGCCACTCGGCGATCGGACGAGCGCGCCTCCGGCTCAGCCCGTGACACCGGAGGCCGCAGCCCCTCGTGACGACCTCCTGTCGCCGGGAGCCGCTACACCCCCGCGGCGCGCAGCCAGGTCTGGGCCATGAGCGCCGCGCCGGCGGCGGTCGGGTGCACGCCGTCGCCGGCCCAGTGCTCGGGGGGCGCGAGCGCGACGGCCTCGTCGAACATCGCCTGGAACGCGACGAAGGTCGCGCCGTGGGCCGTCGCGACCTCGCGCGCCGCGGCGCGGTACCCGTCGAAGGCCGGGAACCAGGAGTCGTCGACGGCGCCGCAGCGCAGCACGAACGGCTCGCACACGACGAGCCGCACCTCGGGCAGCGCGTCCCGCGTGCGCGCCAGGAGCGCGTCGTAGTCGCGGCGGTACACCTCGACCGTGCCGTCGTACGACCCGTTGCGCCCGTGCCAGATGTCGTTCACGCCGATGAGCACGCTCAGCACGTCGGGCCGGAGGGCGAGCGCGTCCGGCTCCCAGCGCGCGGCGAGCTGGAACACCTTGTTGCCGCTCACGCCGCGGTTGAACACGGCGAGGTCGTCGTCGGGGCGCGCGGTGAGCAGGCCGGCGGCGGCGAGCCAGGCGTAGCCGCCGCCGAGCGCGGGCTGCGCGTTCGCGCGGCCGTCGTCGCGCGCGCGGCCGGCGTCGGTGATCGAGTCGCCCTGGAAGAGGACGGTGTCGCCGCGACGGAGGAGCGAGCGCCGCGCGTCCGACGCGGGGGCCGGCGCGGCGCAGCCGCCCGCGCCGCCCAGCGCGCCGAGCGTCGCGGCGCCCGCGAGGCCGGCGCCCAGGAGGTCCCGTCGGTTCGGCGTGCTCGGGTGCTGCGGGTGCGTTCCGTTCATGCGCCGGAGCGTAGCGGACGCGGGCCTCTCGCAGCAGGCGCGCCCGCGGCGTGCGACGGCGGCCGGCCCTCGCACACCGTCCCGGGCGGCCGAGCGGGCAGGCCCCGCCCCGCTCGCGGCCGCCCTCCCGCGCGGGTAACCTCGCGCGCCGTGCGTCGACCGCACCGCGTGCGCCCGTAGCTCAGTCGGATAGAGCACCGGTTTCCTAAACCGGGGGTCGTGGGTTCGAATCCCGCCGGGCGTACCACCTGCGGGGCGGTTCGCGGGGGGTGTCGAGAGCGCTGACAGCCAAACCTCTCGCGGCTGAAGCCCTAGGCCAAAGCCGGAGGCAACTTCCGAATCGAAGCCTTGCCCGCCAGTCGCTTCCTGACACCCTTCCCGTTTGGCCCGCGAACGAGCGCGTGCGCCGGTTCATCTGCCTCTGGGTCCGGCACGATGCCATTGCCTTCATCCCTGAAGGCTGAGGCCTTCAGTTCTGCAAGACCCTCGCGAGGGTACTTGCGAAGCACATCTGCTTCGCTTCGACCCGCTTCGCGCACCAGCTTGGCGAGCACAACGGAGATCGCGTGATCATCGCTGCTCTGGCAAAAGGCCGCCGAGGAAATGCGGTAGCCGTCTCCCGCGGCCAGTGGCTTGAGCCAGTTCGGCACTAGCCGACGCCAGATCGGATCTTCGCCTGCTACTCGCGGGTCGTCTGGTGGGTCATCGGCCATCCCTCTTCCCGGCGGGGCTCCCCAGTGGTCTAGGCTCGCGCGAGATCTTCTCTGAGTTCCTGCGCATCGGCTGGCAAGGAGCCTTCATGCACCTCGCCTCTGACGGTGTCCTCAGAGTAGAACGTCGCCTCTCCCGCCGCCGACATCTCCAGGTCGATCTCCACTTCTCGGCCGTACCACTCAAGCTGAATGCCGCCGTCCGGCAGCGGACTCCACTCAGGGGGGTGGGTCGCGAAAGGCATCAACTCGAAGAGTATTTGCATGGCCTTCCTGGCGGTTCCCTCTGCAATCTCGCGGCCGCCACGCGTCCAACCCGGGCGCAGGCTCAGCAGCCCAACAAGTTGCTCCGCCGCTCCCGCAAGCCATTCGGGGGCGTCTGTTCCGGGCGGCAGTTCCAGGCGAAGCGCCCCTCTGCCAGGAACTGAGTAGGCGAGCCTCAGTCCGTTCACCGGCGCTTGCGGGGAGAAGAACACTGCGTCCCCGAGGCTGCCGTCAACGGCCTCCTCAAACGAACGGAACACCTCGGTCGCTGATCCATCGGAACTGGCGGCAAAGGGCGCTGCAACTGCGGTCATCGTGTCCTCCCCCACAATGTGTGCATTGCCTCACTGGTGACCGACGTAAAGCCTCGGACAATCCACTCGTGACCGAGGTCCAGAAACTCCATCACTCCTTCGATCTCGTCACCGATCGGTGCACCCCGGGCCGTTAGGCGCAGCGCAACTATCGGACGGAGGTCGGCCTTTCTGTGGCCAGGAATGAAGTCCACATGCAGGCGACCCAGGGGGGTTGGGTCCCCCTCAACGGTGATCGGATACGTCACCTTGTGCCTGATCGTCTCCTGCACCGGAAGGAACCCCTCCGAAGGCGCACCGCTCAGGAGGGGTGACACCTTCGCGACCCCGGCGAACCCATCTCCTTCCTCCAGCACGATCACGTTCGAGTAGGTCACTTCGCACTGATCGTGATGCAGTGGTCCAATGCCCTCCTCGCGAACGAAGTCGCTCAACTGGCCAAGCTCCTCCATGAAGCGCTCTCGAAGGTGGCTGTACCTCGGATAGTCGTCCTCTCGCTTGCGCCAGTTGTGGAGGAAGCGGTCCTGTTGGACCTGGATCAGTTGGGAGTCGTCGGCCGCAATGAACCAGCACCTGGGCGTTGCGTAGTCCTGGGAGAGCTCAACCGTGATCTGTCCGTTCACCGGTGGGCCGAACTGCTCCGTCGCCCGGCTGATCGGCTCCTTCTGAGCCACTCTCGGGAACATTTCCCGGAACCGCCCCCAGACAAGGCCGAGGTGGGGGGCCTGCAATCCAGACAGTCGCTCGAACTGCGTCCCGAGGATCACCTCGTCAACGGGGGGCTTGTCGAACTCGGGGAGGTCTGCCGTAATCGCCATGATGGCCGGGATACGCAGGAGCCGGAACCTTGATAGCCGTGGAGGCTACCAAGGTCGGGAGCGCGGTCCGAGCGTCCTCGCTGGCAATGGCCTCCTCAACGGCTGCGGAAGCATCCCTTGCCATCGACGGGGCGACGTGGCTGTACGTGTCCAGCGTCACCCCGATTTGGGCATGTCCGAGCACCTCCTGAACGACCTTGGGGTGAACGCCGCGCTCCAGCATGAGCGAGGCGGCGCTGTGGCGCAGGTCATGAAGGCGGATCGGCGGCAGCTCCGCCCTGGCAAGGAGCGGCCGAAACGAACGCCGAAGGAAGTTGTGGCCATCGAGCGGCCGCCCCTCGTCGTTCGTGAAGACAAAGCCCAGGTCGGGCCAGGCCGCTCCGATTGCGAGTCGCTGAGCAGCCTGCCGCGCCTGATGCGCCCGCAGGGCGTTGACAGATCCCTTGGTAAGCGGCACGGACCTGCGGCTCTTGGCCGACTTTGGTGGAGACTCGCGGTAGCCGCTTGGGGGGGGGGCCTCCCCCCCGGTCGCCTCGGCGCGCTGCTCCACGCTCGCACCCGGAGTGCCGTCCGCAACGTCCGCCGCGAGTCGGCGGGCCTCGGTGCCGCGCCTCCGGTGCCGCGTCCCACAGGGAGCCTCCTCGGCCGCCTCCGGGCAAGTGCCGCGTGAGTCGCGCAACGTGTCGCGGAAGGCTTCCCGCGAGGCTCGATCGCACGTCCGCGCTGACAGCCAGTTGACAGCCAACCTGACAGCCAAGCCCCCGGACACGTCCGACACGTCGCGCACCTCGACGGACGGAAACGCGCGCAAACCCTAGGCTCCGACACGTCGCGGAACGCGGCGAACGTACCGTGCGGAATTCCTAAACCGGGGGTCGTGGGTTCGAATCCCGCCGGGCGTACCAACGACGCGGCGGCCTCGGGGACGAGTCGCGCTCCGTCGCCGCGCCGGGCCGTTCGGCGCCGCTCGGCCCGCCCCGATCGCTAGACTCGACCGGGCATGCCGCTCTCCGCCGGTCAGTCGCTCTCCTTCTACGAGATCCTCGGTCCCCTCGGGGCCGGGGGGATGGGCGAGGTCTACCGGGCGCGCGACACCCGCCTCGAGCGCGAGGTCGCCATCAAGGTGCTGCCGGTCGAGCTGGCCGGCGACGAGGAGCGGCTGCGGCGCTTCGAGCGCGAGGCCAGGACGCTCGCGTCGCTGAACCACCCGAACGTCGGCGGCATCCACGGCGTCGACCAGCAGGGCGACGTGTGCTTCCTCGCGCTCGAGCTCGTGCCGGGCGAGGACCTCGCGACGCGGCTCGCGCGCGGCCCCCTGCCCGTCGACGAGGCGATCGACGTCTGCGGCCAGATCGCCGAGGGCCTCGAGGCGGCGCACGAGGCGGGCGTCGTCCACCGCGACCTCAAGCCGGCCAACGTGCGCGTCACGCCCGAGGGCGTCGTGAAGCTGCTCGACTTCGGGCTCGCCAAGCCGCTCCTCCCCGGCGCGGGCGGCGACGGCGCGACGAGCGCCGCCTCGGACAGCTTCCTCGTGACGGAGGAGGGGCTCGTCCTCGGGACGCCGACCTACATGAGCCCGGAGCAGGCGCGCGGCCGCCCCGTCGACCGGCGCACGGACATCTGGGCGTTCGGCTGCGTGCTCTACGAGTGCCTCACCGGGGAGCGGGCGTTCCACGGCGGCTCGCTGACGGACGTCCTCGCGGCCATCGTCGGCGAGGAGCCCGACCTCTCGCGGCTGCCCCCCCTGCCGGCGGAGGTGCGCGCGCTGCTCCTGCGCTGCCTGCGGAAGGACCCGCGCACCCGGCTGCGCGACATCGGCGAGGCGCGCGTCCTGCTGCGGTCGGGCGACGTCGGCACGGGCGCGATCGAGCCCGCCGACGCACGCCCCGGACCCGCACCGTCACGCCCCTCGCGCGGCGCGCTGTTCGTCGTCGGGGGCGTGGTGCTGGGCGCCGCGCTCGGCGTGGTCGCCGGGGGCCTCCTCGGCGACGACGACCACGCGGGCGACGCGACAACGGCGGCCCCGACGACCGCCGCCGCGACGCCTCGCGTCCGACGGTTCGCGCAGCCGCCGGGGCTCGACGACGACGGCCAGACGATCCGCTGGAAGGAGACCTACCTCTCCCCGGACGGGGACTCCCTCGCCGTGACGACCTCGGAGGGCCTCGTCGTCCGCTCGCTCGACTCGCTCGAGTCGACGCTGCTCCCCGGCACGGAGTCCCTCGGGAGCGCCGCCTCCCAGGGCGACGTCGCCTGGTCGCCCGACAGCGCGCACCTCGCCTACATCGACGGCCACACGATCGTCCGCGTGACGCCCGAGGGTCGGCACCCGGTGACCCTCACCTCGATGTCCGACGACGGCGTGCGCCTGCGCATGCTCGCCTGGCTGGACGACGGCCGGATCGTCTTCGGCTCCATGGGCGACGGCGGCGTCCGCCTGCACGCGATCCCGGAGGGCGGCGGCCCGGCCACCGAGCTGGCGGTCGTGGGCGAGACGGTGACGGCCGGACACCTGCACGGCATCTCGCCCGCCCCGGGCGGCCGCTTCGTCTCGGTGATGCACAGCTTCTTCGGCGACACCTTCACCGTGCTCACCGAAGGCGACGACGGCATGCGCGAGCTGTTCTCGTTGCCCGGCGAGAGCATCCCCACGGCACGCTGGGTGCCCGGCGACCACCTCCTCTTCCGACGCGGCGCGAGCGAGGACGCCGACGAGCTGTGGGCTGTGCCGCTCTCCCGGGACCCGTTCGAGGTCGTCGGCGAACCGTTCTTCGTGCTCCGCGGCGTGAGCGGCGAGAGCGTCTCACAGGACGGGACGATGGCGTACGTCGAGCACCGCTCGGCCGAGCACCAGCTGGCCTGGTGGAGCGCCGAGGGCGGCGTCGAGCCGATCGGACGCGTGCACGACCGGCCCATCGGGGAGGTCTTCCGTGAGGGCGACGGCATCCTCTACACGGTCGGGACGTCGCTGCCCATGGACCTCTGGCGTCACGACCTGCGGCGCAGCCTCAGCACGCAGGTCGCGACGGGGCCGCGCGGCGCGCTGTGGGGAGCCACGCTGCCGGACGGCCGTCTCACGTTCTCCATGCTCGACACCCAGGCCAGCGGCCCGACGTTGAGGTCGTTCCTCCTCCCGGCGACCGGGCTCGGGCAGCCCGAGCCGTGGCTCGAGGGGGGCGTGATGCGCGTGGTCGGCGACCTCGCGCTCATCGGCGACTTCCAGGCCGACAGCATGGACCTGTACGTCCACGATCTGGCGACGGACGAGCGGCGTCCGTTCCGGGTCGACGACACGATGCTCTCCGCGGCCACGATCTCCCCCGACGGCGCGTGGGCCGTCTACCGCAGCGACGGCGACCTGTTCCTCACGCGGTTCCCCGACGGCGAGGGCGCGTGGCAGGTGAGCCCCGACGGAGGGCGGGATCCGTCCTTCACCTCCGACGGCTCGGCCATCTACTTCGTCTCCGACCGCACGCTCCACCGCGTGAGCCTCCGGACGACGCCCGAGGTGGAGCTGGGCACGCCGGAGCCCCTCGGCAGACCGGGCGAGGGCACGTCGTTGCAGGGGGTCGTCGACGAGGAGACGGGCCGGTTCCTCGCGACGCACACCGAGGGCTCGACCGCCGGCGACCTCGTCGTTGTGCTCGACTGGGCGTCGGAGCTCGGCGGACGCTGAGGGCCGGGACCGGCGCCCCGCGTTGCCCTGCCCGCCGACCCGTGCGACGCTGGGCGTCGTCGGCCGCGACGCACGTCGGGAAGCACATCGCGCCGCGCCCGACCCGCACCGTCCCCGGAGAGAGCGCCGTGCGAACGATCCGTCGAGCCGTCCCGCTCCGGCCCCTCGCCGTCGCGCTCGTCGCGGCGGGCGTCGGGCTGCTCGCCGCCTGCACGCCGGGCACGCACGACGAGCCCGCCGCCGCGCGCGCGTCGTCCGCGTCGGTCGTGCAGACCCCCGCCGAGGGCTTCGCCGTCGTCGCGCGCGTGCTGCGACACCCGCGCTGCCTCAACTGCCACCCGGCCGGCGACCGTCCGCGCGTCGGAGACGACGCGCGCCTCCACGCCATGGAGGTGCAGCGCGGTCCGGCGAACCACGGCGTCGACGCCCTGCGCTGCGACGCCTGCCACCGGGACGCGAACCAGCCGCTCGCGGAGCTGCCGGGCGCGCCGCACTGGTCGCTCGCCCCGCGCTCCATGGGCTGGGAGGGCCTCGACGACCACGCCCTCGCCGCGGCGCTGCGGGACCCGGCGACGAACGGCGGCCGCTCGCTCGACGACGTCCTCCGGCACGTCACCGAGGACCCGCTCGTGCTGTGGGGCTGGGACCCCGGGCCCGGCCGCTCGCCGGTGCCCGTGCCGCACGACGCGTTCGTCGACGCGCTCCGGACCTGGATCGAGGGCGGCGCGCCGTCGCCCGAGCCCGGCATCGTGACCACCTTCTGACACGCCGCGCGCGCCGCCCGGCTCGCGCCCACCTCTCATCCCTCCGCGGGTGAACGCCATGTCCACCACCTTCACCGTCGACGGGCGGACCGTCACCGTGACCTCCCCGCCCGACACGCCGCTGCTCTGGGTGCTGCGCGACGAGCTCGGCCTCACCGGCACGAAGTTCGGCTGCGGCCGCGCGCTGTGCGGCGCCTGCACGCTGCACGTCGACGGCGAGGCCGTGCGCGCGTGCGTCCACCCCGTCGGCTACGCGGCCGGCAAGGACGTGCGGACCATCGCGACGCTCGAGGAGTCGGCGGAGGGTCGCGCCGTCGTCGACGCCTGGATCGCGACGGAGGTCGTCCAGTGCGGCTGGTGCCAGCCCGGGCAGTGCATGTCGGCGGCCTCGCTCCTCGCGCGCAAGCCGACACCCGACGACGAGGACATCGACGCGGCGATGAGCGGCAACCTCTGCCGCTGCGGCACCTACACGCGCATCCGCGCGGCGATCCACGAGGCCGCCCGCGCGCTCGACGGGGAGGCGGACGGATGACCCGCGCCGACCGCACGCACGACGACGCTCCGCCGCGCGACGCCGCCGCACGCCGCGACGCGACTGCCTTCGCCCCCTCCCGCCGCGCGTTCCTGCGCGGGCTCGCCGCCGGCGGCGGCTTCGTGCTCGCGTTCGGGCTCGGCGACCGCGTCCTCGCGCACGCGCTCTCCGCCGACGCGTCGGACACGCCCTTCGAGCCCAACGCGTTCCTGCGCATCGCGTCCGACGGCACGATCACGCTCTTCGCCAAGCACGACGAGATGGGCCAGGGCATCCACACGGGCCTCGCGATCGAGGTCGCGGAGGAGCTCGAGGCGGCCGTCGCCGACATCGACGTGAGGCCGGCCCCCGCCGACCGCGCGTTCGACCACTCGCTCTACGGCGTGCAGGCGACCGGCGGCAGCACGAGCACCTGGACGTCCTTCGACCAGATGCGGACGGTCGGCGCCACCGCGCGCGTCATGCTCGTCGCCGCGGCGGCCGCGCGCTGGGGCCTCGCGCCCGGCGACTGCGTCGCCCGCGACGGCCGCGTCGAGCGCCGCGACGGCACGGCCGCGCTCACCTACGGCGAGCTCGCCACGGACGCCGCGCGGCTGCCGGTGCCCGAGGACGTCCCGCTCAAGGCGCCCGAGCGCTTCCGCAAGATCGGCCGCCCGACGCCGCGCGTCGACTCGCCGGCCAAGGTGCGCGGCACCGCGCTCTTCAGCTACGACCAGCGGCGCCCGGGCATGCTCACGGCGATGGTCGAACGCGCGCCGACCTTCGGCGGCTCCGTCGCGCGCGTCGACGACACCGCGGCGCTCGCGATCCCGGGCGTGAGGCGCGTCGTCGTCGTGCCGAGCGGCGTCGCCGTCGTGGCCGACGGCTTCTGGGCCGCGCGCAGGGGTCGCGCCGCGCTGCGCGTGGAGTGGGCGGACGGCCCGGGCGCGCAGCTCGACAGCGCGCGCCTCCGCCGCGAGTACACGCGGCGCGCCGGCTTCCCCGGGAACGTCGTGCGCGCGGACGGCGACTTCGACGCCGCGGCGGCCGACGCCGACCGCGTGCTCGAGGCGACCTACGAGGTCCCGTACATGGCGCACGCCCCCATGGAGCCGCTGAGCTGCATGGTCGAGCTCCACGAGGACGGCGGCGCGCACCTCGTCACGGGCTCGCAGTTCCTCGGCATCGACCACCCGGCGGCGGCCGCCGCGCTCGGCGTCGACCCGTCCCGGGTCACCGTCGAGAACAGCTACCTCGGCGGCGGCTTCGGTCGACGCGCGAACCCGGCCGCCGACTTCACCGTCGAGGCGATCCACGTCGCGCGCGCCGTGCGCGACCTCGGCGTGCCGGTGAAGACCGTCTGGACGCGCGAGGACGACCTGCGCGGCGGCTGGTACCGGCCGCTCTGGGTCAACGGGATCACGGCCGCGGTCAAGGACGGGCGGCTCGTCGGCTGGCGGCACCGCATCGTGGGCCAGTCCATCGCGACGGGCACGGCCTTCGAGGGCGCCATGGTCATCGACGGCGTCGACGGCACCTCCGTCGAGGGCGCGGCGGACATGCCGCACGGCATCCCGAACGTCCGGGTCGAGCTCCACACCATGAAGCTCGCGGTGCCCGTGCAGTGGTGGCGGTCCGTCGGCCACTCGAACACGGCCTTCGCGAAGGAGGCGTTCCTCGACGAGTGCGCCGAGGCGTGCGGCAAGGACGGCTACGCGTTCCGGCGCGAGCTGCTCGCGGGACACGAGCGTCTGCTCGCCGTGCTCGACCGCGCGGCGGAGGCCGCCGGCTGGGGCGGCCCGCTCCCCGTGGGCGTCGGCCACGGCATCTCCGTGCACGAGTCCTTCGAGGGCTTCGCGGCGCACGTCGTCGAGGCGTCCGTCGTCGACGGCCGGCCGAAGGTGCACCGCGTCGTCTGCGCCATCGACTGCGGGCAGGTCGTGAACCCGGACCAGGTCGTGTCGCAGATGCAGGGCGCGGCGATCTTCGCGCTCTCCGCGGCGGTCGACGCGCAGATCACGTTCACCGACGGTCGCGTCGACCAGTCGAACTTCGACGACTTCCCCATCCTGCGCATGCACGAGGCGCCGCCCGTCGAGGTGCACATCGTCGACACCGGCGGCAAGCAGGGCGGCATCGGCGAGGTCGGCGTGCCGGGCGTCGCGCCCGCGCTCTGCGCCGCGCTCCACGGGGCGACGGGCCGGCGCATCCGGCGGCTCCCGATCGGCGACCAGCTGGGGTAGGTCGCGACCGCGCCCCGTGAAACCTCCCGACCCGTCGCGTCGTCCAAGCGGCCCTTCGCGCCGGGACGTGCCCGACGCCGATCCCCGAGGACCCTTGCCGCGGCGCACCGACGTCGCCCTCCCATGATCACCGTCCGTCGCTCGCACGAACGCGGCCACGCCGACCACGGCTGGCTCGACACCTTCCACACGTTCTCCTTCGGCGACTACTTCGACCCGGACTTCGTGCAGTTCGGCGTGCTGCGCGTGCTCAACCAGGACGTCGTCGCGCCGGGCACGGGCTTCGGCACGCACGGTCACCGCGACATGGAGATCGTGACGCACGTGCTCGACGGCGTGCTCGAGCACCGCGACAGCATGGGCCACGGCGAGCGGATGCGCCCGGGCGACGTGCAGGTCATGTCCGCGGGCGCGGGCGTGACGCACAGCGAGTTCAACGCGTCGACCGAGGAGCCGCTGCACCTCCTGCAGATGTGGGTGCTGCCGCGACGGCTCGGCACCGAACCGCGGTACGAGCAGAAGCACTTCCCCGAGGACGAGCGTCGCGGCCGGCTGCGGCTCGTCGTGTCGCCGGACGGCGCGGACGGCTCGCTCGTCATCGACCAGGACGCGCGGCTCTCCGTCGGCACGCTCGCCGCGGGCGACACGACGCGGCACGACCTCGCGTCGGACCGCGCGGCCTGGCTGCACGTGGCGACCGGTCGCGCGCGCCTCGGCGACGTCGAGCTCGGCCCCGGCGACGGCGCGGCGATCCGTGACGTCGAACAGGTCACGCTCACCGGCGTCGAGGACGCGGAGGTCGTGCTCTGGGACCTGCCCGCGGCGTAGCGTCCGCCGCGGTCACCCGGCCGACGTGCCGCCGCGGTCGTGGGCCCCGTCGCGCGACGGGCGCGCGGTCGGCGCCTCAGCCTCCGCCCGTGCCGGCCTCCCACGCCGCGCGGCGCTCGCGGATGACCGCGATCGCCGCGTCGGCGTCGGGCACGCAGACCGGGATGTCCATGTCCTCCGGCGACGCGAGCGCCATCGGCCCCTCGACCATGTGCCGGCGCGCCCAGTCCACGAGCTCCGGCCACATGGGTCCGACGAGCACGAGCGGCAGCTCGCGCAGGTGGTGCACCTGGAGCAGCTGCCACACCATGAGCGATTCGAGCACCGTGCCGATGCCGCCCGGCGCGACGACGAACGCGTCCGACGTGAGCACGAAGTGGTGCAGCCGCGTGAAGAACGTCTTGTGCTCGTACGCCGCGGTGACGAACGGGTTCACCGACTGCTCGAACGGCAGCGTCACGTTGATGCCGACCGAGCGGCCGCCGGCGCTCGCCGCGCCCTCGTTCGCGGCCTGCATGAAGCCCGGGCCACCGCCGGTGGAGATGTCGCAGCCCATGCGCGTGAGCTCGGCGGCGACGCGCTTCGCCTGCTCGTAGGCCGGCGTGTCCGGCTGTACGCGCGCGGACCCGAAGATCGTCACGCGGTAGCGCTCGTTGCGGGTCGGCCGGAGGCGCGTGAGGTTGTTCACGATGTCCCACAGGCCGAGCACCGTCTCGCGCACGATCTGCGCGACGCCCTCCTCGTCGGAGAGGCGGACGGTGTCGGGGTCCTGCGGGCGGGGTTCGGGGGCGGTCACGCGCGGTCCTCCGCTGCGGGGTGTCGATCGACGGTCGTCAGCCGCCCAGCGCGGCGACGACCTCGGGCGGCGCCTGCACGAGCTCGAGCAGGATCCCGCCGGCGCCGTGCGGCGCGGCGTCGTTGCCCTTCGGGTGCACGAAGCACACGTCGTGGCCCGACGCGCCGCGGCGGATGCCGCCCGGCGTGAAGCGCACGCCCGCGTCCGACAGCCAGGCCACGGCCGCGGGCAGGTCGTCGATCCAGAGCCCGACGTGGTTGAGCGGCGGCTCGTGCACGCGCGGCTTGCTGTCCGGGTCGATCGGCTGCATGAGGTCGACCTCGACCGCGTGCGGGCCCGCGCCGATCGCGAGCACGTCCTCGTCGACGTTCTCCGTCTCGCTGCGGAAGGTGCCCGTGGGCGCGAGCCCGAGGAGGTCCACCCAGAACGTGCGGAGCGCCGACTTGTCGAGCCCGCCGACGGCGATCTGCTGGACGCCCAGGACGCGGAACGGTCGCTCGGTGCTCATGGAGACTCCGGGGAGCTCGGTGCGGCGCGCGGTGCCGCCGGTCGCGCGCGACGACCGACGGCGCGCTCCCGGACGGGGGCGCCCGCGTCGCCGCGCGCGGACCGTTCTATCACGCGCGCCGCGATCACGCGTGCCGCACTGGGCGCTCAGTGGTCGTGGTCGAGCTCGCCCGCCGGGACGGGCGCGTGCTCCCGCACGGAGAGCGCGGCGGCGCGCGTCGCGTCGTCCGGGTCGAAGGCGTCGACGAGCGCCGCCGTGACGTCGACGAAGGTCGCGTCGTCCGCCGACCAGGTGAGCGCCCACTTCGAGACGATCACGTCGACGCCGGCGGCCTCCGCGACGGCGGGCAGCCGATCCGCGACGGCCTCGAGGTGGTCGTCGACAGGCGCGGTCGAGAAGCCCTGCGCGTGGAAGCGCTCCTGCAGCGCCGGGCCGACACGCTCGAGCGCCGCGGCCGTCGCCTCGTCGCCCTGGGTGCGCGCCGCTTCGAGCGCGGCGCCGACGTGCTCGTGGAGCGCGCCGAGGTAGGCGTTCGTGCGCGGAGCGCGGATCGCCGCGATCGCGACGGCGCGGGAGTCGAAGACGCC
>JAUIEF010000069.1 GCA_030428785.1 bacterium
CAGCGCGAGGTCGAGCACCCCGCGCGGCGGCGCGACGGGCCGCGCGGCGACGGGCGCCTCCTCCGCCGGCGGGGGGGCGGGCTCCCGCGCGCGCCCCCAGCCGCGCTCCTGCGCGGGGCAGACGGCCGCGAGCACCACGACGAGCAGGGGGACCGTCGCCGTCCGGGGGCGCGCTGGGCTCACGGTCGGTCCTCCCGGGAACGACGACGGCGCGCCCCGGACCGCTCCGGGACGCGCCGTCGAGGATGCCACGCGGTCGGGGACGGCTCCAGGCCGCCCGACCGCCGGGCGCGGACTACTTCGCCGCCTGGAGCGCGGCGAGCTGCTTCTTCAGCGCGGCCAGCTCCTTCTCCATGCGCTGGACCTCCTTCTGGAGGAGGTAGTTCTCGTAGCGGAGCGCCTCGGTCTCGTTGCGGGCGCGTCCCTCGAGCTTCTTGAACTGCTCGTCCGTGAGCACGCCGATCGACATCTTCTCGAAGACGACCTCGTGGTTCTCGTGCACGCGGCACCCCCGGCCGTCCTCGTGGCTGGCCGCCATGAGCTCGCGGTGCTCCGCCTGGTAGGCGAACACGTCCTTGAGCTGCTCCGTGGTGAGGTCGAGCGTCTTGAGCTTCACGATGAGCTTGTCGGTGTTGTCCCAGCAGAACGGCGTCGTGGCGGTCGCGCGGACCGCGGTGAACACGAGCAGGCAGGCACAGACGGCAAGGAGCTTCTTCATGGGTTCCTCCGGTTCTCACGGGATGGGGTCTACCGCGACCCCGATCCTACGGCGGGTCTACCGTCCGTGCGTGACGAAGTGACGACGGACATCCCGGGTGAAGCCCCGACCCGCCGATCGCGGTGTCCGGATTCGCGCCGTGACGCGCCGACCTCAACTCCCCTCGCGCCGCTTCCGAAATCGCGGAGGCCGCCGTTTGCGACCGTTCATGAGAGAGCGACCCGTCACGAGAAGTTCGCCCCGAGCTGTGGAACACGCCCTCGGGGCGAGGCAGGATGAGGGGCTCGACGACGCGCCGCGAAGACGCCTCGCGCACACGCGACAGGCCGCCACCCCCGACGATCACCCCGTGCTCACGCCTTCCTTCATGTGCACCCCCGACGCCTCCGCCGAGCGCCTGCTCCGCCCCCTCACCGTGACCGAATGGTCCCGCGACTGGGAGCGCTGGGTCGTGAGCGCGCGGCTCGACGACTCGTGGACCCTCGTGGGGGTCTTCTCGGAGGCCGACCGGGCGTTCCGGGCCGCGGACGAGGCGGCCGAGCGCCTGGCCCGCCCGGCCGACGCCTGACGGACGGGGCTCCGCGGGCCAGCCGTTAGAATCCCGGGCCCGGTCGCGCCGTCGCGCGGCCTCTCCCCGGGAGGGCCCATGCGTCCCGCGCCACCGTCCGTCGTCCCGCCGCTCCTCGCCGCGCTCGCGGTGCTCGCGTTCTCCCTCGGCGGCGTCGCCGCGCAGGCCGCTCCGGGCGGCGACCCCCCCGAGGCGGCCGACATCCTCCCGGTCGGCTTCGTCGACGAGGTCGTGCTGAGCGGGCTCGGCCAGATGGTGGGCTTCACCTTCGGCCCCGCGGGACAGGCCTACCTCTGGCAGCGGACGGGGCAGCTCTACGTCCAGCCGCCCGGCGCCGGCGCGCCCCAGGTCATGCTCGACCTCACGGAGGAGATCGCGACCTGGGGCTCGCACGGGCTGCTCGGCTTCGCGCTCGACCCGGACTTCCAGGTCAACGGGCACATCTACCTCCTCTACGTCGTGGACCACCACCACCTCACGATGTTCGGGACGCCCGGCTACGACCCGACGGCGGACGCGCCCTTCGTCGACACCGTGGGACGCATCACGCGCTACACGGCGGCCGCGGCGTCCGGCTTCACGACCGTCCTGCCCGACAGCCGGACCGTGCTCGTCGGCGAGAGCAAGTCCACCGGGCTGCCCATCTGCTCCGGCGGTCACTCCGTCGGGTCGCTGGCGTTCGGACGTGACGGGACCCTGCTCGTCTCGATGGGGGACTCGGACAGCGAGGACTCGAGCAGCGGCACCTGCCTCGCCGACGGCATCCTGCGTCCCGCCGAGGACGTGGACTGGTTCCGCTCGCAGCTCGTCGACTCGCTCGCGGGGAAGATCCTGCGCATCGACCCGCGCACGGGCGACGGGCTGCCGGGCAACCCGTGGTACGACCCGGCGGCGCCGCGCGCGGCGCGCTCGCGCGTGTGGGCGCTCGGGCTCCGCAACCCGTACCGCTTCGCCGTGCGTCCGGGGACCGGCAGCCCGGACCCCGCCGCCGCGGACCCCGGCGCGCTCTACATCGGCGACGTGGGCCGCAGCAGCTTCGAGGAGCTCGACGTGGCCGTCACGGGCGGCGCCAACTTCGGGTGGCCGCTCTTCGAGGGCGTCGACCCGCAGCCGGTCATCGCGCCGACGCCCGTGGCGAACCTCGACGCGCCCAACCCGCTGCACGACGTCGGCGTCCAGGGGCGCGGCGTCTGCGCGCAGCCGTTCTTCTCGTTCCAGGACCTCGTCGTGCAGGCCGGGGACGGGACGCGCGTCTGGCCGAACCCGTGCTTCCCGGCCCAGCCGATCACCTCCGCCCCGGTGCACGTGCATCGCCCGGCGGCGGTCTCCTGGGCGCACGACGGCACCGCCTGGGTGCCCGTTGTCGACGGCGGGCCGGTCTTCGGCGTGCCCATCGACGACCCGGCGTCGCCGGTCGTCGGCGAGCCGTTCACCGGCAACGCCTCGATCGGCGGGGCCTTCTACACGGGCGTCGTCTTCCCGTTCACCTGGCGGAACACGCTCTTCCACGCCGACTACGGCGCCGGCTGGATCCGCAACTTCGTGTTCGACGAGCAGCACCGACTCGTCCAGGTGCGCGAGTTCGCCGACCCGACCGGGCGCGTCGTGCACATCGCGGAGAACCCCGCCGACGGCGCGCTCTACTACCTCGATCTCACGGACACCGGCGTCTCCGAGCTCCACCGCGTCCGCTACCTCGAGGGCAACCTGCCGCCGTCCGCCGAGGTCTCCAGCTCGGCGACGTGGGGCGAGGTGCCGCTCACCGTCGCCTTCGACGCGACGAGCTCCACCGATCCCGAGGACGGCGAGCTCTCCTACACGTGGGACCTCGGCCCGGGCATCGCGCCGAGCATCGCGCCGCGCCCCGTCCGCACCTTCCCGTCGACGGACGTCACCGGCGCGGCGACCGAGATCCTCGCGCACGTCTTCGAGCTCGTGCCGCCGGGCTCCATGGGCACCGCCAACGACGACCCCGAGGTCATCCGCGACGGCGTGTTCCCGCCGGAGGGGTCGATGTCGTACGACGAGATGTTCGACACGGTGCACGTCGACGCCGACCTCGTGCCCGACAAGGGCGGCGAGGACTGGATGGGCTACGGCTTCCCCGACGAGCACGAGTTCGTCGGCATGCTGCTCCAGCTCGGGCGGCAGTTCTCGGTGTTCGGCGGCTGGCTCGACGCACCCACGGTCCAGGTGCGGCAGGACGGCGTCTGGACCGACGTGACCGGGCTCGTCTCGTCGCCCGCGTACGTCGGGCCCGGCGTCGAGAACTACGTGCGCTACGACCTCTCGTTCGACCCGACGTCGGGCGACGGCATCCGCATCCACGGGACGCCCGGCGGCGACCTCGAGTTCTTCACGCTCGGCGAGCTGCGCGTCCTCGCCGTGCCGTCCGTGCCGGACCCGACGCCGGTGAACGTCCCGGTGCAGGTCGTCGTGACGGACCCGGCCGGCGCGACCGACACGGCGAGCGTCGTCGTCTCCGCGGGCAATACGCCGCCGACCGCGACGATCCTCGCGCCGGCGGACTTCGGCACGTACTCGACCGACGTGCCGCAGCTCGTGACCCTCGAGGGCGCCGCCGCGGACGCCGAGGACGAGGCCGCCGCGCTGAGCTGCGCGTGGCAGGTCATCCTGCACCACGACGACCACAACCACCCCGGCCCCATCGTGTCGGGCTGCGTGCAGCAGCAGCTCCTGAGCACGGACGGATGCCCCGACGTGCACTACCAGGAGGTGCGCTTCCTCGTGTCGGACAGCCTCGGCCTCATGTCCGAGGCCTCGCGCTACCTCGTCGCCGACTGCGACCGCGACCTCTCCGGCACGGCCGACGCGATCGAGATCGCCGCGCGACCCGGCAAGGACCTCGACGGCGACGGCGTGCCCGACGTCGCGCAGGTCGACTGCAACGGCAACCTCGTGCCCGACCTCTACGAGGTGTTCTTCGGCCTCGTCGAGGACGCGGACGGCGACGGCCGCCCCGACGACTGCCCGCCCGTCCTGCCCGAGGGCCCCGGCGGCGGCCCGTTCCCCGGCGCGTCGACTCCCCCCGGGGGCGCCGGCGTCGCGCCCGGCGGCCCGGGCGGCGGGACCGTCCCGCCCGTCGACGCCGACGGCCTCCTCGCGCCCGGCGGAGGGTGACCGCCTCCGTGCGCCGCGCCCCCCGCGCCGTCCTCCTGCTGCTCGTCGCCGGGACGACCTTCCTCGCGACGTCCGCCGGGATCCGCCGCCTCGTCCCGTGGCCGGGCGGCTTCGACATCCGCGAGAAGCTCGACGCCTACGAGCGCGTCCGCGACGAGGTCGACGTCCTCTACTTCGGCAGCAGCTACGTCTACCGCTCGTTCGTCCCCGCGGTGATCGACCGCGAACTCGCCGCGCGCAACGTCGCCGCGACGTCGTTCAACTTCGGCATCGGCGGCATGGACGCGTTCGAGACGGACCACCTCATGCGCGAGGTGCTGGCCGACGCGCCGCCCGGCCTGCGCTGGGTGTTCTACGAGCCGCGCCCCTGGTTCGGGCGCATCGCCGACTCGCCGAACGCGTTCACCGAGCGCTCCGTCCGCTGGCACACGTGGCGCGCCACGCGACAGGCGCTGCGCTCCGTGTGGCTCGCCGCCGACACGCCTCGGCGGAAGCTCGACGACGCGTGGACGCACCTGCGCCTCTTCGCGCGGCGGCTCGGCAACTACGGCCTGGGCCGCACGACCGTCACGCACCTGGCCGGGCTCGACGAGCCGTCGGAGCTCGTGGACGTCTTCGTCCGCGACCGCGGCTACCTGCCGCTCGACGACCTCACCGAGGACCGGTTCGTCCTCCGGCGCAAGGCGCTCCTCGCCGACCCCGAGGGCTACAAGGCCGACGTCGCGACCATGGACCGCCGCAACGCCGCAAAGGTCGACCTCGCGCGCGTCAACGTGGAAGCCTTCGTCGACCAGGAGGACGCGATCCGCGCCGCGGGAGCGCGGCCCGTCGCCGTGCTGCCGCCGGGCCTCCTCGCGTCGCCCGTCGTCACCGCGCTGCGCCGCGCCGACGTCCTCGAGGACGTCGTCCCCATGAACAGCCCTCGGCGCTACCCGGAGCTCTACCGACTCGACCGCCGCTACGACCGGAACCACCTCAACCGCCCGGGCGCCCTGCACTTCTCCCGGCTCTTCGCGGAGCTCGTCGCCGACCGGATGCGCGAGGACGACTGAGTGCTCTTCAACGAGCTGCGTTTCGTCGTCTTCTTCGCGGTCGCCGCCGGCCTCTACTGGTCCGTCCGCCGCGACGGCCTCCGCAAGACCTGGCTGCTCCTCGCGAGCTGGGCGTTCTACGGCGCCTGGGACCCGCGCTTCCTCTCGCTCATCCTCGCGTCGACCGTCGTCGACTTCACCGCCGCGCTGCGCATCGCCGGCTCCGACGACCCGCGCGTGCGCAAGCGCTGGCTGCTCACGAGCCTCGTCGCGAACCTCGGGCTGCTGGGCGTCTTCAAGTACCTCGGCTTCTTCGCCGACGGCGCCGTCCGTCTCGCCGGGCTGCTCGGCGTCGACCTCGACCAGCCGACGCTCGAGATCGTCCTGCCCGTCGGCATCAGCTTCTACACGTTCCAGACGCTCAGCTACACGATCGACGTCTACCGCGGGAACCTCGCCGCCAACCGCAGCTTCCGCGACGTCGCGCTCTTCGTCGCCTTCTTCCCGCAGCTCGTCGCCGGGCCCATCGTCCGCGCGTCGGACTTCCTGCCGCAGATGGCGACGCCGCGCCGCGCCGCCGACGTCGCGTGGCGGCCGCTCTGCACGCTCTTCCTCCTCGGCTGGATCAAGAAGGCGTGCATCTCCGACCAGGTCGCGCCCGTCGTCGACGCCGTCTTCGCCGACCCCACCTCCTACGGCGCCCTCGACCACTGGCTCGCCTCACTGCTCTACACGATCCAGATCTACGGCGACTTCTCCGGCTACTCCGACATGGCCATCGCCACCGCGGGCATGCTCGGCTACACGCTGCCCGTCAACTTCGCGTTCCCGTACCTCGCGCGCAGCATCACCGAGTTCTGGCGACGCTGGCACATCTCGCTGTCGACCTGGTTCCGCGACTACCTCTACATCCCGCTCGGCGGCAACCGCGCCGGCGGCGTCGCGACCTACCGCAACCTCGTCGTCGTCTTCCTGCTCTGCGGCCTGTGGCACGGCGCGAACTGGACCTTCGTCGTCTGGGGCCTCTACCACGGGCTCTTCCTCGTGCTCGAGCGCGTCACCGGTCGCAGCCGCGCCGGCGCCGCCGGCCCGCTCGGGCACCTGCTGACGCTCGTCCTCGTGCTCGTCGGCTGGGTCGTCTTCCGGAGCCCGGACCTCGCCACCGCCGGCACCGTCCTCGCCCGCCTCGTCGGCGCCGGCGCCGACGCGACCGCCTCCGTCGACCCGGCCTGGTGGGCGCTCGTCCCCGTCTTCGCCGTCGCCCAGGTCGTCATGGCGAACGGCCGCATCCCCGCGCGCCTCGCACGCCTGCCGGACGTCGCCTACGCCGCGGTGTTCGGCGTCGTCGTCGCGCTCGCGCTGCCGTTCGCGGCGACGGGGTACCAGGCCTTCATCTACTTCCAATTCTAGGGTGGTGTTCGACGCGGCGCCGGCTGGGGGGCGTTCTGTGTCGGCGCCGTCCTAGCAACGGACCGCGGGCGGAGCCCGCGGCCGTTGAAGGATCGATCGGCGGTTTCTGGGCATGACGCGTCGCGGGGGTCGCGGCGCGGGCGATGGCCGGGGCGGGGGGCTTCGGGTTCGGCTTGGGGTTCGGCTTGGGGCTCGGCTTCGGGTTCGGCTTCGGGTTCGGGTTCGGGTTCGGCCCCGGTTCCGGTTCCGGTTCCGGTTCCGGCCCCGGCACCGGCTCCGGCTCCGGCTGCGGCCATGCTCCGCGCCTCGAGCATGCACCTGCTCGTGCTGCCGTCGCGTCCACGCGACGACGGCGGGGAGCCGCGCGCGGCGCCCCGCCCCGTCGCCGCGTCCGGCGGCCGGACGCCGCCGGACCCCGCGATCACCCCGGCTCGAAGTGGACGCGTTCGACCATGAACGGCCCGCCGTCGAGCGTCTTGTGTACCGGGCAGCGCCCCGCGACCTGTGTGAGCCGCTCGCGCTGCGCGTCGTCGAAGGTGCCGCGGAGCACGACGTCGGAACGGATGACGTCGAGCGGCGTGTCGTCGTCGAGCTCGTGCTCGGGGCAGTCCTTCGCCTGCTCGCGGGTGAAGCGCGCGGTGATGTCCACCGACGTGAGCGCGATCTGCTTGTGGTCGGCGTACATGCGCAGCGTGATCGCCGTGCAGGTCGCGAGCGCGCCGAGCAGCTGCTCGTAGGGGTTCGGTCCCTCGTCCGCGCCGCCCTTGTCGGCGGGCTCGTCGCCGGACCACGTGTGCGAGCCGGCGGAGAGGCGGACGGTCGTGCCGGCGGCGAGCGCGGCCTCGACGGAGTGCAGGGCGTCGGTCATCGGGGGGACTCCGGGGAGGATGCCGGGGGGACGCCCCGGACGAAGGCGAGGAGCGCGTCACCGTAGTCGTCCCACAGGGCGTCGGGCCCCTGGACGCGCGCGACGGCGGGCAGCTCGAGGGTGAGCACGGGGATCCCGAGGTCGAGGCCGGCGTACGATCCGAGCGAGCCGGGCCGCGAGCCGATGCGACGCGCCGGGAGGCCGCAGCGCTCGGACACCGCGCGCGCGAGGTCGTCCGCCGGGCCGTCCCAGTCGACGAGCCCGATCCACCCGTGGATGCTCAGGATGCGGTCGGGCCGGTAGCGCTCGAGGAGGTCGTGGAGCGCGCGCGCCTCGGGCTCGGAGAGCGCGGCGTCGCCGGACGTGCGTCGCTCGCGACGGTTGCCGGCGGGGAAGTTGCGGTTGAGGTCGACGCCGCGCTCGTTGTGCCGCCGGCCGCGCGCGAGACCGTCCGGGTTCGCGACGGGTACGACGACGACGCGGCCTCCGGCGAGCAGGCCCGGGTCCGCCTCGAGCTCGGCCGCGAGCCGTTCGAGCAGCGGCGTCCCGGCGTCCTCGTCCCCGTGGATCGTCGCGAGGAGCAACGCGGTGTCCGCGCCGCGACCGTGCACGCTGTAGGTGATCGGCCGGCCGTCGACCGAGAGACCCGCGAGCAGGTCGCCGTCGGGCGTGAGGAGTCGCACGGACCCGTCGTCGGCGGCGGGCGCCGCGACGTCCTCCGCGACGTCCGCCCCCGCGACGGCGGCGTCCGGCGCCACGGGGACGTCGGCGAGCGCCGTCGGCTCGTCCGCGCGCGGCGGCGCCGCGGTCGCCGCCGGCGCGCGGCACGCGGCGAGCGTCGCGAGGACCGCGAGCGCGAGCGTGGGGAGCGTCGAGGCGTGCGGGGCGCGCGGCGGCATGGGGTCTCGCGGGCGGCGGGACGCACCATCGTGCCTCGCGGGGGAGCCGGGTGCGAGCGCGCTCGCCGGGTTCCCGTGCCGCCGGCTGCTAGCCTGACCTCTCCACGGACATCGTCGCGAGAGCGCGAATGAGCCTTCGTGGCAAGGCGGAGCGCCGCTCGCCACCGGAGGCGGGGTGTCACCCCGTCGAGGATGGCGAGTGGTGTTCCAACGCAGTCCACGAAGGCTCATTCGCGTTCGCAGCAGGTGTCCGTGGAGAGGTCAGGCTAGGATGCGCGCGCCATGGCCGAGCCGACGCTCCCCTCCGCGCCCGTCGACCGCCCGTCCGGCCGAGGGCTCGCCGCCGCCGCGAGCGTCGTCGTCGCCGGCCTCGTCGCGGTCCTCTACGCGCAGGTGCACCGCTTCGGGTTCGTGAGCTTCGACGACCCGTACTACATCCAGCGGAACCCGTGGGTGCAGGGCGGCCTGACCTGGGAGGGCGTGACGCGCGCCTTCACCGGCGTGCGCATGAACAACTGGCACCCGTTGACGTGGCTGTCGCACATGCTCGACGTCGAGCTCTTCGGCCCGGAGCCGGGCCCGGCGCACGTCGTGAACGCCGTGCTCCACGGGCTGAACGCGGTGCTCGTCGTGTGGGTGCTGCGCGCGCTCACCGGCGCGACCGCGCGCGCCGCGGCCGTCGCGCTGCTCTTCGCCGTGCACCCGCTGCGCGCCGAGTCCGTCGCCTGGGCCACCGAGCGCAAGGACCTCCTCGCGGCGCTCTTCTTCCTGCTCACGCTCGGCGCGTGGGCGCGCTACCTCCGCCGCCCCGACGCCCGTCGCTACGCGCTCGTCGCGGTCTCCTTCGCGCTCGGGCTGCTCTGCAAGTCGACGATCATCACGCTGCCCGCCGTGCTCCTGCTGCTCGACGTGTGGCCGTTGCGACGCATCGACCTGCCCGTCCTCCGCGCGGAGCCGACGGACGACCCGCGCGGCCTCGCGCCGCCGCGCCCGCTGCGCGTCGTCCTGCTCGAGAAGGTCCCGCTGCTGCTGCTCTCGGCGGGCTCCGCGTCCATGACCGTCTGGGCCGCCGGCGACCGCGTGACCTCCTCCACGGACATCCCGTTCGCGAACAAGCTCGCCACGCCGGCCATCGGCTGGACGCTCTACCTGCGCAAGACGTTTCTGCCCGACGACCTCGCGTGCTTCTACCCGTTGCCGCAAGGCTTCGCCGACCGCGTGCTCGACGACTGGACGACGCGCGGCGCGTGGCTCTGGGCCGCGCTCGTCGCCGTCACGCTCGCTGTGCTCGTCGCCTCCTTCGCGCGCCGCAAGGCCTGGCTCTTCACGGGCTGGGCCTGGTTCCTCGGCATGCTCGTGCCGGTCATCGGCTTCATGCAGGTGGGCAGCCAGCTGCTCGCCGACCGCTTCAGCTACCTCCCGCACCTCGGGCTCGGCGTCGCCCTCGTGTGGACGGCGACTGACCTGCTCGGCACGCGTCGCGGCGGCCGCGTCGTGCTCGGCGGCGCGCTCGTTGGCGCCGTCGTCGCGCTCTCGCTCGTCACGCACGAGCAGGTCGGCACGTGGCGCAACAGCTACCTCCTCTTCAAGCGCGCCGTCGACGTCACGGACGACAACCCGCTCGCGCGCCACCACCTCGGACTCGCGCTCGAACGTCGCGACGACGTCGAGGGCGCGCGCGCCGAGTTCCGTCGCGCGCTCGCCATCCAGCCGAGCTACGCGCCCGCCGCCGAGGCGCTCGGCGAGTCCCTCGCGTCGACCGGCGAGCTCGACGAGGCCGAGACGCTCTTCCGCGGGGCGGCCGCCGCCGACCCCTCGAGCTTCGAGGCCCGCTACCGGCTCGGCGCGCTGCTCGCCGCCGACGGCCGGCCCGCCGAGGCCCTCCCGCCGCTCCGGGAGGCCGTCGCCCTCCGGCCGTCCTCCCCCGAGTGCGCCGCCCTCCTCGGCCGCCTCGAGGCGGAGCACGGCGACCCCGCCGAGGCCCAGCGACTCCTCCGCCGCGCCCTCGACCTCCGCCCCGACGACCGCGACACCCGCGCCCTCCTCCAGGACCTCCGCCGCCGCCGTCGCGACGGCTGACCCGCGGGGCCGAAGATCCCCGTCGGATGTGGACAACTCGGGATTCGAGCCTCCGGCCCCTCCGCGCTTCCCGCCCTCCGACCGGCGCGACGGCGGCGCAACGCGGTCTCCGCCGAGATCCACCGATCGAGATCCCGGCCGTGGGAAACCCTGCGCACGCAGGGGAGTGAAGCCTTCACCGGTGACGAGCGGTGTCGTCGCGACGTGGACTCGGCGGCGTTCCGCTCGGGCGGGCGCGGCGGGCCGGACGCGCTGGCTTTGGGTCGGTGGAGCCGACCGTGAGGGCATGTCTGCGGCCCATGCTCAGACAGGTCCTCGGGCCTTCGGCCCTGCGGGAGATAACTGCGCGTGGGCCGCAGACATGCCCTCACGTCGCATCGGGAACCCCTGTCACGGCGCGTCCGGCCCGACGCGACCTTCCTCGCTGCACTCACACCGGCACCCGTCGGGAGGGCCCCGCGCGGCGCGAGGCTTCGACGGACGTGCGGAGCCGGGAGACGCCCCCGCGGCCCCGCCGTGCATCGCGCGTTCCGCGCTCGCACTCGTCGGCGGACCTCAGGCGTTCCTCCGAGAGTCTGGAGTCCGTCGGCGTCGCGCAGGGCGGGCGTGACGTCCCGCGGACTCCCGTCGCGGTCGGGAGCGAAGCGATCCGACACCCCGTGGAGCGTGACGAGCCGGGCCGTTCTCTCGCGCGTCCCCAGCGCGGCGTCGGCATTCAGTTCGTGACCCTCTCCATGTCGCCGACCCGTTCGCACGGATCGTCGCGGTCCGTGCGCCCACCCTTCGACGCGTCTCCACCCGCCTGACGATGTGAGCGCAGCGAGGGAGGTCGCGACGGGACGGACGCGCCGTGGAGACCGTTCCGGATGCGACGTGAAGGCATACCTGCGGCCCGCGCGCAGTTATCTCCCGCAGGGCCGAAGGCCCGAGGACTTGTCTGAGCACGGGCCGCAGGTATGCCTTCACGGTCGGCGCCACCACCGCCACCCCAGCGCGTCCGTCCCGCCGCGACCGACCGAGCGGAGCGCCACCGACGTGATCGCGACCGCGTCCGTCGACGCTACTCGCCGAAGGTCACGCGCAAAGCGTTCGTGAACGCGACCCCCCGAGGCGCCCCCGGATCCTCGACGAGCGCCTGCACATACACCGTGCGCGCGTCACCCCCGTCGTCCGGGACGCGCCACACGAGCGCGCCGGACGCGTCGGTGCGGCGGCCGGCCTCGGCGTGTGTCGTCCACGGGACGACGACGCCGCCCGCGAGGGACGCGAGTCGCGGGTGTTCGCCGCCGACCCACGCGACGCGCGCGTCGGGGAGCGCGCCGTCGAGGCGGAGCGTCCAGGCGCCGTCGTCGGCGGGTGTCGACGTGACGGTGAGGCGCGGCACGCCGCGGCTGCCGGCGAGGCCGTAGCCGAGGTCCTTCCAGCGGTCGTCGTCGGGTCCCCAGGTCGCGCGGATGTCGTCGAAGCGCGCGAGGATCCAGTCGAGCAGGTGTTTCCTGCGGGCGCCGGCGCTGACGTCGAAGAGCGGGACGGCGTCGACGTCGCCGCGTTGCGCCCACGCGGCGGGGTCGGTGATGACGAGCTCGGTGCGGGGGAAGCGCGTCGTCCAGGCGTAGCCGCTCCACGCGGGGTGCATGCCGACCCAGCTCTCGTCGGCGACGGCGAGGCCCTCGAGGCCGGCGCCGGGGAAGCAGGGCGGCGGTCCGGGGCAGCCCGCGTCGGCGCTGCCGTGGTCGGCGGACCAGGACGGCTCGTCGTAGCGCATCCAGACGGGGAGGGCGCGCACGTGGTCGGGGTCCGCGTACGCGAGCGGCGAGGCGGCGCGGAGCTCGGCGGGGTCGGCGTCGCCGAGGGTCGGCGCGGGGATGTTCGAGTGCCCGTACATGCCGAGGTGCGGCGTGGGCGGTCGGACGTCGGGGTGGAAGGCGGGCATCCAGGTCGCGGCGAGCTCGAAGGCGGCGACGTCCGGGCGCGAGGTCTCGGCCCACGGGCCGGTGCGTCCGGCGAAGGGCGCCTCGTCGCGTCGGTCGGGGCCGACGGCCGCCCACATGAGCGCCATGCCGCCCGCGCTCACGCCGTGCACGGCGACGAGCCGGTGGTCGAGCTGCGCCATGGCGAGCTCCTCCTCCGTGTCGAGGCCGTGCTCCTGGCGCGCGAGGAAGCGCACGCGTTGGAGGAGCATGACGGCGTCCTTCTCGGCCATGGGGAAGAGGTCGCTGTCGTAGGGCGCGATGCCGGACGCGGCGAGGTCGGGCGGCACGACGCCGGGCGGGTGGAAGAGCCCGCGCCCGGGGAGGTCGCCGGGGGGGGCGGCGCAGCCGCGTTGCCAGAGCGGGTCGGTGACGTCGATGGACGGCGTGACGCGCGCGACGACGACGGCGATGCCGGCGTCGAGGTAGTCCGCGAGGAAGGTGTCGTCCTCGATGGACGGGACGTCGGGGGTCTGCCGGAAGCCGCTCAGCTTGACCTGCACGAGGACGGGCCAGCCGCCGGGCGGGCGGTCGAGCTCGTCGGGCGGGAGGAAGAGGCGGTACGTCTGGAGGCAGTGGCCCTGCGCGGGGGGCGGCACGTAGCTCCACGGCTCGTCGCCGACGCTGAGGTGCACGCGGAGCGGCGGGGTCGCGTCGGTCGCGGACGCCGTGTCGCCGTTGTCCGTCGCGGTGAGCGCGGGGTCGAGGTGCGCGGGTCCGTCGGGCGCGTCGACCGGCGTCGTCGCCGCACGGATCCCGGGCGCGGGACCGCGCTGCAGCGGCCGGCCCTCGACGGGCCCGTTGGGCAGCACCTGTCCGCGCAGCGCGGGCGACGCGATCGCCACGAGGGCGGCCGCGGTCCACGCGAGCACGGAGGTGCGGACGCACCTCGGCGGCATCGACTGTCACTCCTTCCAGACTTGCAGGCGAGGTCCGGTCGCCCACCTCGGTGCCCGGGGCGACGTGTCCGTGCGGACCTCGACGGAGAGCGCGCGGTCTTCTCGCGGGACCGAGCGCTTCCGGGTGAAGACTACGTCGGTTCCGGTGTCGCGCAAGTCGCGTTCGCTGGGGCCCTGGCGCTCGCAGCGGCCCGGGCGCTGCGCGCCCGTCCGCTGAACCGCCTCACTTCGGTTTCTGGGCATCGGACAGCCCGCACGGGACGGGAAGCCGGCGAGGGACGAGCGTCGCGTGGAGTGTGCGCGCGCAACGTCGTCGCGGCCGATTGCGACATCGGTCGCGGGCCGTCCTTGTGTCCGACCGCCGTAGGGCGCGACCCGATCGTGATGCCGATCACAACGCGCGTGCCGAACGCGAGCCGTTCACCACGCCACGTCCGTGCGACGTCGACGTGCCGGCGCGTGCGCACGGTCTGATGCCCAGAAACCGAGCGGGAGCGCTTCAGCGGACGGGCGCGGAGCGCCCGGGCCGCTGCAAGCGCCGGACCGTCGAGGAGCCACCGCCCGCACGGCGACGTCGCTCAACGCCCTTGCCGCATCCCCCGCACCACGTTCAAGTTCTGCTTTGCGGCCGAGTTCGACGCGTCCGAGCGCACCGCCGCCTCGAGGTGCTGCAGCGCCTCGTCGAGGCGGCCCGACTGCGCGAGCAGGATGCCCAGGTTGTTGTGGGCCTCGGAGAGGCGGGGGGCGAGGTCGAGCGCCGCGCGGAAGGCGTCCTCGGCGGCGGCGTTCTCGCCGCGCGCCATGTGGACCTGTCCGAGGAGGTAGTGCGCCTGCGCGAGGCGGGGCTCGATGGCGAGGGCGGCGCGGAGGGGGGCCTCGGCGCGCGGGAGGTCGCCGCTCTCGATGTGGAGCTCGCCGAGCTTGAGGTGCGCGGTGTAGTTGTCGTCGGTCACGGCGAGGGCGTGCTCGTAGAGCGTCGCGCTGTCGCGCCAGGTGGCGGCCTGCGCGTGGGTGAGCCGGCCGAGGACGGCGAGGAGCGCGACGACGCCGCCGGCGACGGCGGCGCGCGGGAGGCGGCGCAGCCGGTCGGCGAGCTCCCAGACGACGGCGATCGCGACGCCGACGGTCGGGAGGTAGGTGTAGCGGTCGGCGTGTCCGGCCTCGCCGACCTGGAGCAGCCCGACGACGGGCGCGACGGTCACGAGGAACCAGAGCCAGCCGACGAGCAGCCACGGGCGGCTCCGGCGGAGGCGGACGGCGAGCACGCTCACCGCGACGAGGGCGCCGAGGGAGAGCAGGGCCTCGGCGAGGAACGGGCGGCCGACCTGCGCGGGGTGCGGGTAGAAGAACGCGAGGTCGACGGGCCAGGCGGTGGACGCGAGGTAGAGGCCGCACGCGCGCGCGGCGTTGAGCGCGCGCTCGACGGGGGTCGTGACGTCGAGCGAGGTCACGGCGCCGCCGGCGCGCTGGGCGAGCACGGTCACGACGGCGGCCGCGACGCCGATCAGGAGGAGCACGCCCTTCTCGCCGAGCAGGCGGCGGAGCGGCGTCGCGACGGCGCGGGGCGGTGCGTCCGGCGCGTCGTCGGTCGCGTCGGTCGTCTCGCCGACGTCGCCGGCCGTGCCGAGGAGCGTCGCGCGCCGCAGCGGCCACGCGTCGAGCAGCAGGAGCACGACGGGCAGCGTGACGACCATCGGCTTGGCGAGCAGCCCGAGCGCGTACGCGGTCGCGACGAGCGCGAGACGTCGCGGCGAGGGCGCGCGCGCGTGGTGCGCCCAGGCGAGGAGCGCGAGCATCCAGAAGGTGCCGGAGAGCACGTCCTTGCGCTCGGAGATCCACGCGACGGACTCCGCGCGGAGCGGGTGGAGCGCGAAGAGCGCGGCGACGACGAGCGGGCGCCACGTGCCGCCGGCGAGCGCGCGGAGCGCGAGGAAGAGGAGCGCGGCGTTCAGCGCGTGGAGCGCGACGTTCACGAGGTGGTGGGCGCCCGCGTCCATGCCGAAGAGCTCGACGTCGAGCATGTGCGACACCCAGGTGAGCGGGTGCCAGTTCGCCATGCGCGCCTCGCCGAACGCGCGCGCGACGCCGTCGGCGGTGAGCCCGTCGACGACGATCGGGTTGTCGCGCACGTAGCCCGGGTCGTCGAAGGTCACGAAGCCGAACGACGCGGTCTGCAGGTAGGGGAGCGCGGTCGCGACGGCGAGCGCGGCGGCGAGGAGCGCGGCGCGGGCGCGCGGGCTCACGGGTCGTCGCCCCGGCCGGTGTAGCCGAGCGCGCGGAGCGCCTCGAGCTCTTCGGGCGAGAGCTCCTGGCGCGTCTCGGCGGCGCCGCGGTAGCGCTGGCGCAGGTCGCGGAGCGCCTTGCGCATCGCGGGGCCGAGGTCGCCGGAGGGCACGGCGCGCTCGGGCTCGCCGGGGCGCCGCTCGAAGAGCGCGCCGCGCCAGATCGACCCCTCGAGCGTCAGCACGAACTTGTGGTCGCCCTCGACGAGCGCGACGCGCGGCGTGCGTGCGCCGCCGAGCGTCGCGAGGTACGCGCGCGCGGGGGCCGACGTCGCGCCCGGCGCGAGGAGGTCGCGGCCCGTGAGCGCGTCCGGCGCGTCGACGCCCGCGAGCCCGAGCAGCGTGGGGACGACGTCCACGAGGCTCGCGACGTCCGCGCGCCGGCCCGGCGCCACGCCCGGCGCGGCGAGCAGCAGCGGCACGGCGACGAGCGGGTCGGTGAGCAGCTCGCCGTGCGCGAACCAGTAGTCGTCCTCACCGAGGCCCTCGCCGTGGTCGGCGGTGAAGAGCGTGACCGTCGCGTCGGCGGGGACGCGCGCCGCGACGCCGTCGAGCAGCGCGCCGATCGCGGCGTCCGTCGCGGCGACCTCGGCGTCGTAGCCGGCGAGGTACCACGCGGCGTCCGTGCGGCCGTCGACGGCCTGGTAGTCGGGGATGCCGCCGAGCCCCAGCGGGTCGTCGCGCAACGGGAGGTCGCGCGGGACGGCCGGGTCGTCCGCGTAGCGCGGGAGCTGCGCGGCGCGCGCCTCGTCGGCGGGCGTGTAGGGTCCGTGCGGGTCCTGGTAGTGCACCCACAGGAGCGCGGGCGCGTCGTCGTCGAGCAGCGCGTCGAGCACCGCGAGGGCGGCGTCCGTCGTGCGCGCGGCCGTGCGCTCCGGCCAGCCGCGTGTCGACTCGCGTTCGGTGAAGTCGTCGTCGAAGCGGTCGAAGCCGCGGGCCGTGCCGCTCGGCGCGCGGAGCACGTAGTTGCTCACGACGGCGCCGGTGCGGAACCCCGCGTCGCGGAGCGCGCCCGCGAGGGTGGCGACGCCGCCGGGGACGCCCGACTCGTTGTCGCGGATGCCGAGCTCCTCGGGGTAGCGGCCCGTGAGGACGCCGGCGACGGACGGCAGCGTGAAGGAGGCCGGCGCGTAGGCGCGGTCGAAGACGAGCGCACGCGCGGCGAGCGCGTCGAGCCGCGGGGTGAGGCCCGCGTCGCTCCCGTAGGCGCCGAGGCGGTCGGCGCGCAGCGTGTCCACGGTGACGAGCAGCACGAGCTCCGGCGCGTCGGCGGGCGGCACTCGGCGGTCGGTCGCGTCGCCGCACGCGACGGCGAGCAGCGCGAGCGCCGCGAGGCATCGCCGGGTCGCCCGCGCGGGGCCGCGCGTCGCGGGTCGCGCGACGGCCTCCGCCGCTCCCCGATCGCCGTCGCTCACCGGGCGTCGTCCCGCACGTAGAGGCGCACGGACGGCACGGTGGAGGCGGCGGGGTTGCGCGCGAGGAAGCGGCGCGCGCGGTCGCCCTCGAGGAAGCGGTAGGGCTGCTCGTCGTCCACGGCGTGGGCCATCACCTCCAGACGATACCGCGACGCGACGAGCTCGTTCATCCGCTCGAAGAGCGGGAGCTCCTGGCCCGGCGCCGTGAGGTGCGAGGTCGCGACGTTCACGACGACGATCACCGCGGGCTCCGCCGCCTCGACCTCGGCGATCGCCTCGCGCTGCCGCTCCACCGAGTCGGGGAAGCCGCCCGTGAGCGGGTAGGTGAAGATGTACCGCGTCGCGGACCGGCGCCGCGCGTGGAAGAGGATCTGCGGCTCGGACCCGAGGACGAACACCGTGTCGTCCGGCGCGCTGAGCTCCGCGACGCGACGGCCGAGCTCCTCCGACTCCGCGAAGGGGTTGAGGCCGTAGAGCGTGCGGGCGATGCGCGTCGGCGAGCCGCCCGCGCCGGAGCGGAAGCCCACGGGCAGCAGGAGCAGCAGGAGCACGAGCGGGACGGCGGCGACCGGACGGGCACGGAGGCGCCGCGCGACCTCGAGACCGGTGCCGCCCGCGACGCCCGCGAGCAGCGCGAGCCCCGGCAACCACTGGATGAAGTAGTGCTCGCGGAAGTACCAGCCCGAGCAGACGCCGAGCGCGAGGCTCGCGGTCCACACGGCGGGGAAGGCCGCACGTCGCCGCGCCTGCGGGACCACGAGCGCGAGGATCGCGAAGGCCCAGGTCGTCCACGCCTCGGGCGCCTGCTTGCGGAGCGCGAGGCCCAGCGCGTCCCAGGCCTGCGACGCGTCCGCCGACCCGACGTAGCTCAGGTTGTGCAGGAAGACCGCGTCGACGAACGGCCGCCACGCGCCGACGGCCGCGAACGCGCCCGCGACGGGCGCCGACACGAGGAGCCCGCCGGCCGCCATCCAGCCGACGCGCCGCAGCCGCCCGCCGCGCGCGAGGAGCGCCGCGCCGAGCACGAAGAGCCCGCTCGTCGCCGCGACCTGCTTGAACCAGCACGCCGCCGCGACGAGCGCGCCGGTGAGCAGCCAGTCGAGCGCGCGCTCCCGCTCGAGCCCGCGCAGCAGGAAGAGCACGGACGCGGTCATCGGGAGCACCATCCAGAGCTCCGTGTTCGCGGCCTGCGCGAGGAGCGCCGTGGACGAGGACTGCACCGCGAAGACGAGCGCGGCGAGGCCGCCGCCGACGGGCCCGGCGACGCGCCGCCCGACGAGGCCCACGGCGAGCGTCGTGAGCACCGTCCAGAGCATCACGGCGAGGTGGACGGAGACGACCGGGTCGTCGAGCAGGCGGTACGACGCCCAGAACGCGGCGAACACGCCGGGCGGCTTCTGGTCGAAGGCGTCGCGGTAGGGGACGTCGCCCTCGTCCATGCGCCAGGCGATGTACGCGTACTCGCCCTCGTCGCGCTCGAAGGGCGCGTCGAGCAGCGGCGCGCGGAGGATCGGCACGAGCACGCACGCGCAGAGGAGGAGCATGCGCGCGAGGAGGCGCGTGCGACGCGCGCCGTCGTCCGCGCCGTCCGCCGCGCCCGGCCCGACGCCCCCCGCCGCGCCGCCGGGAGGGCCGGCCGGGGCCGGGCCCTCCGCGTCGCTCACGAACCGTTCCCCAGCCCGACGAGCGTCATGAGGAACACGCGGTTCCCGTCGACGACCTGCTCGTAGCGCACCGGCGCGCCCGGCTTGTCCTTCGCGAAGTGGAAGCGCGCGACCTCGGGCGTGCCGTCCGTCATCGTCGAGACGGTGTAGAGCCAGCAGTCCCACGCGCCGGACGGCGTGTCGAGGCGCTGCTCCGTGACGACGGTCGAGCCGAGGGGGAAGGTCGCGTGGTGCTGCAGCTCGACCCAGCCGGCGCGCTCCTCCTGCGGCGGGCCGAGCGACTCGCCGGACTCCGAGGTGAGCGTGCTCGACATGGTGACGCCCTCGGCGTCGGCGGCCGTGACCTCGGTCGTGCGCAGCACGGGCGGGCGGCCCGCCTGCTCGAGGCGGTAGCGCGTCCACGAGCCGACGGGCATGTTGCCGCGGATCTCCTCCGGCGAATACGGGCGCCGCGCGATCGTCGGGTCCGACGGGTCGGCGGGCGTGATCGGCGTCGCCGGGGTCGACGCCGCGGAGGACGCGGGCGCGCCGGGCGCCGTGTCGCCCGACGCGCAGCTCGCGAGGAGTCCGAGCGCGAGCGCGGCGAGCACGCGCGATGCGCCGCGATCGCACCGCGGCCTCATGCGAGCGCGTCCGCGGCGGCCTGCGCGACGGCGTGGTCGTCCTCGACCGTGCTGCCGGAAACGCCCACCGCGCCGATGATCGCGCCGCTCGCGTCCTTGAGCGGCACGCCGCCCGGGAACGTGATGAGCCCGCCGTTGCTGTGCTCGATGTTGTAGAGCGAACCGCCCGGCTGGCTCAGCCCGCCGATGGCGCCCGTGGGCATGTCGAACCAGCGCGCCGTCCGCGCCTTCTTGATCGCGATGTCGATCGAGCCGAGCCACGCGCCGTCCTGGCGCGCGAAGGCCTTGAGGTTGGCGCCGGCGTCGACGATCGCGACGTTCATCTTGACGCCCATCTCCTTGCACTTCTCGAGGGCGGCGAGGAGGACGGTCTGGGACTGGTCGATGGTGATGTCGGACACGGGGGACTCCGGGGTCTCGGGTTCGGGAGGAAACGGGTGGTGCTGGTGAGCGTTCGGTGGGGGGGCGCGGCCGGTCAGCGGCCGATCAGCGCCCGACCCAGGCGGGCATCTTCGCGAGGTGCTCCTTGGCGGCGGTCTCCGCCTCGGCGCGCTCCATCCCGCGCATGCCCATGAAGTACCCCTGGATCGTGCCCTCGAGGATCGCCTCGTACGGGTGGAGGTTGCCGGCGTCGTCCGTGCAGTGCCCGCAGTACATCTGGCCGGGCTGCGCGTCGGCGAGCGGCATGCCGCACGACTGGCACTCGGACATCTTGATGGGCGTGTAGAAGACGAGCTGGTAGCCGTCGGGGTCCGCGACGACGATGTCGCGCAGGCCGTAGAACTGGTTCATGGGTCCGAGCAGCGGCGTCGTGCCGCGCTCGACGAGCGCCGCGTGGTACGCATCGACGTCCGGCACGCGGATGTAGAACGCGACGCCGACGCCCGGCCGGTCCGCCGCGTGGAAGGCCCGCGCGTTGTCGCGCCAGAACGCGAGGCGGTCCTCCGGGCCGTGCCCGCAGCTCGCGGCCTCCTCCTCGCTCGGGTTCTGGCCGAGCATGATCGACTGCCCGTCCATGAGCAGGTTGGCCCACTGCGGGGCGGCCTCGTCGGGCCAGGACTGCTCGAGCTCGAAGCCCAGGACGTCGCGGTAGAAGGCGACGCTCGCCGCGCAGTCGCGGCAGCTCAGCATGACGGCGTTCGGGGAATGGCTCATGGATGATCTCCCGGTGCTCGGCGTCGACGGTGTCGACGCGGGCGTCGCCGGTCGGCTCCTCGATCGGCCCCCGCCGATCGCCTGGAGGAACGCCCGGCGAGACGGCCGATGGTCTCCGCGACGGCGCCGTCGCGCAAGCCGCCGCGGCGCCCGGCGCGCGCCCGTCACGGACGCGTCGGACCGGCGCGCCTTTCGGATAGGATGTCCGCCCCCCGAGGAGCCCCCGTCGTTGAAGCTCAGCGCCGTCATCCCCGTCTACGAGGAGGCGGGCTGCCTGGAGGCGAGCGTGACCGAGCTCGGCGCGGCCCTCGAGCGGCTCGCGCCGGGGAGTTGGGAGATCGTGCTCGTCGACGACGGCAGCCGGGACGGGACGGGGCCGCTCATCGACGCGCTCGTCGCGGACGACGAGCGGCTGCGCGGCGCGCACCACGAGGCGAACCGCGGCAAGGGCGCGGCCATCCGCACGGGCGTGGCCCTCACGCGGGGCGAGGCCGTGCTCTTCTCGGACGCGGACCTGTCGACGCCCGTGGAGACGCTCGACGTGTTCCTCGAGCGGCTCGAGGCCGGCGCGGACGTCGTCGTGGGGAACCGCAAGAGCCGCGAGGCGACCATCGAGCGCAGCCAGCCGTGGATCCGGGTGCAGCTCGGGCTCGGCTTCACGAAGCTCGCGAACGCCGTGACGGGCATGGCGGTCGCCGACTACACCTGCGGCTTCAAGCTCTTCCGCGGCGACGAGGCGCGCGCGATCTTCGCGGAGCTGGGCACGGCGCGCTGGTGCTTCGACGTCGAGGTGCTCGCGCGCGCGGTGCGGCGCGGGCTGCGCATCGTCGAGGTGCCCGTGCGCTGGCACCACGAGGAGGACACGCGCGTGAAGGTGCTGCGCGACGTCCTCCAGTCGTTCATCGAGCTCGTGGACATCCGGCGGCGGCTCGGCCGCGTGCCGAAGGGAGGTGGCGGTTGAACGGATCGGGACGGTGGGGGCTCGCGCTGCGACGCACGGCGGCCTGCGGCGTGCGCGTGCGAGGGCTCGCCGCGGCGTCCGCGCTGCTCCTCCTGTTCGCGGCGTCCGCGTCGGCGCAGGACGGCGGGCCGCAGGACGGCGGGCCGCGGCTCGCGCCCGCCGGGACGGCGATCCCCGGCGAGAAGGCCATCATGCTCTCGTCGCGCGCGCGCGTGCGCGGCGCGGCGGACGTCGAGGCGCTGCTCGCGGACCTCGTGGCCTTCGACACCTTCCACCGCTCGGGCACCGCAAACCGCGACCACCCGTCCTTCCAGGCGATGACCGCCTACCTCAAGGACTGGTGCGAGGCGGCGGGGCTCGGCTTCGCGGACCACGGGAGCGTCGTCGTCGTGACGCTCGGCGCCGGCTCGGACCGGCTCGGCCTCGTGACGCACGGCGACGTGCAGCCGGCGGACGCGGGCAAGTGGGCGGCCGATCCGTTCACGCTCGACGTGACGAGCGAGCCCGGCCGGCTCGTGGGGCGCGGCGTCGAGGACGACAAGGGACCCATCGCGTGCGCGCTCGTCGCGATGCGCGAGCTCCGGCGCATCGGCTGGCCGCTGCGTCGGCGCGTCGAGCTCATCGTGTCGTACACGGAGGAGTCGGACTGGGCGCCGTTCCAGGAGTTCCTCGCGCGCAACCCGCCGCCGCCGCTCAACGTGGCCTTCGACGCGGAGTACCCGGTGGTCACCGCCGAGAAGGGCTGGTGCTCGGTGACGGTGGGGATCGCGGGGCCGGAAGCGGCGGGCGCCGAGGGCGACGCCGAGCTCGTCGCGTTCACGGGCGGCTTCTTCCTCAGCCAGGTGCCCGAGGACGCGGTCGCGACGATCGTCGGCGCGGACGACGCGCTCGTCGACGCGCTCCGCGCCGCGGCCGACGCGGACGAGGAGGCGACCTTCACCTTCGAGGACGACGGCGTCGACGAGGGCGGCCGCCCGCGACTGCTCGTCCGAGCGCGCGGCCTCTCGGCGCACAGCAGCAAGCCCGAGCAGGGCGTGAACGCGATCACGCACCTCGCCGCGCTCCTCGCGACGCACGACTGGCCGGACTCGCGCGCGGCGCGCATGGCGCGCTTCGTCGACGAGCGGCTCGGCACGGGCCGGCTCGCCGAGCGCTTCGGCGACGTCGCCTACGAGGACCCGTTCATGGGCCCGCTCACGCTCTCGCTCGGCACGCTCCGCGAGGACGGCGAGCGGCTCGTCGCGGGCATCAACCTGCGGCGCCCCGAGGGCCGCACGCGCGAGGAGGTCGAGGCGTCCGTCCGCTGGGCCGTCGAGGGCTGGTCCGCCGAGCGCGGGCTCGCCGACGCCGTGACGCTCGAGCAGTCCATCGGCGACCCGCACCGCGTGCACGACGCGCCGCACGTCGAGGTCCTGCTCCAGACGTTCCGTCACCACACGGGCATCACCGACGCCGCGCCGCTCTCCATCGGCGGCGGCACGCACGCGCGCCTCGTCCCGAACGGCGTGAACTTCGGCCCCTCGATGCCGGGCGAGCCCTACACGGGCCACTCCGAGCACGAGTTCGTCACGCGCGAGCAGCTCCTCGACAACCTCGAGATGGTGACCTCGCTGCTCGTGGACCTGGCGGTGAAGTAGGGGGCGTCAGCCCGCGACGAACCCCAGCGGCGCGCGGCCCTCGCCGAGCACCGCTGCGGACGACGCGCCCATCCAGCCCTCGACGAGCGTCGCGTAGACGTCGCGGAAGTCCGTCGTGAAGCGCGGGTCGCCGCGGTCGTCGAGGGTCGTGAGGTCGAGCGGTGCGCCGAAGCGGCCGCCGGTCACGGGCGCGCCCGCGACGAGCACCGGGCCCGGCGCGCCGTGGTCCGTGCCGCCGCTGCCGTTCACCGCGAGACGGCGGCCGAACTCGCTGTGCACGAGCACGACGACCCGGTCCGCGAGGCCGTGGCCCTCGAGGTCGCCGAGGAAGGCCGTGAGCGCGCCGTCGAGGTCGCCGAGCAGGCGGCGACGGCGGTTCGCCATGTCGGTGTGCGTGTCGTAGCCGCCCGCGGACAGCGCGAAGACGCGCGTGTCGAGGCCGCCGGAGAGCAGGCCCGCGACGAGGCGCAGGTCGTCGGCGACGTCGGAGTCCGGGTAGTCGACGGCGGGCACGTGCTCCGCGGCGGCGGCGCGCACGGCGTCGCTCGCGCGGCGCGCGTCGAGGTACGCGCGGCGCAGGAAGGAGCGCGCGCGGTCGGAGACGTCGTCCGCGGCGACCGCCGTGTCGAGCGCGCTCACGACGCCGTCGTCGCCGAGCACGCGGAAGGCGGCGGGACGGGAGAGCGCGACGGGCCGCACGCGCTCCGCGCGGCACGACCACGGCACGGTCGTCCCGAGGGACACGAGCGCGTCGGGCGGGACGGCGTCCGCGGGAGCGGTCTCCGCCGGAGCCGACGCGTCGCCCGCGGCCGGCGCGCGGGCCGGCCGCGGCACGCCGTCCACGCACGCGTCCGCGAGCCTCCCGAGCCAGCCCGTGTCGCGCGCGCGGCCGCCGAGGTCCGCCGCGTGCCACACGTCCCGCGAGAGGAAGTGGCTGCGGATCGGGTCCGGGTAGCCGACGCCCTCGACGATCGCGAGGCGGCCCTCGTCGTACAGGTCGCGCAGCCCGGCGAGGCGCGGGTGGAGGCCCGTCGTCTCGTCGAGCGGCAGCGCGTCCGTGCACGCGAGCTCGCCGCGCGCGCGGAGGTAGGCGTCGTCGCCGAGCGGGATGACCGTGTCGAGCCCGTCGTTGCCGCCGGCGAGCTCGAGCACGACGAGCACGCGCCGCGCGTCGGCCGCGTCGCGCGGCAGGAGCCGCGGCAGCGCGCCGGCCGCGGGCAGCGCCGGCCCGCCCGCCGCGAGCGCGCCGAGTCC
>JAUIEF010000070.1 GCA_030428785.1 bacterium
CGCCCGCCGCGCCGCCGACCTCTGCGACGAGCTCCTCGCGTACTCCGGGCAGGGCGAGTTCACCGTGCGCCCCGTGCACCTCGGCGAGGTCGTGCGCGAGATGAGCCACCTGCTCGAGACGGCCATCTCGAAGAGCTGCACGCTGGACATCGACATCCCGGACGACCTGCCGCTCGTACGCGGCGACGAGACGCAGATCCGGCAGGTGGTGCTCAACCTCATCACGAACGCGGCGGAGGCCATCGGCGACGGCCCCGGGCGCATCGCCGTGCGCGCGGGCGCGCGCCGGTGCGAGCCGTCGGAGCTCCAGTCGCCGTGGCGCCGCGAGCCGCTCGCCGCCGGTCGCTACGTGCAGCTCGAGGTCGAGGACACGGGCAGCGGCATGGACGCCGAGACGATGCGTCGCATCTTCGACCCGTTCTTCACGACGAAGTTCACGGGTCGCGGGCTGGGCCTCGCCGCGACGCTCGGGATCATGCGCGCGCACGACGGCGTCGTGCACGTGGAGAGCACGCCCGGCGAGGGGACGCGCTTCCTCCTGTCGTTCCCCGCGCTGCCGGACGGCACGCCGCGGGAGACGCCGCCCGCGGCGCCGGAGCGCGCGACGTCGGAGGGCCGCACCGTGCTCGTCGTCGACGACGAGGAGATGGTGCGCATGGCCGCGGAGGCGATGCTCGAGGGCGACGGCTACCGGGTGCTCGAGGCGGCCAACGGCGAGTCGGCGCTCGCGACGGTGCGCGCCGGCGAGCCGTCCGTCGACTGCGTGCTCCTCGACCTCGTCATGCCCGGCATCCCGGGCGAGCAGGTGCTCACCGAGCTGCGCGCGACGCACCCCGGCCTGCCGGTGCTCGTCTCGAGCGGCTACAGCCGGAACCGCATGCCGAAGGAGCTGCGCGACGACCCGTCGGTGCGGTTCATCAAGAAGCCGTACGACATGGACCAGCTCCTCGACGCGGTGAGCGAGGCGCTGCGCGAGGGCCGCGCGACGCGCTGAGCGCGCGGACGGCGGGAGCCCGGCGTCACGGCGCGCCGGCCCGGCGGGCGGTGCGCGCCGGGCGCGCGCGCCCGGTCAGCGGCGTCGGCCGCCGCGCGCGCGGCGCACGCGCTGCCAGCGCCGCGAGTGACGCAGCGCCGCGCCGAGCACGTCGCCGATCTCCTCGCGCGCCCGCGCGGAGTCGTCGTCCGCGTGCGGGTGAGGGGCCCGCGCCTCCGCCGTCTCCGGCGTGAGGCGCGGACCGACCTCGGGCACGGCGTCCCGACCTCCGCCGCAGCCCGCATCGGGTCCGCGGTCGGTGGGGTCGATCTTCTCTGTCACGTCCTGTCTCCGGGGATGCCGGTCGCGGCGCGGACGGATCCGCGCCCCGAGGGTGGCGGCGCTCCCGGTGGTCTCCTGCGCGTCGGAGCGCCCGCGCGGTGCGGGCGACGTCGACGGGAGCTCCGGTTGCAACACGCGTGCCGATCCTCCGTCGGGCATGGGGAGGTGTCGTGAGGATCGGGCGAGGATCGCGGAACATCGCGGTGCGACGGGTGTTGCGCGCCGGTTCGGGTGTCCGGCCGACGACCCGAGCCCTCCCCGACGGCCGTGCCCTCCACGCGTGACGCGCCGGTCCCATGGACGCGCGTCTGTCGGAGATCGAGACGCGCGTCCGCGGATCGGACGCGGGCCTCCGCGGTGGCGGTCGCGCGCGGGCGCTCCCGGACCGGCGACCGCGCCGTTCCGGAACGCCCCGGGACACGACGCGGGGTTGGCACGCACGTTGCGTCCGGTGCGGGCGTGGAACCTGCTCGTCCTCCTCGGGCACGAGCTGGAGGCCACCGGAACCGGCGTCGGTGACTCGTCGTCGCAGCAGGCCAGCCCGCCTCCTGCGCACGCGGCTCCTCCCTCGCCGCGCACCGGCGGCGGTTCCGTCGCGGAGGCCGTCCCCTGGCCGGGGCGGTCTCCGCACCTGTCGTCTCCCCCCATCCCCGCGCGGGTATCCTCGGGCGCCCCTCGCCCCCGGAGACCCGGCCATGCCGCCGCTCCGCCGCCCGCTCGTCGCGGCCCTCCTCTGCCTGGCGGTCGCGCCGCTCGCCGCCGCCCAGCTCGCCGAAGGCCCGGCCACGGACCTGCGCGGCTTCGCGCTCCGGCCCGGCGACCGCATCGCGCTCGTGGGCAACGCGCTCGCCGAGCGGATGCAGCACGACGGCTGGTTCGAGTCGCGTCTCCAGTGCCGGTTGCCGGATCACGGGCTCGTCGTGCGGAACCTCGGGTTCTCCGCGGACGAGCTCACCGTGCGGCAGCGCACCGCGGGGTTCGGGAGCCCGTCGGAGTGGCTGGACCGCGTGGACGCGACGGTCGTGCTCGCGTTCTTCGGCGGCGTCGAGAGCTTCCGCGGACCGGAGCACCTGCCGACGTACCGCGAGGACCTCGCGGCGTGGATCGCCGAGGTCCGCGCGCTCGACACGGGCGCCGGCGCGCCGCGCGTCGTGCTCTGCTCGCCGATCCCCGTGGAGGACACGGGCGACCCGGACCTGCCCGACGCCGAGGCCGCGCACCGGCGGCTCGAGCCCTACGTGCGCGCGACGGCCGAGGTCGCCGCCGAGCGGGGCGTGCCCTTCGTCGACCTCTACTCGCCGCTGCGCGCCGTGTTCGAACAGACCGCCGCGCAGGCGCAGGCGGCCGCGCGCTGGACGGGCCTGCCCGCCGACCGTCGTCGGCGCGCGCTCGGCGACGCGCGCGAGAGCGACCTCACGATCGACGGCACGCACCTCACGACCTTCGGCAACGCGGTGCTCGCCGAGGCGCTCGAGGGCGCGCTCGTCCCGCTGCCGCCGGACGACGACGCGGCGACCGCCGACGACGGCGCGCCGAACACCGACGACACGTCATCCGCCGACGACACGTCATCCATCTCCGACTCGTCCCCCGCCCCCACCGTCGTCCGCTACCTCTCCGCGCGGCGCATGAAGGCCGTGCGCGACGCCGTGCGCGGCAAGAACCTGCTCTGGTTCAACCGCTACCGCGCGACGGACGGCTACAACGTCTACGGCGGCCGCTCCTCCCTCGCCTACGTCGACGGCGTGACGAACTACGAGGTCCTCCAGCGGGAGATGGAGGTGCTCGACGCGATGTGCGGCAACCTCGACGCGGTCATCCACGACCGCGCGCGCGGTGGCGACGGCGACGTCGAGCCCGGCCCCGTGCCGCCGCTCATGGACGTCGTCACGAACCGCCCCGGCGACGGCCCGGACGGCGCGCACGTCTTCCGCGACGGCGAGCAGGCCGTCGAGGCGATGACGCTGCACGACGGCTTCGCGGTGAACCTCTTCGCCGACGAGCAGCGCTTCCCCGAGATCGCGAACCCGGTGCAGATGGCGTGGGACACCGCGGGCCGGCTGTGGGTCGCGGCCTGGCCCACCTACCCGCACTGGATGCCCGGGCAGCCGATGAACGACGGGCTCTTCGTGCTCGAGGACATCGACGGCGACGGCACGGCGGACCGCATCACGCCCTTCGCCGACGACCTGCACAACCCGACGGGCTTCGAGTTCTGGGGCGACGGCGTGCTCGTCGCGAACCCGCCGGACCTCCTCTATCTCGAGGACACGGACAGCGACGGCGTGGCCGACCTCCGGCAGCGCGTGCTGCACGGCCTGAGCAGCGCCGACACGCACCACTCGGCGAACAGCTTCGTGTACGGACCGGACGGCGCCTTCTACTTCCAGGAGGGCGTCTTCCACATGAGCCAGGTCGAGTCGCCGTGGGGGCCGGTGCGCAACAGGAACGCCGCGGTCTGGCGCTTCGAGCCGCGCACCTGGCGCGTCGAGCGCTACGTGCCCTACGGCTTCGCGAACCCGCACGGGCACGTCTTCGACCGCTGGGGCCAGGACTTCGTCACCGACGGCACCGGCAACCAGAACTACTGGGCGCTGCCGATCAGCGGCTGGCTGCCCGAGCCGCTCGAGAAGCCGGGCACGGGCACGTTCTTCCGCCAGCGCAGCCGGCCGGCCGCCGCGACGGAGATCCTGTCGAGCAGCCACTTCCCCGACGAGCTGCAGGGCAACTACCTCGTCGCGAACGTCATCGGCTTCCAGGGCATCTTCCAGTACGAGGTCCACGACGACGGCGCCGGCTTCTCCGCGACGGAGGTCCAGCCGATCGTGCACAGCAGCGACCCGAACTTCCGGCCGGTCGACATGGAGATCGGTCCGGACGGCGCGCTCTACGTGCTCGACTGGCAGGCGCCGCTCATCGGGCACATGCAGCACCACCTGCGCGACCCGAGCCGCGACCACACGCACGGGCGCATCTACCGCTTCACGTACCCGGGGCGGCCGCCGAGCGAGCCGCCGGTGATCGAGGACGCGGACGTCCCCGAGCTCGTCGCGATGCTGGGCCACCCGGAGGACCGCGTGCGGTCGCGCGTGCGGCTCGAGCTCACGGGCCGGGAGAGCGAGGCGGTCGTCTCGGCGGCGAGCCGCTGGTTCGTCGAGCACGAGGAGCGCATGCCCGACGGCGACGTCGACGAGGACACCGAGCACCACCTGCTCGAGGTGCTCTGGACGCTCGCGCAGCACGGGCCGTGGACGGTGCCCGACCGGCGGCCGACGGTGACGACCGCGCAGCTCGAGCGCCTGCTCACGAGCCCGGTGCCCGAGGCGCGCGCCGCGGCGGTGCGCGTGCTGCGGCACACGCGCGTCATGCGGGAGCGCGAAGAGGGCGATGCCGGAGACGCCGAGGACCCGACCCTCGTCACGCGCGACCACCCGCCCGCCGACGCGGGCCCCACGAACCTCGACCTCCTGCGCGACGTCGTCGCGCGCGACGACCACCCGCGCGTGCTCGCGGAGGTGCTCGTCGCGCTGAGCTTCCTGCACGAGCGCGCGTCCGCCGAGCTCGCGCTGGGCCTCTTCGACCGGACGCGCGGCGACCGCTTCCTCGAGTACGCCCACGCGGAGACGCTGCGCGCGCTCGAGCCGTGGTGGCGCGCGCCGCTCGCGCGCGGCGAGCGCCTCGACGCGGGGAGCGGTCTCCGCTGGGCGCTCGGGCAGCTCGACGCCGACGAGCTGCTCACCGCGGCGCCGTCGGCGGACCGCGACGAGGAGATCCTGTCGCGGCACGGCCTCCCCGCGGCGGCGTACGCGACGGCGATCACGAGCCTCGCCGCGCGCGAGGGTCGCGGCGTCGCGGGCGCGTTCACCGACGCCGTCGTGCGCGCGGACGCGCGGGACAGCGGGCATGTCGACCACCTGCTGTCCGGGCTGTTCGCGGCGCTCGACGCCTTCGAGCCGTCCGTGCTCGCGTCGCTCGACGACGCTCTGGGCGCACTGTCCCGCGACGCGCGGCGCCCGACGACGCGCCGCCTCGCGCTCGCGGCGCGGCTCGCGCGGCGCTCGGACCCCGACCGCGCCTGGGACGAGGCGACGCGCTCCGCCGCGGCGATGACCGACCTCCTCGAGGCGCTCCCGCTCCTCCCTGACGCCGCGAAGCGCGAGGCGTTCTTCCCGCACGTCGTCGCGCTCGCCGACGACGTCGCCGGCACGGTCGCGGGCGTGTCCGTCGGCGGCGAGCCGCCGCGCGCGCGCTTCGTCCGCGTGTCGCTGCCCGGCGCCGCGCGCACGCTCACGCTCGCGGAGGTCGAGGTGTGGTCCGGCGGGCGCGACGTCGCGCTCGACGGCACGGCGAGCCAGTCGTCGGAGAACTGGGGCGGCGTCGCGGAGCGCGGCATCGACGGCATCACGAGCGGCGCGTGGGTCGACGGCGGCCAGACGCACACCATGGAGGACCTGCCGGACCCGTGGTGGGAGGTGGACCTCGGCGCCGAGCACGCGGTCGACGCGGTGTCGCTCTGGAACCGCACGGACGGCGACTTCGAGACGCGCCTCGACGGCTACCGCCTCGCGCTGCTCGACGCGGAGCGGCGTCCCGTGCACGAGCTCGTCGACCAGCCGGCGCCGCGCCCGACGGTGCGGCACGAGCTGCTCTCCGCCGACATCGCGCTGCGGCGCGCGGCGTTGCGCGCCCTCGCGCGGCTCGACGTGCTCCCCGAGCGGACGGTGCGCGAGCTCCGTCGCCACGCGGACGACGCGCTCCTGCGCGGCGCGGTGCTCGACGGGCTGCTCGCCGCGCCGCTCGACGCGTGGCCGGACGACGCGGTCGAGGCGCAGGCCGCCGAGCTCGTCGCGCGGTTCGCGGCCGCGGCGGACGGCGCCGGTCGCGGCGCGGAGGCCGCCGACATGACCTCCGTCGCCGGCGCGCCGGACGCCGTCGACCCGCGCGAGCTCGCGCTCGCCGACGCGCTCCTCCCGCGCCTCGACCGCGACGTCGCGACGCGCCTGCTCGCGCTGAGCCGGCGGCTCGGCCCGCGCACGATCGTGTTGCGCCCGGTGCCGGACGCGCTGCTCTACGACCTGCGCGCGTTCACCGTCGTCGCGGGGCAGTCGGTCGCGCTGCGCTTCGAGAACACGGACATCATGCCGCACAACGTCGTCGTGACCGTGCCGGGCGCGCTCGCGACGGTCGGGCTCGCGGCCGAGGACATGGCCGCCGACCCCGACGCGTGGGACCGCGCGTTCGTGCCGGACCTGCCCGAGGTGCTCCACGCGTCGCGCCTGCTCCAGCCCGGCGAGACGGCGACGCTCGAGTTCACCGCGCCGGACCCGGGCGACTACCCGTACGTCTGCACCTTCCCCGGACACTGGGTGCGCATGAACGGCGTCATGACCGTCGTGCCGGAGGAGGAGGCGGAGGCCGTGGCCGCGGCGGAGCTCGACGCGACGACGCCGGCCGCGCCGACCGAAGACACCGCCCGCGAGACGCCGCACCCCGACGTCGCGCCGGCCGCGGGACGCGCGTTCGTCCGCTTCTGGTCCGTCGACGACTTCACCGACCTCGACCGCGTCGACGACGCCGACCCCGCGCGCGGCCGCGCCGTCTTCGAGGTCGCGTCCTGCGTGCTGTGCCACCGCGTCGGCGGCGAGGGCGGGCTCACCGGCCCGCCCATGGAGGAGGTCGTCGCGCGTCACGACCGCGCCTCGCTGCTCGCCCAGGTGCTCGACCCGTCGGGCACGATCCTCGAGGGCTACGCGTCCGAGGTCGTCGTGACCACGGGCGGCGGCGTGCTCTCGGGCCGCGTGCTCGAGGAGGACGGGTCGGCGGTCACCGTCCAGGTCGACCCGTACACCGGCGCGACGCAGCGCATCCCGCCGGACGAGATCGCGCGGCGCCGCACCTCGCGGGTCTCCGCGATGCCGGAGGGTCTCCTGAGCACCTTCACCGAGGACGAGGTCCTCGCGTTGCTCGCGTACCTGGAGCACCTACGGGACGACGGGTGACGGCGGGAGGATCGAGGACCCGCCCGTGCGGAACCTGACGATCGTCATCGCGCTCGTCGCGGCGCTGCTGCTCGCCGCGATCGTGGTCTGGTGGAGCGACGCCCCCGAGGCGCCGCACCCGCCGTTCGGTCTGCCGCTCGTGCACACGGCGCCGCGCATCCGGGTCTCGCCCGGCGAGCCGGCGGGCACCGCCGACGCGACGCCGATCGGCACGACCGGCGCGACGGCGCTCCCCGCGACGCCGCCCGTCGACGAGCCCCGCGCGGCGACCGGCCCGTCCGGCGGGCGCGCCGTCGTCGAGGAGTCGTCGCGCCGGTCGCTGCACCTGCGGCTCGTCGACACGCGCGGCGACCCGGTGTCGGCCGTCGTGCTCCGGTTCGAGGACGCCTCCGGCCGGCACCTTCCGGTGGAACTCGAAGGCGTGCTCTCGACCGGAGCCGAGACCGGTCCGGGCGGCGAGGTCCTCGTCGGGGGGCTCCCCGCGGAGCGCGTGCTCGTCCACGCGTTCCGGCCGGAGGCGCAGCTCGGGATGCTCCCGGCGGCGCTCGGCTCGTTCGACCTCACGCAGCCGCTCGACGAGGTGCAGGTCGTCGTGCTGCCCGACGGCCTGCGACGGCGCACCGTCCACGTCGAGCTCCTGAGCGGGCCCTCCCCGCGCCCCCCGGAGATCCTCGCGGTGCACGACGGGGCGTTCGGCCGCGGGTGGTTCCCCGGCGCGGAGGATCGGCACGCGCCACCGACCGAGGTGGAGGTCTTCGTCCTGCACGACGGGGTCGTGGTCGCGACGGGGACCTGCCGGCCGGTGGGCGACCGGCAATACCACTGCGTGACCGACACCTCGGCCGGGCCCGGCTTCGGGACCCTGCCGAGCGCGCTTCTCGTCTTCCCGCTGTGGCAGGTCCCGCTGCGCCTCGAGTTCGCGTCCGAGGGACACCGCCCGCAGACCGTGGACCTGGAGCCCGCTGACGGCGACGTCTCGCTCGTCGTGACCCTCGTGCGGGAGCCGTGAACCGAGCCGCCGCCCCGCGGCCAAGCCGCGGGGCGGCGCCCCCGGTCAGGGCGTGACGCCGTGGACCGCGTTCGTGACGGTGATCCCGTGCACGGACGCCGGATCGTTCACGAGGATCTGCCAGTAGTGGTCGACCCCCGCCGGCAGGCCGGCCGGCCAGGTCGTCTGGAAGAACCGCATGCCGCCGCCGTCGGTGCCGAACGGGATCTGCGAGCTGAACGGCCAGGCGTAGATCGTGCCGCCGATCGCGTCGAAGGGCGTCGAGCTGAACGCGATCCACGCGAGCGCGCCCGTGCTGCCGCGCGCGTCGGTGAGCGCGAGCTTCACGGTGCTGCCCGCGGTCTGCGCGCCGGAGAGCTGGAGGTAGGGCGACTTGTCCCACAGGCCGACCGTGCCGCAGCCCAGATTCTCCCAGAGCGGCGCGCCGCTGCTCGTCTGCGCGTAGGACTCGGTGCCGGAGACGCCGGTGTTGCCGGCGTCGTCGGTGACTTCGACGCGGTACGCGACCGTGCCGTCGATGCCGCCCGGGATGACGCCGCGGAATTGCTGGCCGTGCTGGCTGAACATCTTCACGCAGGTCTCGTCGCCGCCGTCGACGGTGTAGATCAGATCGGCGGTGTAGTAGTCGACGATGTAGTACGGCGCGTTGTCGCGGATCTGCGCGCGGATCACGGTGTCCGACCCGTCGGCCTTGTCGCCCTGCACGGTCATCTGGTGCACGGTCGGCGCGTGCGTGTCGGGCACGCCGAGCGCGTTGAACCACACGCGGTTCGGCTGGTTCGAGTCGTTCGCGAGGAGCAGGTCCGGGTCGCCGTCGCCGTCGAGGTCCGCGACCTCGCCGTCGAGCGTCGTGCCGCCGTTGCCGCTCGCGGGCGTCTCGTCGCCGCCCGAGCCGGCGGTGCCGGTGCGCGGCATGACCATGGAGCCCTGCGCGAGGCCGCTCTGGTAGATCCAGTTCGTGCCGGAGAAGTTCGCGAGGAACGCGTCGAGGTCACCGTCGCCGTCGTAGTCGAGGAAGTCGACCTCGTTCTCGTCGTTGTTCGGGTCGCCGGAGATCCAGTTGGTGCGCGTGAAGGAGGCGTTGCCGTCGTTGCGCAGGATGTCGTCGGCGAGGCCGTTGTAGTTCTTGGCCCACACGTCGAAGTCGCCGTCGCCGTCCACGTCGGCGTACTCCGCCTCGTAGTTCGCGCCGCCGGAGAGGGCCGCGCCGTTGTCGATGAGCGCGCTCTGCGTGACGTCGATGAACGGATCGGACGGCCAGGTGCCCGTGTCGAGGTCGAGCTGGTTGATCCAGACGCGCGCCTGGCTGTTGCGGCTGCTCGCGAAGACGTCGAGGTCGTAGTCGCCGTCGAAGTCGGCGAGGTCGATGTCGAGCGTGTGCAGCTGGATGTCGCCGCCGGCGGCCATCCACGGCCACATCTCGTCGAACCGGCCCGTGCCGTCGTTGAGGAAGATGCGCGAGTCGCGCGTGCCGTTGATGTTCGGGCCGTAGCTGCTGTGGAACAGGTCGAGGTCGCCGTCGTCGTCGAGGTCCGCGAAGTCGCAGTCGCAGCTGAAGTCGCGGAACGGACCCATGCCGTCCTGGACGCCCTCCTCGTCGGCGAGCGGGACGGACACGAGGTCGCCCCAGAACGCGTCGGTGTTGTCGCGGAAGAACCCGATCGTGCCGTTCTGCAGGCCGCCCTGGTTCACGTAGCTGCGCGACACCTCGCCGCCGTTGACGGTCGTGCCGCGGTTGCTGATGTAGATGTCGAGGTCGGTGTCGCCGTCGATGTCCGCGAACTCGATGTCGCGGCTCGTGTCGGCGGGCAGGCCGGAGAAGCGCGTCGCGGACTCGTCGGTGAACGTGCCCTGCGTGCCGGCCTGGAGGTTGCCGCCGTTGATGTGGATCTGGTTCGTCTGGGCGGTGCCGTCGCCGCCGTTCGAGACGCCGACGTCGTAGTCGCCGTCGTTGTCGACGTCGCCGACGTCGATGTTCTCGGACCGGCCGGTGGTCCCGAACTGGATGTCGGCGCTCTGGAAGTTGCGACCGGGCTGGAGGTCGGCGAGTTGACTCGAGGCGGCGGGCGCGCACAACGCGACCGCACCGAGGGCGAGGAGGATCCGGCTCATCTTGGGCACTCCGAGGAGAGGATCGGGCGGGGATGCAGGAAAGTGCCGATCATGGACCGGATCCCGGGATCCGTGGAGCGACGGGTCGGAAGAGTCACAATTCGCGGACGCCGGGCGCCGCGTCAGCGTCCGCCGTCGCCGTCGCGTGCGGGCAGCGCGTGGTCCTCGGGCCGCACGCCGCGCACGAAGTCGCCGAATCCGAACATCGTCGGCTCGTAGGGCGTCACGAAGCGCACGTCGGCGTGCGCCGGCACCTCGAGGCCGACGCCCCAGTACACGGCGTTCACGAAGAGCCGGCGCAGGTCCTCGCTCTCGAGGTCGACGGCCGCGCCGATCGTCGAGGCGACGACGCGCTGCGTGCCGCCGTCGGGCAGCGGCCGCTCGCGCGCCCAGGTGACCGGGTGGCGCGGGTCGTTCTGCGGGCCGTCGACGGCGGGCGCTTCGGGCGTCATGCCCTCGCGCACCGAGCCCTCGAGGAGCACGACCGCGTCGTCGGGGAGGTCGCGGATGCCGTAGACGTCCGTCGGTCCCCACACGTCCTCGACGCCGCGCAGCAGCGGGTGGTCCGCCGCCGCGTCCGGCACGACGCCGCGCGTGCTCTGCGCGCCGTGGTGCCCGTGGTGGTTCACCCACGTCTCGCCGAGCACCTGCCGGCCGAAGCCGCCCGGCCACGGGTCGCCGCCGTTCCAGTTCCAGTGCGCGTACGGGCTCTCCGAATCCGCCTCGTACGCGAAGGCGTGCGTCGCGGTGCGGATGCCGAGCAGCGGCTTGCCGCTCTCGACGTACCGCGCGACGTGCGCCATGTCGTCGTCGGGCAGCCGACGGAAGCGCGTGAAGAGCACGAGGAAGTCCGCGTCGTCGAGCGCGTCGAGCCCGGGGATGTTGCCGCGCGCGTCCGGGTCGATGACGCCCTCCTCGTCGAGGGAGAAGAGCACCGTCGCGTGGAAGCCGTGACGCACCGCGAGCAGCTTGCCGAGCATCGGCAGCGCCTCCTCGGAGCGGTACTCCTCGTCGCCGGCGACGAGCACGACGCGCGCGCCGGCGCCGGGCAATCCGGGCGTCGGTTCGAACACGAGGGGCGCGGGGTCGTCGGTCACGGACACGGGATCGAGCGCCGGACCGAGCACGGCCAGGAACAGGACGACGGGAGCGAGCGACATCGTGACGGGTCTCGGTGCGGTGGCGGGCGTCGTGCAGTCACAACTCATCCTGCAGTCGTTTGAGCAGCGACTCACATGGGAACGCGAAGAGGATTATGTGACTAGGCGGATCGCGCGACCCGCATTAGCATTCTCCGTCGACACCAAATCCGGGGGCGCCGGGGGGCGCTCCCATCATCCCCGTTCGTCGGGCAGGGCGATCGAGGAGTTCGTTCCGGATCTCCTTTCGATGTGCCGTCGGACCCTCGTTTGGCTCCTCGTGGTCACGCTCGTCGTGCCGTCCGTGCAGCTCCTGCACGGCTCGGCGGACGCCGCGGGCCTCGCCTCGACCGCCGCCGCCTCGACCTGCGGTTGCGATGTCGGCGCAGCCTCCGTCTGTGACGACGGCTCGGAGAGCGCGCCTTCGACCCCCGTGCTCTCGGCCGGCTGCTGCTGCGGTTGCAACGCCGCGGTGCCCGGCGGCCTCCTGACGACCGCCCCGGACGGCAACCCGACCTCGCCGGCCGACCGACCGGTCGCGCCGCTTCGACTCGCCACCGACGCCGGACCGCTCGGGTCCGTCCACGCCGCGCCCGGGAGCCGCTCCCGCGAGCGCCCGGATCCGCCGCCTCCCCGGCGGGTCGCCTGAATCTCCGGGCGACGGCCCGCCGGGCTCCGGCGACGACCGTCCCCCGTCCCCCCGGGTGCGCGCGACCGGCCGCCCGGGCCACGCCGACCGAGCAGGGTCGGCCGTCACGACCGGTGGGCCGAGAGTCCGCCGGAGGTCATCCGTAGTCCCCGTACCAACCGTTCCACACCCCCACTCCCCAGGGAAAACACCATGAAGTCCTTCCTCAGCGCTGTCGTCATCCTCTTCGCTCTCACCGCGACCACGAGCGCGACGCTCGGCAGCGGCGCGCCCGCGATCGGCGCCGTCCTCGACACGGTCGTGGTCCTGCAGCACGACCACTGCCACGACGTCTACGACGATTCGTTCGGCTCGCACGGCCTCGAGAACGCGGTCGCCGCGCTCAACGTGTCGATGGCCGGCTACCTCGGCGGCACGGTCACCGAGTCGCAGGTCTTCGCGGACGCCACCATCTGGCAGAACGCGGTCCAGAACTACATCGACACGATCACCGCCGCGGGCGTGCTCGGTCAGGGCGACGCCGTCCTGGACGCGCAGCACCAGGCGATCGTGAACCTGTCGTTCCGCATGGCCTTCCAGCTCAAGGACCTGGATCCCTTCGGCAGCTGATGTCCGTATCCCCGCGTGAGCGGGAACCCTCGACTGGAGCTCGAGGGATCGAACGGGAGCCCGGGTCGGCCGACCGCCGAACCGGGCTCCTCTCGTTGCGGGGCCGGCCGCTTCAGCGGGGCGGCGGCGCGTCGAAGCGCACCGCGGTCTCGCGGCCCGCGACGACCTCGACCTCGCGCTCGTCGAGGACGTGCTGCTCCCACTGCGCGCCGCGACGCGAGAGCAGCCGGACGGCGTAGCGGCCGGCGGGCAGGCCGTCCACGAGCGCGGTCGCCGGGCGCGCGGGGTCCGGGTCGCACTCACGGCCGTCCTCGTCGCGCAGCGTCCCCCACCAGGCGCGCACGAGCGACGGGCCGCCGTCGGCGCGCTCGACGAGCAGGTCGGCGCTCGCACCGCCGCGCGTGACGGTGCCCCGGATCGAGCCGGCCGGTGGGAGCTCGCCCTCGACGGTCACGACGTCGCCCGGTTTCCGCAGCTCGAGCGGCTCCGACATCCACGCCGCGCAGCCCTCCTTCCAGGCGCTCACGGTGAACCGGCGGGGCGCGTCCGTCGTGATGTCGAACCAGCCGTCGGCGTCGGTCCGGACGCCGCCGTGCGGTCGGCCCGACCACGCGAACGAACCCGGTCCGCCGAAGCCCGACGACGCCGTCACGGGCTCGTCCGTGACGTCGTGCAGGTTCACCCACGCGTCTTCCGCGGGGAGCCCGTCCGCCGTGCGGACGCGCCCGCGGACCCGCGACTCGCGGCGCAGTGCCACGGTGACGTCCGCCCAGCGGTCGCCGTCGGGGCGCGGCATCCAGCCCGTCGACTCGTCGACGAAGCCGGGCGCGCTCACGTGCACGCGCACCTCGTCCGAGCGCGGGCTGTAGGGCGGGACGATGCCCTCGACGAGGAAGCGGCCGCCCTCCACGGAGAACGAGCCGCCCCAGAGCGTCTCGCCGCGGTCGGTCCGCGACTTCGACCAGCGTGCGCGGAGGGCGAGGTCGAAGTCGCGGACGGGCGAGCCGTCGGCGGCGTCGACGACGCGTCCCGCGAACGTGAGGCGCGAGCGCGGCTCGATGACGACGTGCTCCGTGCCGCCGTCCGGTCCGAGCGCGACGTCGACCTCGGCGCCCTCCCAGCCGAGCCCGTTCGCGGTGACGACGTAACGACCCGGCGCGAGGTCGTCCCAGGTCGTCGGGAGCGACACGCGGTCGCGCCGGTCCGCCCAGCCGTCGTCGACGGCGGTGAGCGTGACGGCGAGCACGCCGTGCGCGCACGGTCGCGGCAGGTCGACGACGAGCGTCCACCGGCGGGCGTGCGGGTCGAGCGCGACGGGGCGCGCGTCGGGTCGCGCGTCGGTCGGGGCCGGCGCGTCCGTCGCGACGACCGGCAGCGGTCCGCCGAGCTCCGCGACGTCGGCGCCCCGGTCGAGCGCGCCCGGGCCCGGGTGGTCGCCGCCGCCGGCGACGAGCCACCACGCGCCCGCGAGCGCGGCGACGACGAGCAACGGCAACAGTCGGTTCACGTCGGGACTCCCGGCGCCATCTTGCCGCGCGGGCGCCGGACCGTACAGGATGGACGCGCGTCGTCCGCTCACATCGCCGTCCGCATCGCTCCGGAGGACCGGCCGCCGCGCGCCGCGTCGCGCGCGCCGCCGCACCGTCGTGACCCGCTACGAGACCTACCGCTCCGAGGGCGTGCCGATCCGCGCGTGGACGAAGGGCGTCCCCGTCGAGGACGAGGCGCTCGCGCAGCTGCGCAACGTCGCGCGCCTGCCGGTCGTCCACGGCTGGGTCGCGGCGATGCCGGACGTGCACTGGGGCATCGGCGCGACGGTCGGCAGCGTCATCCCGACGAAGGGCGCGATCATCCCGGCGGCGGTGGGCGTGGACATCGGCTGCGGGATGATGGCCGTGAAGACGTCGCTCACGGCCGCGCAGCTGCCGGACGACCTGAAGCCCGTGCGCCGCGCGATCGAGCAGGCGGTACCGCACGGCCGGACGGACGGCGGCGGGCGCGCGGACCGCGGCTCGTGGGACGGGTCGTCACGCGGCGGCAAGGGCGGTGGGAAGGGCGGCGGCAAGAGCGGTCGCGGCGCGCGCGGCTCCGGCGGCCTCCCCGCGCGGGTCGAGGACGCGTGGCGCAGGCTGCGCCCCGGCTACGAGGCGATCGTCGAGCGGCAGCCGCGCCTCGACCGCGGCAAGCACGTCACGCAGCTCGGCACGCTCGGCACGGGCAACCACTTCATCGAGATCTGCGTCGAGCGGGCGGACGACTCGGTGTGGGCCATGCTCCACAGCGGCTCGCGCGGCGTCGGCAACCGCATCGGCATGCACTTCATCAAGCTCGCGCAGAAGGACATGAAGAAGCACCTCGCCGACCTGCCGGACAAGGACCTCGCGTACCTCACGGAGGGCGCCGAGCACTTCGACGAGTACGTCGCGGCCGTCGAGTGGGCGCAGACCTACGCCCGCGTGAACCGCGAGCTCATGATGACGAGCGTGCTCGAGGCGCTGCGCGAGCCCGGGCTGCCGTCGTTCCGGGCGGACCTGCTCGCGGTGAACTGCCACCACAACTACGTGACGCGCGAGACACACGGCGGCGAGGAGCTGCTCGTGACGCGCAAGGGCGCCGTGCGCGCGGGCGCCGGTGAGCTGGGCATCATCCCGGGGAGCATGGGCGCGCGGAGCTACATCGTGCGCGGCAAGGGCAACCCGGACAGCTACGAGAGCTGCAGCCACGGCGCCGGCCGCGCGATGTCGCGCCGCGAGGCGAAGCGGCGCTTCACGATCGAGGACCACGCGCGCGCGACCGAGCGCGTCGAGTGCCGCAAGGACGCGGGCGTGCTCGACGAGACGCCGGGCGCGTACAAGTCCATCGACGCGGTCATGGCCGCGCAGGAGGACCTCGTCGAGGTCGCGCACGTCCTCGAGCAGGTCGTCTGCGTGAAGGGCTGAGGCGGGGGCGGCCGACCCCGCGCGCTCCGCCCGGCGGGTCACGCCGACGGACGCCGCGCCCTCAGTCCGCCGCGGCACCCTCGAGCGCCGATCGCTCGAAGCCGCTCTTCCCACCGGGCCCGTACGTCCGGACGTGCACGTCCCGCTGCGGGAAGGGGATCGTGATGTCGGCCTCGCGCAGCGCCGCCTCGATGTTCGTGTTCACCTCGTGCACGATCTTCGGCCACAGGTCGCGGTTGCCGATGAACACGCGCAGGTCGAAGTTCAGCGCGCTGTCGCCGAAGCTCCGGAACACCACGGACGGCGCCGGGTCCTCGAGGCAGAGCGGGTGGTCCTTGGCGACCTTCATGAGGATCTTCGTGGTCTCGTCCGTCGGCGAGCCGTACGCGACGCCGATGGGGAACACGAGGCGCGTGATCGGGTCCGTGAGCGTCCAGTTGATGAGCTGCCCCGTGATGAACTCCCGGTTCGGCACGAGCAGCTCGCGGCGGTCCCAGTCGCGGATGGTCGTCGCGCGGATGTGCAGCTTGGTGACGACGCCCTCGACGCCGCCGACGGTCACGATGTCCCCGACGCGCACCGGCCGCTCGAACAGGATGATGAGACCCGACACGAAGTTCGCGAAGATCTCCTGCAGGCCGAAGCCCAGACCCACGGACACGGCGGCGACGAGCCACTGCACCTTGTCCCACGTGAGCCCGAGGAAGGTCGACGCCGTGACGACGCCGGCGAGCACGACGGCGTAGCGCGTGAGCGTCGTCGCGGCGTAGCTGATGCCCGGCGCGACGTCCATGCGGCGGAGCACCCACAGCTCGAGCAGGCCCGGCAGGTTCCGCATGGACACGACCATGACGACGATCGTCACGATCGCCTGGAGCACCTCGGCGAGGGTGATGGCCACGACGGTCTCGGCCACCGCCCCGTCCGCGCCGACCGTCGTGTGCAGCACCTCGTAGAGCTCGTTGCGCCCCAGCAGGCCCATGGCCGGCAGCACGCGCGCCCACACGACGCCCAGCCCGAGCAGCAGGAAGAGCAGGCTCACCATGTCGATGAGCGTGCGCGTCTGCGAGTCCACGAGGTTCATGTCGAAGACCTCGGGCTCCTCCACCGTGCCGGACTCGGAGGCCGCCGCGAGCGTCTCGGGCGGCGCCTCCGCCTCGCGCGCCTCGCGCCGCTTGCGCGCCTGCTCGAGCCGCACGCGTCGCTGCGCGATGAAGTGCCAGCGCAGGATGACGCCGCGCACGAAGAGCACGACGAGCACGAGCGCGATCGTCGCGAAGAGGCGCCCCTCGGCCTCCGTGGCCGTGTAGACGTAGCCGGCGATGGCCCCGATGGCGAGCACGACGGGCACGCCCACCGCGAGCAGGCCCACCGGGTACCGGATGATCCACAGCGCGCCGCCCGTGAAGCGCTCGGCGACGGCCTCCATGACCGGCCCCGTCGGCCGCAGCAGCCGGCGCGCGAGCAGCGCGAGCAGGAGCATCGCCGCGATGAGGCCGACGCGCCCGATGGACTCCTCGAACTCCTCGGACGGCAGGAGCGCGAAGAACTCCACGACGAAGACCGCCGCGAGCAGCGGACCGGCCGCGCTCGGCACGAGTCGGCGCAGCGAGTCGAGCACGGGCTTGGGCCAGCGCAGGTGCACCTCGGCGAGCCCGGACGGCAGCGCGGCGCGCCGCATGAGCGACAGCGGGAACGCCGGGACGGCGAGCTCCTCGAGCGCGCCGCCCAGCGCGACGAGGACCTCCGGCGCGTTGGGCGCGCCGGCGAGGTACCAGCCCGCGCTCCAGAGCGTGACGGGCCAGGCGGCCGCGCCGACCGCGAGGTCGAGCAGCGCCACGAGCGTCGGCGTGTACGACGGCACCCGCTGCCGCGCGATGGCGTCCGACTGCGCGCGCACCGTCTTGCGCAACGCGCGACGCCCGCTGAACAGCAGGAGCACGAGGAGCACGCCCGCCCCGAGCACCCCCGGGCTGCGCGTGGCGTACGCGACCACCGCGTCGAACGCGTCCGACCACCGCGCCGAGCGCAGCAGCCACCGCACCGCGCTCCCTCCCGCCTCGACGTCCTGCAGCCCGAGCACGTGCGCGCTCGGCACCCACAGCACGTTCTCCTGGATGTAGTCCGTGTAGGCCTCGAGGTCGCGCACGAGCAACGTGCCGCTCGCGTCGAGGTCGCTCAGCCGCGCGAAGACGCGGTCGATGTCGTCGTTGAGGTCCTTGAGCAGCTTGGTGTTCGCGTCGAGCGCGACGGTGATCGCCTCGCGCACCGCCTCGAGCTCGGCCTCCGGGAGCGCGGGATCGACCCGCTCCATGTACTGGTCGACGACCCGGTCGCCCAGGGTGCGGCGGTCCTGGAGCTCGTCCTGCATGTCGAGCTGCTCCGCCTGCACGCGCGCCATCTCGTCCTGGTAGTCGGCGAGGGAGCGGCGCCACGTCCGCACGGGCGGCAGCTCCGCGGCGTGCTTGCGGAGCACGAGCGCGATGGAGTCGGTGAAGCCCGTGATCTCCACCTTGTCCTCGACGCGCGAGCGCTTGTCGGTCACCGACTGGCGCAGCTCCTCGACCTGCGTGTAGTCGGCGTTGAGGAGCTCGAGACGGTCGGCGAGCTGCAGCCGGCGGCGGGCGAGCCCCTCGTTGCGCTGCGCGATCTCGGCGGCGACCGGGTGCGCGGCGGCGGCGGCGAAGCGCGCGCGGGCCGCCTCCTTCGCGGCGAGCTCCGCCTCGCGACGACGCAGGTCGCCGATGCGCGTGGTGAGCTGGTCGACCGCCGTGCGCGCGCGCTGCACGCGGCGCGGCGCGATGTCGAGCCGCGCCGACAGCAGGTCGCCGCGCGCCTCGTAGCTGGAGAGCTCCGCCTCGTGCGCGGAGACGCGCGCCTGGTCGCGGCGACGCAGGGCCTCGCCCTGGAGGCGTCGCGCCTCCGCGAGCAGGGCCGGGTCGCCCTGCGTCTCGGGCGCCTTGGCCTCGCCGAGCTTCGCGCGGGCCTCCGCGATGAGCGTCGGCAGGGCCGCGCGACGCTCGGCGCGGTGGCTGCGCTCGGCCTCGAGGTCCGTGAGCTCCGACTGCCGCTGCTTGAGGAGCGCGTTCGCGACGTCGAGCGCCTCCTCGAGCTCCCGGAGCGTCGCCTCGGCGGGCGGCGTCTCGGGCGGCTCCTTCACGACCTTGAGTTCGTCCTGGATCGCCGCGAGCCGCGCGGGCGCCTCCTCGCGCGCCTTGTCGAAGCCGGCGCTGCGCTGGAGGTCGGCCTCCGCGGTGTCGAGCGCGGCGCGCGCCTCGGCGAGCAGCGTCTGCACGACGCCGCGCTGGTCGCCGGTGAGCACCGCGTCGACCTGGAGCGCGGTCTCGACGGCGGCGACCGACGCGCGCAGCTCGGGGATCGTCTTGCCGACGAGGCCGGTGCTCGAGAGCGCCTCGTCGCCGGTCGTCGGCGCGGGGTCCTGCGCGGGGGCGGGCGTCGTCGTCGGGGCGCTCGTCGACCCGGCGGGCGGCTCGGTCGTCGGCGTCGCGTCCTGCGCGGGGACGGGGTCCGGCGGGCCGGCGGGCTCGTCGCTCGCGGGGGGCGGGAGCTCCTGCGGTTCGGCGGCCTTCTGCGCGGGGGCGGCGCCGCCGTCCTGGACGACGGCCGCGCGGGCGCTCGCGGGCGGCCCCGGGAGGAGCAGCAGGGCGAGGAGCGGGGCGAGCAGGCGGAGCGGGAACTGCGGGCTGGCGGTCACGGCGTCATCGGTCACGGGCCCCCCATCGTATCGACGCGGGAGGCGCGATGGCATCGGGCGTCGCCGTGGCAGGATGTCCCCATGCTCGAGGAGGCCGCCTACCGCTGCGGAGCCTGCGGCGAGGAGATCGTCGTGGAGGTCGATCCCACCGCCGGCGCCGAGCAGGAGTACGTCGAGGACTGCCCCGTGTGCTGCCGGCCGCACGTGCTCCGCGTGCGCGTCGCGCCGGACGGACGCATCGAGCTCGACAGCGAGCCCGAGTGACGCGCGGACGGCCCGCGCGCGGTCAGTCGATCCGCGCGACCCCCGAATACATGAAGCACGAGAACTTCGGACCCTTCATGTAGAAGGTCTCGAGCTGCTCGACGTGGAAGCCCGCGTCGACGATGAGCCGATCGATCGGGAGCTGCACGCGGCACCCGCCGAACGCGAGCTTCTGGAGCGGCTCGAGGCGGCGCTGCCAGCGCGCGACCTTCGGGTCCGGCGAGAGCCCGTGGTCGAGGAAGTGGAAGCGCCCGCCCGGCTTGAGCACGCGCCGGATCTCGGCGAGGCCGCGCGCGGGGTCCGGCACGGAGCAGAGCGTCCAGGTGGAGAGCGCGGCGTCGACGCTGTCGTCGGGCAGGTCGACGGCCTCCGCGGACTCGCCGGCGAAGCGCACCTCGGCGGGGCAGGCCGCGATGCGTTCGGCGGCGATGCGTCGTCCGCCGCTCGCGGGCTCGACGGCCTCGACGCGCTCGACGCCCTCGGGCAGGTGCGCGAGGTTGCGTCCCGAGCCGAAGCCGATCTCGAGCACGCGGCCCTCGAGCCCCGCGGCGGCCTTCGCGCGCAGGGCCTCGTGCTCGTCACCGGAGAGGCCCTTGTCGACGAGCCAGGGGAGGAAGCGTTCGCGCCAGAGTCCCATGTCGAGCGCTCGCGTGCGGGGAGCGTGCGCGCCGGGTCGGGGACGTCGTCCCGCGCCCGGCGCGCGGTCGTCGCGTCAGCTCGCGCGCGAGTAGACGTGCGTGAAGAGCTTCATCTCCTCGCCGCCCTCGGGCGTCATGAACATCTCGAAGGTGCGCGTGCCGTCCTTGCCGTGCTTCTCGGTCGTGCGGTACGTCGCCGGGCCCTGCGTCATGCAGTCCTGGCCGGCGCCGGCCATCTTCAGCGTGTCGCCCTCGAAGTTGCCGGTGAACACGAAGAGCTGCGGCGACATGACGTCGCACCAGGTCGACACGTAGTGGCCGGAGAGCGGCTCGTAGCCCATGCTCGCGCGGCCGACGAACGGCTGCCCGAACATCTCGGCCTCGAAGACGCTCGTCGCCCAGAACGCGCCGAACATCTCGACGGTCTCCTTGCCCTGCACCTTCATGGGCGGCTGGCTCGGGTCCATGTAGAAGGTGCAGTCGACGTTCCAGACGCCGGCGAGCTCCTCGAGGCGCTTGTGCTCCTCGGTGGGCTGCGGCATGGGCATGTCTGCGCAATCGGTCACGGGATCTCCTCCGGTCGTGGGGGGTGAGTGCGGCCCCCGACTCCCGGCGGGGGGCGGGCCAGCCTACCCGCTGGGCGGCCGTCCGGGGGAGCCGGGCTCCACCCGCGCCGGGTCGACGGCCGATGGGAACCGCATGTCCTCGTCCGATCCGCTCTCCCCGCGCCCGCCGACCGACCGCGTCCCGTCGGCGCTCGAGCGTCGGCTCGCCGCGCTCGAGCAGTCGGTGCGCGATCTCGAGGCGGCCGCCGGGCGGGAGACGGAGCGCCGCAAGACGGGTGCCCGCGTGAGGATCGCCGTCGTCGTCGCGCTCGCCGCCTTCTACGGGTACTACCTCTGGCAGGTCGTGGGCCTCATGGGCGTGCCGGGGTAGCCGCGCGGGCCGTCACTTCACGCGCTTGACGTGCTTCTGGAGCTTGCGGATGTCGACGGCGCCGAACACGGCCTCGACCTTCTCCTCCGTCGCCGCGCCGTCGCCGATGTAGTCCGTCACGCGGCGGTAGCCCTCGGCCGTGCGGTGCAGGTCGCCGAGCTCGCCGAAGAGCGTCGCGAGCTGCTCCGGCTCCTCGTGGAGCAGGTAGTCGAGCGCGCCCCACGTCACGCGCTGCGGGGTGTTCGCGCCGCCGGCGTGACCCTGCTGCACGACCGCGCCGGTGAGCGTGAGGCGGTCCTCCTTGCGGAAGTCGTCGAGCGCCTGCTCGGTGAGCTTCGGCCAGTCGAAGTGGTCGGCCGCCGCGACGAACCCGCTCGCGTCGAACTGGTAGATCGACCTGAAGAGCCGCTGCTCGGCGACGTAGCCGAAGCCCCAGCGCAGCGTGTCCGGCACCTCGCCGAAGTGGAGCCGCAGCCAGCACACGGCGCCCTTGTGCGCGACCTCGTTGCCGAGGCGGAACTCGTCGTCGCCGGCGGACGCGTCGCCCGCCATGTCGTAGGTCGGCTGCACGAAGACGCCCGACGCGCGGGCAGTGACACCGCCGCGTCGCGTGCGCAGGTTCGCGGCCGCCGAGGACGAGAGCACCTTGCGCTCCTTCAGGTCCTCGACGAGCGCCTCCCAGACGTCCGAGTGCAGCGCCTGCTCGTCGAGCAGCACGGCGACGACGACGGACGGCGCGTCCTCGCGCGTCTCGTGAAGCGGCGCGAGCAGCGCCCACGTGTCGTCGAACACCTGCGCGGCGTCCGTGAGCAGCTCCTCGTCGGCGCGGCCGAGCACGAGCGCGGGCGCCTCCTCGGGCAGCGCGACCGTGAGGCCGAGCGCGGTCGCGGTGGGCGCCCAGGCGTTGAGCGCGGCGCGGACGTGCGGCGCGAGCTTCGCCTCGACGTGCGAGCCGTCCGTGTTGCGCTTCTTGTGGAGGACGGGCATCTCGCGCGCCTCCGACGTGAGCGCGACGTCGTCACCGGGGAACACGGGGTCGCGCGCGGCGGCGTCGCCGACGAGGCCGGCGCAGGCCGCGAGCGCGAGGGCCGCGAGCCGCAACCCCGGAACGAGGCGACGCCCCGCGGTCGTCGTGCGGCCGGCGGAGCGTCGCGTCGTCGTGTGTTCCCGTCTCGTCTCGTTGCGAGTCGTCGTCATCCCTTCCTCTCCTTTCCCCGAGCCTCGGGTCGGGTCTGCGGCGGGGTCGCGGGGTTCCGTGCGCGATCCCGGCGCCGCGTGGGCATCTCTCGCGACGGGCGCCCGACCGCGCGCGTCGCCGTCTCTGCGTCTCCTGGGTGCCGGCCCCCCGGCCGGCGTGCTGCCTCGTGGTCCGTCTCGGTGGTGCTTCGACGGGTCCCGACCCGTCGTCTTCCCGCGGCCTTCCCGTGATGATCGGGCGTCGTTCCGCGGGTCCTGCGTGTTCCGTCCGTTCGTCGTGTCCGCTGGGTGCGCGTTCGTCGCGCGTTCTTACGGAAGTCCCGTGCTTTCTTGTCGTCCTCCGGTGTCCGCCGGGTGGAGATCCGGTGCGGGTCGCGTGGGCGTCGTCCGCATGCCCGCGTGTCGTGCCGACCGGATCCGATGGGTCCGCCGGCGGTCCGTCCTTCCTCTTCATGCGTCGTCGGCTGCCGAGGACCGGCAGGAATCACCGGCCCGTCCGCCCCGCGCGTCCCGCGTGCACCGGAGACGGACGGCGGAGAGGAACCGTTGGTCCGCGCGCGGGTTCCGGCGTCGTCGCCGCGAGCCTCGACGCGGGGACGTCACCGAGACCCGACGCGCGGACCACGGTTCCCGGGAGCCATGACGCACGAGAGCGCAGGTCGTCCACGGGTTTTCGGGGAATTGTCGCCGGTCACGCGCGTGCGGCCCGTGCTCGCGGATCGCACGCTCGTCCGCTCGCTGTGTCTCGCGTGCGCGGCCGCGATCGTCTTCGCGCTGCTCGCCCTCACGCGCGACGCCGCGACCGACGACACGGTCTTCACCGGTGACACGGCACCCGCGACGGAACACGTCGCGCACGGTGACGCGGAGCGCGACGGTCTCGTGTCCGACGCGGCGGGTCCCTGACGCATGGGGATCGGTGACGGGTCTCGCGTGGACTCCTCGCACGGACTCTTCGCGAGGTCGTCGTGCTCGACCTCAAACGGAGAGCTCGTCCGACGGATCGAAGTCGAGCCGAACATGTCGTTGCAGAACTTCCGGACGTGGGAGCGAGCCGGCTTCGGCGGCGTGCGGTGACTCGGCGACGTGACCGGCGACGACGAGCACGACCTGCTCGTCACCCTGTGCTCGCTGGGGCGGGACGGACGCGTGAGCGTCGTCGACGGGCGAGCCGGCGAGCCGGTGTGGAGGCTGAGACCCGTCGCGAACCGCTGGCTGACGCGCCGGACACCGTCGAAGGCCTCGAGTTCGCGCCTGGAACACCGCCCGCGGACCGATGATCCGAGGGCATAGGGCACCAACGTGCACCAGGACGGCATGGCGCAACTTACGTACATCGCGTAAGAATGCACGCACGATGCGTCGACCCGACCCCCTCGCCGCGCTCATCCCGCCGACCCGGCGCGAGCTGCTCGCGCTCCTCTATCGGGCGCCCGGGAGCTGGCGGTACCTCAGCGAGATGGCGCGCGCGCTCGGCCGGCCCGCGTCGAGCCTGCAGCGTGACCTCGCGTCGCTCGTGGAGGCCGGGCTCCTCGAGCGCCGCGCCGACGGCAACCGGACGTACTTCCGACCGGACGCGCGCTGCCCGGTCTTCGCCGAGGTGCACGGCCTCGTGCTCAAGACCGCGGGCCTCGTCGACGTCGTCCGCGACGCGCTGCAGCCGCTCGCCGATCGCATCGCCTGGGCCTGCGTCTACGGCTCGGTCGCGCGCGGCGACGCGGACGTCGAGAGCGACGTCGACGTGCTCGTCGTGGGCGACGTCCGCCTCGAGGACGTCGCGGCGCCCGCGGCCGTCGCGTCACGCGCGCTCGGTCGGCCCGTCCATCCGCGCATCTACCCCCGCGAGGAGTTCGCCGCGAAGCTCGCGGCGGGCGACGCCTTCCTTTGCCGCGTGCTCGACGGACCGACGCTCGACCTGCTCGGGGACTCCCGTGAGCTGGCCCTCGGCCGCGTCGCCCACGGCCCC
>JAUIEF010000071.1 GCA_030428785.1 bacterium
GCCGACGGCGCCGCGCGCCGCACGCGCTCGACCGCCGCGCCGACCCGCGTCGCCCACACGTCCGCGCCGACGTCCGCGCCGAACCAGACCGTCGCCTCGCCGTCCGGCTCGGGGAACGGCAGGACGACCGCCGGCTGGAGCGTGCCCGCGAGCCGCTCGACGCCGTCGAGGAACACGGCCTCGAGCTCCTCACCCGACAGCGACGCGGCGTCGTCGGGCGCGCGCAGCTGGAGCACGAGCGGACGGCCGTCGTCCGGAGGGAGCCCGCTGCCCGGGTGGTCCGCCGGCAGCACCCAGGCGCGGAGCCGTCCGATCGCGCCCGGTGCGCGCGGGCCGCGCGGCCGCGCCCACACGCCGACCTCGAGCCCGGGTCGCAGGCCCGTGCCGAGCCGCGGCGCCTCGTCGAAGGTCGCGAGCACGCGCTCCGCCGACGCGTGGAAGCTCACGAGGATCACCGCGCCGAAGGCCGCGATCGTCCCCGGCAGCAGCCCGGCCATGACGTCGCCGAGGTGCCGCGGCGGGCGACGGCTCAGCAGGAACGGCACGTGCCAGCACACCGTCCACGCCTGCGCGAACGGCGAGCCGAGGAGCACCTGGAGCACGGAGTGGTCGTAGAGCAGCACCTCCGCGACGCGGTCGAGCGGCACGCCCGACACCGAGAGGTCCGCGACGGTCACCGCCGCGCCCACGCCCACGTTGAAGAGCAGCAGCGGGATGTCCGTGAGGCGCACGCCGCGCGCGAGGAGGGCGCGCACGTTCTGGGCGATCGCCGCGCCGAACGCGAGCGGCCACAGGTGGCGCACCGGGCTCGCGAGCAGCCAGGGCACGTCGTCGCCGGCGAGCCGGTCGCGCACGAGCACCGCGACGAGCACGAGGATGAGCGGCAGGAGCACGCGGCGGCTCAGCGCGGGCTTCGCCTCGTCCTCGCGGCGTGCGGACGCGTACACGTTCCAGAGGACCGCGATCGCGAGGTAGACGAGGAAGACGAGGTGTTGTCCGGGCGCGTTCACGGAAAGGTCTCGGCCGGCTCGGGCCCCGCGCGTCGCCGGTCCGGCGCGGGGCGGAGGCGGGGCGTGGGACGGTCAGGCACGGACGGGCGCGGGCGCGCCGTCCTCGCGGGGGATCGCGAGCAGCGCGTGGAACGCGAGGTCGCGGAGCTGCCCGAACGCGAGCAGGTCGTAGAGCGCCGCGCGGTCGGCCCAGAGGTGCTCCGCGTGCTCGGGCGAGAGCACGGGCTCGGGCGCGGGCGCGCACGCGAGGAAGTAGACGACGCGCTTCCAGCGGCCGTCGTCCTCCGTGCCCTCGACGCGGTACTCGATCGTGCGCCGGAAGAGCGGGTGGAGGTCCAGCTCGTCGTAGCCGGTCTCCTCGCGGACCTCGCGGAACGCCGTGACGAGCTCGTGGGCGTCGTCCGGGTCGCGGCGCCCTTTCGGGAAGCCCCAGTTGCCGTTGTCCGCGTTGCGGAGCAGCAGCAGGCGCGGGTCCTCCCGGGGCGTCGGGGGCCGGTAGAGGATGATGCCGCTCGCGAGGACCGTCATGGTCGAGATGATAGGATCCGCGGCGATGGCTTCCACCACCGCGAACGACGCTTCCACGCACGATCCCGGCTGCGCGCCGCGCATGGCGAGCCGCGCCGCGACGGTCACAGCGAACGAGCGCGTGACGGGCGGCTGCCACGTCCTCGAGCTCGCGCCGGGCGACGGCTTCCCGACGCCCGCCGCCGGGCAGTTCACGATGCTCAGCACGGACGACCCGGCGTTCCCCATCCTGCCGCGGCCGTTCAGCGTGCTCGGTGCGCGCGGGACCGACGACGGCCTCCGGCTCGAGTACCTCATCATGCCGGTCGGGCGCGGGTCCGGCGCGCTCTGCTCGCTGCCCGTCGGCGGCGTCTGCCAGGTCGTGGGGCCCATGGGCCACGCGATCGACGACGGCCTGCCGGACGGCCCGCTCGTGTGCGTCGCCGGCGGCTACGGCGTCGCGCCCTTCCTCTTCCTGGCGGAGACCTGGAAGCGCGCGGGCGACCCGCGGCTCGACCGCCTGTGCATCGTCTACGGCGCGCGCGACGCGGGGCGGCTGAGCCTCTCCGAGCGGCTCGAGGCGACGGGCGCGCGCGTCGAGCTCTGCACCGAGGACGGCAGCCGCGGCTTCCGCGGGCGCGTCGACGCGCGGCTCGAGGAGCTGCTCGGCGAGGGCGGCCGCGTCGGCGTCGTGACCTGCGGCCCCGACCCCATGATGGAAGCGGTGGGCGTCGTCGCGCGCTCGGCGGACCTGCCGTGCCGCGCGTCGCTCGAGACGGTCATGGGCTGCGGCTACGCGGTGTGCAACGGCTGCGCGGTCGGCGTGGGCGACCCGTCCGACCCCGACGGCTACACCTACGAGCTCGCCTGCCGCGAGGGCACGCTCTTCGACGAGGCCCGGCTGCATTGGAACCTCCTCTGAAGCGGGATGCGCGCGTCGCGGAGTACGTCGAGGCCATCCGCCTCGGCGTCGAGTCCGTGCCGCCGGCGAAGCAGGCCGAGTTCGTCGACGGCATCCTCGCGGCGCGGCAGATCGTCGTCGCGGGTCGCGGGCGGTCGGGCATGATGGCCGCGGCGTTCACGCGTCGCCTCGGGCAGATGGGCCTGCACGCGTGGGGCCTCGACGACACGACGGTGCCGCGCCTCGGCAAGGGCGACGTGCTCGTCGCGGTGACCGGCAGCGGCACGACGCCCACGGTGCTGAGCCTCATGCGCACGGCGCGACGCGGCGGCGCGGGCGTGCTGCTCGTGACGCGCAAGCCCGTGCGCGACCCGAAGGTCGCCGACGTCATCGTCGAGCTGGGTCCTCTCCCGCGCCCGAGCGCGTACCCGCTCGGCACGCTCTTCGAGGTCACGGCGCTCGCGTTCCTCGACCTCGTGGTCGTGGACCTCATCGAGGCGCTGGGCACCACCGAGTCCGACCTCGGCGCGCGCCACACGAACCTCGAGTAGCGGTCCCGTCGTGGACGACGAGCGCGGCGCGGCGGGCCCCGCGGACGGTTTGGCCCGGGAGCCGGCAGGCGCCGACCTCCACAAGCCGCCGCGGCGCTTCTCGGGCGCGGCGATCCGGCTCTTCGCGTTCCTGCGCTGGCTCGGCGCCGAGGTGTGGCCGGGCAAGCGCGCCTACCGGCGGTTCCTCGCGCGCGGCGGCGTCGAGCTGAGCGAGGAGGACGTGCCGGTGGCCGGGCTGCCCGACGCGCTGAGCGGCCTGCGGCTCGTCCAGGTGAGCGACCTCCACGCGGGGCCGCTCCTCGACCGCGCGAGCCTCGACCCGGTGCTCGCGCTCGTGCGCGCGGCCGACCCCGACGTCCTGTGCCTCACGGGCGACTTCATCACGGACCGCGCCGAGGACGTGTACCGCCTGGGCGACGTCTTCGCGCGCATGCCGGCGCGGCTCGGGAGGTTCGCGGTCTTCGGCAACCACGACTACCGGCACCGGCGCGAGGGCGTGATCGTCGCGGCGCTGCGGCGGCAGGGCGTGCGCGTGCTGCGCAACGCGTCGGCGGCGGTGGAGCGGGGCGGCGCGCGGCTGCGGGTCGTCGGGATCGAGGACATCGAGGAGGGCAAGCGCGTCGACCTCGACGCGGCCCTCGCCGACGCGCGCGGGGACGACGCCGCGACGGTGCTCCTCTGCCACCACCCGGACGTCGCCGGGCTGCTCCCGCCGGGGCGCTTCGACCTCGTGCTGTGCGGCCACACGCACGGCGGGCAGGTCGTGCTGCCGGGGCTCGGCTCCCCGGCCCGGCGTTGGTTGCCCGACCAGCTCGCGGGCACCCGGCCGCTGCCGGGCGGGCGCGGCGTCTGCCACGTCGACCGGGGGATCGGGGTGCTCGTGCTCCCGTTCCGGATCGGCGCGCGGGCCCAGGTGAGCGTGCTCGTCCTGCGGCGGGCGTGAAGCCGATCGCCGCCGCGACCGGAGACGGCCCGAGCGCCCTCCGCGCTCCGTGAACCTGTCACGCCTCCGAGCCGGTCCTCTATCCTGTGCAGACCTCCAGCCCCCGAGTCCCCGCCGTGCCCGACGACGCCGCCCCGCAGCCGCTCCCGCCCGGGCACGTGTCCGCCGAGCACCGGGCGATCGTCGTCGCGCGCTTCCGCCGGCTGGGCCTCGACCTGCACGACGCGGAGGACTGCGCGCAGGACACCTTCCTGCGCTTCGAGCGCGCGCGGCCCGGCTACCGGCCCGCCGCGCCGCTCTCGGCGTTCCTGCTGCGCATCGCGCACAGCGTATACGTCGACTGGTGCCGCCGGCAGCGGGTGCGCCGCGTCGTGCGGCAGGCCGCGCCGGAGGACCGCCTCGAGCGGCTGCCCTCGGCGGAGACGCTCGCGCCGGGCGAGGCGCTCGACGTGGGTCGCGCCGTCGAGGCGCTCCCCGAGCACCTGCGCGTCGTCGTGGAGCTCACCGTGCGCCGCGGGCTCGGCTACCGCGAGGCGGGCGAGCGGCTCGGCATCCCGGTGGGCACGGTGAAGTCGCGCATGTTCCACGCGGTGCGCCGCCTGCGCGCGGCGCTCGGCGGGGAGGACCCGTCGTGACGGAGCGGCGTCAGCACGATGCGTACCGCGCGCCCGACGACGCGGACGACCCGGTCCGCGGCGACCCCTCCTGCGCCGCGAGCCGCGAGGCCGTCGCCTGGCTGCAGGGCGAGCTCGAGCCGCGCGCGGCGCGCGGTTTCGAGGCGCACCTGCGGACGTGCGCAGGGTGTCGCGGGTTCGTCGACGACGCGCGGCGCCTGCTCGGCGCGGTCTCGGCGTCCGAGCGGCTCGCCCGGCGACGGAGCGCGGCGCCCGCAGTGCGCGCGCGCACGGCGGCGCTCGCCGCGGCCTTCGCGCTCGTGGTCGTCGGTCTCGTCTGGACGCGGCTGCCCGACGCGGACGACGCGTCGCGCGCGCCCGGGATCGCGTGGTCCGGGGACGCGGCTCCGCCGACGTCGCCGGCCGGTGATGCAGGGTTCGACGATGCGTCGGCGCGGTCCGCGAGCCGCGTCGCGCTCGAGGCGCCGCGCGCGCCGGGGCCCGACGCGGAGGGCGTGCCGTCGTTCGCGCCGCGGGCACGGCCGTCGTCGCCTGCGCACGACCGCGCGCTCGTCGTGCCGACGGCGCTGGCCGTCGTCGAGGCGCGGCTCGCGTCGGACGTCGGCCGTGCCGACGCGGCACGCGCCGACGACGTCCGCGGGCTCGGCGCGCAGCGCGTCGGCGTGCACGGTCTCGCGCTCCTCGCCCTCGCGCGCGGCGCCCGGGAGGCGCCCGACGCCGACCGTCGCGCCCGCGTGCTCGCCGCCGCGCGGCGCCTCGCCGAGGCGCAGGACGCGGACGGCCTCCTCGGCTCGGAGCGCGCCGGCGGCTACGACCACCCGGTCGCGACCCTCGCGCTGCTCGAGGCCTGGGAGCTCACGGGCGACGACGCGCTGCGCACCGCCGCCGACCGCGCCGTCGCGCACCTCGTCGCGTCGGGCCCGTCGCGCGGTCTCGCGTGGGACAGAGACCGCGGCCGCGAGGCCTGGACCCGTTCGGCGCTGCTCCGCGCGCGCACCCTCGGCTGGCGCGACGTCGACGCGGTCATCGGACCGGACGTCGGTCGGGACCACGACCTCCTGGCCGACGCCGGCTTCTGGGACCGCGCGCTGCCGGCCGGCGCCGCGCCGCGCGCCGACGCGGACCCGCTCGACCTGCTCGGCGCGTCGCTCGCGGTGCTGCGCGCGGGGAGCTCGGCGGGGCAGTAGGCGGGGGGCCTGTCCGCGAGCCACGGGCTCACGGCGACGGTTCGCGAGGTCCCGGGGGTCGGCGGGCGAGCGGCCCGCCCCCGCAACCTTCCGCGACCTGCGTCACACGATCCCGCGGGCCGTGTAGCTTGGTCGCTACGGTCGCCCCCTCGGCGTCCCCCGGAGAAGGAGACCCGCATGTCCTCGTCCTCGCCGATGCCCCCGATCCGTCCCGCGCTCCTCGCGACGCTCGCGCTCGCAGGCCTCGCCTCCTCCGCCGGCGCGCAGGCCGACCCCACCCTGATCCTCGACGCGCGGGAGGTGCAGCCGTTGAGTTCCCCCGTCGCGCACCTCGACGCGCCGGACGGCAGCCTCGTCGTGACCGGCGGGTCCGGTGACGTGATGCGGGTCGCGGCGGACGGCTCGACGACGCGGCTCGTGACGGCCGTCGGGGACCGCTGGGCGCAGCCGCTGCTCGGCGCCGTCGACGCGGTGATGGATGCGTCCGGCCGCGTCTTCGTCGGCGGCTCGGTCTCCGAGAACGTGTTCCGCGTCGAGACGGACGACACGCTCACCGTGCTCGTGCCGTCGGGCGCGATCGGCCCCGTCGAGGACCTCGAGCTCGACGCGCTCGGCGACCTCTACGTGGCCGGCGGCGCTTCGGCGGACACCGTGCACCGCGTCGCGTCCGACGGGACGGCGACGCTCGTGCTCGGCGCGGGCGGCGTACCCGGCGGCACGGCGACGCTCTCGGAGCCGAGGCTGCGTCGGGGCCCCGCCGGAGAGGTCTTCGTGCTCTCGGCGACGGGGGCGGTGTTCCTCGTCCAGGCGGGCGGTGCGGCGCAGGAGTTCGCGCCCGGGACCGGCGGCCCCGCGCTCGACGTGCAGTTCGACGGCGCCGGGGCGGTGCACCTGCTGCGCCGCGACGGCGTGTACCGGCGCGAGGCGAACGGGACGTGGACGTGGCTCTACCGGACCGTCTCGCCCGAGTCGTCGACGGCGATGACCGTCGGCGACTCCGGAACGGTGTGGGTCTCCAGCTTCCGCAACGTCGCGACGACGACCCCGGGCATCTCCATGGTCCGCGTGACGCCGCAGGGGGTGGCGGCGACGCTCTTCGACCCGACGACGTTCGGCGGCCTCGCGAAGGTCGCGGCCATGGCGCACGACTCCGCCGGAGCCGTCTTCTTCCACCGCGAGGGGGGCGGGAGCGGCTCGCTGTTCCGTGTGGACGCCGCCGGCGTGGTGACGGCGGTCAGCTCGACGGGCGACGTGTCCGGCGCGACGACCTTCGCGGGACCGCCGCGCCTGCCGCGGGTCGCTGCCGCCGACCACGTGCGCTTCGTGTACTCCAACGCCGTCGTACGCCTCGCGCCCGATGGTACGGAGACCGTGCTCCTCGACCACACGTCGAACGGGATCGCGATGTTCCCGACCTTCACCGGCGTGGCGCTCGGTGGCGACGGCAGCAGTTACGTCCCGGGGCGCATCGACGGTCCCGGCCAGCCGGCGACCGACCCCGGCACCGTGCTGCGCGTGGCGTCCGACGGCACGGTCACGCAGCTCGGCCAGACGGCGGCCCAGTTCTCGCGCATGGTCGTGGACGACGCCGGCCGGGTCTTCGCCATGGGCGCGGCCGCGGTGCACCGCATCGATCCCGACGGCACGACGACGCAGGTGCTGGGCAACCAGGGCGACGGGAACGGCAACCTCTACGGTCCGGGCAACGCGATCGCGATCGACCCGGCCGGCGACGTCTACGCGTCGAGCTCCGCGACGGACAACGTGTTCCGCGTCGATCCGTCGGGCGCCGTCGCGGAGGTGCTCGACGCGAGCACGAAGGGCTCCGGGTACGCGTTGCAGGACCCGCGCGACCTCGCGGTCGACGCGTTCGGCGACCTCTACGTCCTGGGCTTCACGAGCCGCAACGTGCTGAAGCTCTCGACGACCGGGGTCGTGAGCCAGGTCCTCGGGCCTGCCGGCGACGGCCAGACGGCCGTGCTCTCGCCGACCCACCTCGCGGTGGCCGCGGACGGGACGGTGTTCGTGACGACGAGCGGGCCGGGTGACACGGTCTTCCGCGTGCGGCCGAACGGCGCGGTGGACGTGCTCGCCGGCGGGCTCGTCCCCAACGGCCTGGCGGTGGACCCGTTCGGCTCGCTCTACGCCGTCGAGCCGTTCGCGGCGGGCGCGAACGTCGGGCGTGTCCTGCGCATCGACGGCGGCGCGCAGCAGACGGTGGCGTTCCAGGAGCTCGCCGGGTCGGTCCCGGGTTCGCCGCCGTGGGTGGAGACGCCGTGGGCCGTCGCCGTCGACGCTCAGTCGAGGTTCTATCTCGCGGGGCTCGACAGCGGGACGCTCCAGCGCTTCGACGGTCCGCCGACGTGGCCGGACCTCGGCGGCGCGGTGAACGGGTCGGCCGGACCGCCGCGGCTCGCGATGCGCGGTCCGCTCACCGGCGGCTCCGCGCTCGATCGCACGCTCGACGACGTGCCGCCGGACACGCTCATGCTCGCGTGGATCGCGACGCAGAGCACGCCCTTCCCGCACCTCGGCGGGACGGTGCACGCCTACCCGTTCCTCGTGCAGCTCCTCTTCGCGAGCAACAGCCTCGGCAGCTCGTCGCTCTCCGTGACCTGGCCGACGGGCTTCCCGAGCGGCGTGGACGTCTACGTCCAGTTCGTCGTGCAGGACTTCGGCGTCCCGGGCGGCATCGGCCTGTCGAACGCCGTCATGTCGACGACGCCCTAGAACAGCACGTCCCACCCGAACACGAGGTTGCGTCCCGGCTCGTTGATGCCGGCGCCGTGGTAGCGGTAGTTCTTGTCGAACACGTTCTCGAGCGCGAGGGTCACGCGGCTGCGCTCGCCGACGCGGACGCCGCCGCGGATCCCGAAGACCGCGAAGCCCGGCGTGCCGCCGGCGGGGATGCGCTCGGTGTCGCCCTCGTCGCGGAGCGAGAGCTTGTCGGCCGTGTCGGCGGCGAGCACGTCGGCCTCGAACCACCACTCCTCCTCGGGCGGCTCGCAGCGCGCGGCGAGCCGCGCGGTCGCCGGCATGTTGCGCGAGAGGGGCTTCTCGATCTTCGTGCCGTCCGGCTTGAACTGGTCGACCTTGCTCGCCATCCAGGCCGCGGTGACGATCGCCTTCCACGCGTCGGTGAGCGCGCGCTCGGCGCGCACCTCGACGCCGTACGCGTAGCCGTCGCCGACGTTGTCCTTCTGCACGACCTGCGTGCCGCCGATCACCTGGCCGGTGGGGGACTGCACGATGAGGTCGCGGATCCACGTGTGCCACACGGAGACCTCGCCGCCCCAGTCGCCCGCGCGCGTCTTCGCGCCGGCCTCGAGCGTGAGGAAGTACTCGGGGTCGAGGTCGGGGGTGGGCTCCTCGATGCCGCTGTCCTCGAGGTCGGCGGTGAGGTCGGAGAGGTTCGGCGCGCGGAACGCCTGGCTCAGGCCGGCCCAGATGCTGCTGTCGCCGTCGGGGTGGTGGACGTGCCGGATCGACCCGACGATCGCGTCGAAGCTCTCGTGCACCGAGATGACGTTGCCGGGCGTCGTCGGGTCGCTGCCGGCGACGTTCGGGTTGTCGACGCGGTCGGCGGCCGCGCGTGCGCGGCTCCAGCGCGCGCCGACGATCGTCTCCGAGTCGCCGTGCTCGATCTCGTCCTGCACGTAGAGGCCGAGGAGCTCGTAGTCGGCGTCGTCGCCGACCGGTCCCTGGATGGACGTCCCCGTGAGCGCGCCGCCCTGGAAGTCGCGGCGGAAGCTGTCGACCTCGTCGCGGAAGAGCTCGACGCCCCAGCTCAGCGTGCCGTGGTCGACGTCCGTCTCGAGCGCGACCTGCGCGCCGAGCGTGTGCACGTCGAAGCCGCTCGTGTCGAAGCGGTCTCCCGTGCGCAGCCGCTCCTGGTTCTCGCGTTGCTGCTGCGCGCTCAGCGTGACGCTGCCGCGGTCGGCGACGCCGCGCCCGTCCTCCCAGGAGACCCGCGCGTAGGCGAGCTTGCGGATCTGGTTCAGGTCGCGGTACAGCTCGCCGGCGTCGACGGTGCCGTGGTAGGGCACGGCGTCCACGGTCTTGTGCGTGCGCGGCACGTCGTCCTGCTCGACCTGCTGGAAGCCGAACGCGAGGTCGACGCCGTCGTCGAGCGGGACGTCGCCGCGGACGTCCCAGTCCCACTCGTCCCAGGAGGTCGCGGGCAGGCGCCCGCCGCCCGAGTCGATCGTGCCGTAGCGCTTCTTCGTGAAGCCGATGCGGATCGCGGCGCCCGACTCCGCGTCGCCGCCCTCGACCTCGACGCGGTTGATCAGCGAGCGCTCGGCGTCGGACCAGCGGCCCGCCCAGCGGCCCGTCCAGCCGTGCTCGGCGGTGGCGGGCCGGACGCGCGCGTCGAGGATGCCGCCCACGGCGTCGCTGCCCCAGAGCACGGAGCCCGGCCCGCGGTACACCTCGAGGCCGTCGACGGACCACGCGTCGATCGTGCCGGAGTACTGGTTCGGCCCGGAGCGGAAGACGGAGTTGTTGAGGCGGATGCCGTCGACGAGGTGGAGCACCTGGTAGCCGGTGAAGCCGCGCAGGTAGGGCGACGACTGGCCGGGGCCGGTCTTCTGCAGGAGCACGCCCGGCTCGTCGCGGAGCGCGTCGGGGAGCGTGCGCGCCTCGTGGAGCGTCGCGCCGTCGAGGAGCGTGACGTGCGCCGGGACGAGCACGGCGTCCTCCTCGCCGCGTGTCGCGGTCACGACGACGGGGACGCCGACGTCGTCGTCGACGTCCGTCGCGGCGGGGGACGGCGCGGGCGCCGGATCGTGCGCCGGCTCCGTCGGCGGATCGGAGAGCGCGCGTGCCGGGGCCGGCGCGAGGGCGAGGACGAGCAGGGCGAGGAGCGGGACGGTCGACGCGCGCCGGGTGTCGGGGCGCGCGTCGGGGCGGTGGGGGATCGGCATCGGGCAGGGGTCGCCGGGGGGGAGGTCGCGCCGGGGTTCGCGGACAGACCGGTCGACGGGCGTCGGCGGTTCACGACCGCCGCCCCCGGGTGCCTGCGCCCCCGGCTCCCCGCGCCGTGCCCCCGCGCGGAACGATGCTCGCCGGGACCGCTAGGGTGTCACCCCGCGCAGACCGTTCGAGGCCGCGAAGCCCTCGGGCGCGGCGGCGTCCGCGACCCAGCACTGGAACAGCACGGCGGTCCCCGCCGGGAGGCCCGACGGCCAGCGCGCCTCGAGCGCCAGGCGGCCCTGCGCGTTCGTCGCGAGCCCGCCGAGGATCACGTCGGGCGCGGGCACGAGCGTCCCGCCCAGGAACGGCAGCGACGCCTGGTCGAAGCCTGCGAACATCACGGCGCTCGCGGAGGGCGCGGCCTCCGAGAGCCCGAGGCGCGTCAGCGACTCCGCGACGAGCGTCCCCTGCCCCACGAGCACGGGCAGCCCCGCCGTCCCGGCGAGGCCCTGGCCGAGGAAGCTCCACGGGTCCTCGCCCGTCTGGTTGAGCAGCACGGAGAGGCCGCGTCCGTCCGGCAGGCTCGAGATCGTGGGGGAGCCCGCGACGAGCAGGTCGGTGTGACCGTCGTCGTCGACGTCCGCGGGGACCATGGCCCGCACGTTGCCGGGTACGTGGAAGCGGACGGGCGGCGCGAACGCCCCCGCGCCGAGCCCCGCGAACACCGAGACGTCGCCTTCCGACGAGTTGCCCGCCACGATGTCCGCGAGTCCGTCGTCGTCGAGGTCGGTCACGAGGAGCAGCGGACCGAGGGGGCCCGACAGCATGCGTGGCGCGCCGAGCGTCCCGTCGCCGTTGCCGGGGAGGGTCGCGAGCATGCCCGAGACCGCGGCCACGACGTCGAGCGTGCCGTCGCCGTCCACGTCCCCGACGGTCAGGCCCTGGGTGCTCACGAAGAAGCCGCCCACCGCGACGGACCACGGCGCGCCGAAGGCGCCGTCGCCGTCGTTGAGGTGCACCGAGATGTCGTCGTCGGCGAAGGAGCCGTGGCCCACGACGAGGTCCGGGCTGCCGTCGCCGTCCATGTCCCCGACGGCGAGGCACTCCGGGTCTCCGATCGTGGGGACGGCCGTCGGCGCGCCGAGCGTGCCGTCGCCGGCGCCGAGCAGGACGAAGACGTCGTCGGTCAGGTCCAGGAGCACGACGTCCGCGTGCCCGTCGTCGTCGAGGTCCGTGATGAAGATGTCGACCGGGCCCGGCCCCGCCGGGAAGTCGACCGCCGGTCCGAAGGTCCCGTCGCCGACGCCCGGGTGGACCGAGACGTCGTCGTCGCCCTGGTTCATGACCAGGAGGTCCTCGACGCCGTCCTCGTCGAGGTCCGCGAGGGCGACGGCGCGCGGGAAGCCGCCCGCCGCGTAGCCGACGGGCGCGGCGAACGTCCCGTCGCCCGCGCCGAGCACGACCTGGACGCTGCCGCTGCTCGAGAGGCTGTCCAGCGTGACCGCGTCGAGCGCGCCGTCGTCATCGAGGTCGGCGACCGCGAGGTCCCGCGCCCAGAAGCCGGCCGGGAAGAGTCTCGACTCGAGCAGCGAGCCGTCGCCGTCGCCGAGGAAGACGGTGACACCCAGGCTCGCGATCACGACGACGTCGAGCGCGCCATCGACGTCGACGTCCGCGACTCGCACGAGGTTCGGTCCGGCCCGCGTGGAGACCGTCGTCGGCGGTCCGAACTGGCCGGCGCCCAGGCCCTCCAGGACGACGAGGCCGTCGAGGGCGGTGTCCGCGACGAGCAGCTCCGGCGCGCCGACCCCGTCGATCTGCGCGATGGCGAGTGCATCGGGTGAACCGCCCGTCGGGAACGGGCCGGTCATCGCGAACATCCCGTCGCCCTGCGAGCGGAAGACGGTGACTCCCGCGCTTCCCGAGACGGCGAGGTCCGCGCGGTCGTCGCCGTCGAGGTCTCCCGCGGCGAGGGCCCTGACGACGCTCGAGAAGCTGGGCAGGATCGTCGGCGCGCCGAAGGTCCCGTCGCCCGCGCCCGGGAGGACGTGCACCTCGCCCGTGGCGAACACCGCCAGCGCGAGGTCCTGGTCGCCGTCGTCGTCCATGTCGGCCGCGACGAGGTCGATCGGCGAGACCCCGAGGGGCGTCGTCGTGAGCGCGGCGAACGTGCCGTCGCCGTGGCCGAGCGCGACGCGCAGCGAGTTGTCCGACCCGTCCGTGACGACCAGGTCCGCCGCGCCGTCTCCGTCGAGATCGGCCAGGGTGCTCACGCCGACGGACGGCCCGAGCGGGAGGGGTGCGCTCGTGGTGAAGGTGCCGTCGCCGGCGCCCAGCAGCACGGTCGCCTGGTCGGACACGAAGCTGACCGTCACGAGGTCGGCGGCACCGTCGCCGTCGAGGTCCGCGACGTGGAGGGCGGTCGGCGCGTCACCGGCGGGGGCGGGAACGGGGAGGCCGAAGGTGCCGTCGCCGAGCCCGAGGCGGACGTCGACGCGGTCGCCGCCGGTGACCGCCAGCAGCATGTCCGGCACGCCGTCGCCGTCGACGTCGGCGAGGCGGACGTCCTGCGCCGCCATCGGGCTCGGGGCGACGTCCTGGGCGGCCGGGAAGAGCGGCGGGTCCCCGGCGCGGGCCGCGGGGACGAGGACGAGCAGCAGGCCGGCCGCGAGGAGCCGGTGGGGCGGAAGGGGGGTCATCTCTTCTCCGGGCCGGATCGGGCGGGCGCCGCTCCCCACGAGCGGGGCCCGAGCGTAGCAGCGATCCGGGATCCGTGGGGCCGCCCGGACTCGCCTCCCCGCTTCCGCCGGGTCGGCTGTTTCCGATACACTCGCCCGTCTTTTGACGGCCCGGCAAGAGGCCTTTGCGGGAGCGCGCCCGGCGCACCCGCGGGGCGCTCCGACGGCCCGTCAGGAGCCCGCTCCGGGGCGATCCCGGGGCGGCCGCGACCGCGCGGACGCGCGCCGCGCGTCGCCGGCCCCACGACCTCACGCACACGGACGAGAGACCCATGACCGACGTCGTCATCGCGAGCGCCGTTCGCACACCCATCGGCAAGTTCCAGGGCAGCCTCGCGGGCTTCACCGCGCCCCAGCTCGGCGCGCTGGCCGCGAAGGCCGCCATCGAGCGCGCCGGCATCCCCGCCGACGCCGTCGAGGAGACCATCATGGGCAACGTCCTGGGCTGCGGCCTGGGCCAGGCGCCCGCCCGCCAGGTCTCCCGCGCCGCCGGCGTCCCCGACCACACCTCCGCCGTCACCATCAACAAGGTGTGCGGCAGCGGCCTCAAGGCCGTGATGATGGCCGCCCAGGCCATCAAGTGCGGCGACGCGAGCGTCGTCCTCGCCGGCGGCATGGAGAGCATGACCCAGGCGCCGTACTACATCCCGAAGGCGCGCGACGGCATGCGCCTCGGCCACGCGAAGATCATCGACAGCATGATCCACGACGGCCTCTGGGACCCGTACTACGACATGCACATGGGCATGACCGGCGAGGCCGTGTGCCGGGAGTACGACGTCACGCGCGAGCAGCAGGACGAGTTCGCGGCGCGCAGCCACGAGCGCGCGGTCGCCGCCATCAAGAGCGGCGCGTTCAAGGACGAGATCGCGCCCGTGACGATCAAGCCGCGCAAGGGCGACCCCTACGACTTCGACACCGACGAGGGCCCGCGCGAGGGCATCACCGCCGCCGACCTCGGCAAGATGCGCCCGGCCTTCGACAAGGAGGGCTCGGTGACGGCCGGCAACGCGAGCAGCATCAACGACGGCGCCGCCGCGACGATCGTCATGAGCGCGGACAAGGCGAAGGAGCTCGGCGTGAAGCCGCTCGCGAAGATCACCGGCTACGCGTCCGGCGGCACGGACCCCAAGTGGGTCATGATGGCGCCCATGGAGGCGGTGAAGAACCTGTCCTCGCGCACCGGCGACGACGTCAAGGGCTACGACCTCGTCGAGCTCAACGAGGCGTTCAGCAGCCAGTGCGTCGCGGTGAGCCGCCTGTGGGGCGTCGACCCCGAGCGCTTCAACGTGAACGGCGGCGGCGTCGCGCTGGGCCACCCGATCGGCGCGTCCGGCACGCGAGTCCTCACGACGCTCATCTGGGCGCTCAAGAACCGCGGCAAGAAGACCGGCATGGCGACGCTGTGCCTCGGCGGCGGCGGCGCGGTCGCCATGAGCGTGGAGGTCCTCTGACCATGACCGTGAAGAACGTCGCCGTCATCGGCTGCGGCACCATGGGCAACGGCATCGCCCAGGTGTGCGCGACCTCCGGCAAGTCCGTGCGCCTCGTGGACCTCGACCAGGCCACCCTGGACAAGGCTGTCGCCGGCATCGAGAAGAGCCTCGGGCGGCTCGTGAAGAAGGAGAAGCTCGCCGCCTCCGACGTGCCCGGGATCCTCGGTCGCATCCGCACGACGACGTCGCTCGAAGACTGTGCCGACGCGGATCTCGTCGTCGAGGCGGTCTCCGAGAACGCGGACGTCAAGGCGAAGATCTTCGCGGAGCTCGACCGCATCACGCCCGACGGCTCGATCCTCGCGTCGAACACCTCGTCCATCTCCATCACGCAGCTCGCGGCGTCCACGAAGCGCCCGGACAAGGTCATCGGCATGCACTTCATGAACCCGGTGCCCGTCATGAAGCTCGTGGAGGTCGTGCGCGGCCTCGACACGAGCGACGAGACGACCGCCGTCGTGAACGCGCTCTCCGAGGAGCTCGGCAAGGTCGCCGTCCCCGCGAACGACTTCCCGGGCTTCGTGAGCAACCGCATCCTCATGCCCATGATCAACGAGGCGGTCACCTGCCTCATGGAGGGCGTCGCGACCAAGGAGTCGATCGACGAGATCATGAAACTCGGCATGGCGCACCCGATGGGCCCGCTCACGCTCGCCGACCTCATCGGCCTCGACGTGTGCCTGAGCATCATGGAGGTGCTGCACCGCGACCTCGGTGACAGCAAGTACCGGCCGTGCCCGCTGCTCCGGAAGATGGTGGCCGCCGGTCACCTCGGCCGGAAGACCGGCCGCGGCTTCTATGACTACACCTGATGGATGGCGCCGGCCCTCGGCCGGCGGAACGGACAGACGGACCTGATGGATGCGCCGGCCCTCGGCCGGCGGAACTGAAAGACGCCACACTCGCCGCTCGCCGGCGACCCCGACACCGACCCCGCATCGTCCTCGACCACCGGAACGCCCATGGACTTCCAGCTCACCGAGGAGCAGCAGCTCATCCGCCAGACGGCCCGCGACTTCGCGGACCAGGTCGTCGCGCCCACCGCCGACGTCCGTGACCGCGAGCACCGCTTCCCGCGCGACGAGTTCCGGCAGGCGGCGGAGCTCGGCTTCACGGGCATGCTCGTGCCCGAGGAGCACGGCGGCAGCGACCTCGGCACCCTCGGCACCATCATGGTCATCGAGGAGATCAGCCGGGCCTGCGCGTCGACCGGCGTGACGCTCAGCGTGCACAACAGCCTCACGAGCAACCCGATCGTGAAGTTCGGCACGGACGCGCAGAAGAAGGAGTGGCTGCCCAAGCTCGCGTCCGGCGAGCTGCTCGGCGCCTACGCGCTCTCCGAGGCGAACGCCGGCTCCGACGCCGCGGCGCTCACCTGCAAGGCGACGCGCGACGGCGACGACTGGATCCTCACCGGCGCCAAGCTCTGGATCACGAGCGGCAACGAGGCGGACGTCATGATCGTCTTCGCCCGCGCCGAGGAGGGCATCACGGCGTTCATCGTCGAGACGAAGCTCCCCGGCTTCGGCGTCGGCAAGGTCGAGGAGAAGCTCGGCGTGCGCAGCAGCAGCACGGTCGAGGTCGTGCTCGACAACTTCCGCGTCACGCCCGACCGCGTGCTCGGCGAGGTCGGCAAGGGCCTCAAGATCGCGTTCTCGACCCTCGACGGCGGACGCATCGGCATCTGCGCGCAGAGCCTCGGCATCGCGCAGGCCAGCCTCGACGCCTCCGTGAAGTACGCGTGCGAGCGCGAGCAGTTCGGCAAGCCGCTCAAGAAGTTCCAGGCGATCCAGTGGAAGATCGCGGACATGGCCGCCGAGATCGAGGGCGCGCGCCTCATGGCCTGGAAGGCCGCGTGGCTCCGCGACAACGGTCTCCCGCACACGCGCGAAGCAGCGCAGGCGAAGCTCGTGTGCTCGCGGCTCGCGAACCGCGCCGCGGACCACGCGGTGCAGATCCACGGCGGCGCCGGCTACACGACCGAGTTCCCCGTCGCCCGCTACTTCCGCGACGCGCGCGTCACCGAGATCTACGAGGGCACCACCGAGGTGCAGCGCATCGTCATCGCCCGCGAGCTGATGGGGCGCTGATGAAAGGCGGGCGATGATGAAAGGCGGGCCGCTCATCATGAAGGTGACCGCATGACCGAGGCGGCTCCCGTGGCCACCGATCGGGACGCCGCGCTCGTCGAGCGCGTGCGGGCCGGCGACCAGCGCGCCTGCGCGCGGCTCATGACCTGGGCCGAGCGCAACGACCCGCGCTACGCCGCGGCGCACCGCGCCTTCGTCGGCTCGCTCGGCACGGCGCAGCGCATCGGCATCACGGGACCGCCCGGCGCCGGCAAGAGCACCCTCGTCGAGGGCCTCGCCGAGCACTGGCGCAAGACCGAGGACCGCACGATCGGCGTCGTGGCCGTCGACCCGACGAGCCCGTTCACCGGCGGCGCGCTGCTCGGCGACCGCGTGCGCATGTCGCGCCTCGTGCTCGACCCCGGCGTGTTCATCCGCTCCATGGCGACGCGCGGCGTCTTCGGCGGGCTCGCCCGCGCGACGGACGACGTCGCCGACGTGCTCGACCTCTACGGCCGCCACACGGTGCTCGTCGAGACGGTGGGGGTGGGGCAGAGCGAGGTCGACATCGCGCGGAGCTGCGACCTCACGCTCGTCGTGCTGCACCCCGGCGGCGGCGACACGATCCAGGCCATGAAGGCCGGCCTCATGGAGGTCGCCGACGTCTACGTGGTCAACAAGGCGGACATGCCCGGCCTCGACCGGCTCGTGCAGGAGCTCTACGACGTGCTCGAGCTGCGCGAGATCCCCGAGGACCAGCGCCCGCCCGTGCTCACCACGGTGGCGAGCAACGGACAGGGCGTGGCCGAGCTGGCCGACGCCATCGACGGGATGGTCGCCGAGCGCCGCGCGTCCGGCGCCCTGGACGCCCGTCGCGAGGAGAACCTCGAGCGCCGCGTGCGGCGCCTCGTGGACGGCCGGCTGCGCCGGGACGTCTGGGAGACCCAGCGCCTCGCCGAGCACCTCCACAAGAGATTGGCGGGGAGCGGTACGCTGTCCGCCTACGAACTCGCGGACGAGGTCCTGGACGTGTACCGGGGCGCCGGTCGCGACCAGGACCCCTCGTCGAACGATCCCTCCCTGCCCGACACCTCCCCGGAGGACTCCGCATGAGAACCGTCGATCCCTCGAGCGGCGGCAAGACCGCGCCGCGCTCCGCGAAGTTCGTGACCTGGCAGGAGGCCTTCGGCGCCGCGAAGCAGCGCGAGGCGCCCTTCGAGACGGTGTCCTGCGAGCCCGTCCCGCCGCTCGTCACGCAGGACGACGTCGCCGACCTCGACGCCGAGAACGAGATCGGCCTGCCCGGTCAGTTCCCGTTCACGCGCGGCCCGTACGCGAGCATGTACCGCACGCGGCTCTGGACCATGCGCCAGTTCGCGGGCTTCGGCACCGCGGCCGACACGAACGCCCGGTACAAGTACCTGCTCGAGCGCGGCCAGGACGGGCTCTCCGTGGCCTTCGACCTGCCGACGCTCATGGGCTACGACGCCGACCACGAGCACAGCCTCGGCGAGGTGGGGCGCTGCGGCGTCGCGATCTCCTCGCTGCAGGACATGGAGACGCTCTTCGACGGCATCCCGCTGGGCGAGGTCACGACGTCGATGACCATCAACTCGCCCGCCGCGATCATCTGGGCGATGTACCTCGTCACCGCGCAGAAGCAGGGCTGGAAGCTCGACCAGCTCGGCGGCACGACGCAGAACGACATCCTCAAGGAGTACATCGCGCAGAAGGAGTACATCTTCCCGCCCGAGCCGAGCATGCGGCTCGTCGTGGACACGATGGAGTACGCGGCCAAGCACGTGCCGCGCTGGCACCCGGTCAGCATCAGCGGGTACCACATCCGCGAGGCGGGCAGCACGGCGGTGCAGGAGCTCGCGTTCACGCTGGCCGACGGCTTCGCGTACGTCGAGGCCTGCCTCGAGCGCGGCATGGACGTCGACGCCTTCGCGCCGCGCCTCTCGCACTTCTTCAACAGCCACGTGGACTTCTTCGAGGAGATCGCGAAGTTCCGCGCGGCGCGCCGCATCTACGCCAAGCGCATGCGCGACAAGTACGGCGCGAAGAAGGAGCGCAGCATGACGCTCCGCTTCCACACGCAGACGGCCGGCTGCAGCCTCACCGCGCAGCAGCCGTACAACAACCTCGTGCGCACCGCCTGGGAGGCGCTCGCCGGCGTGCTCGGCGGCACCCAGAGCCTGCACACGAACAGCATGGACGAGACCTACGCGCTGCCGACCGAGAACGCGGTGAAGCTCGCGCTCCGCACGCAGCAGCTCATCGCGTACGAGTCGGGCGTCGCGAACACGATCGACCCGCTCGCCGGGAGCTGGTTCGTCGAGGACCTCACGAACAAGATGGAGCGCGGCGCCGAGGAGATCTTCGCCCAGATCGACGAGATGGGCGGCGTGGTCGCGGCCATCGAGAAGGGCTGGTTCCAGCGGGAGATCGCCCGCAGCGCGTACCAGTTCCAGCGCGAGGTCGAGGCCGGCCGGCAGGTCATCGTCGGCGTGAACAAGTTCGTCGAGGAGGGCGAGGACGACACGATCGAGCTGCTCGAGATCTCCATGGACAAGGAGAACGAGCAGGTCGAGCGCGTCAAGAAGCTCCGCGCCGAGCGCAGCGCGCCCAAGGTCGAGGAGGCCCTGGCGCGCATCCGGAAGGACGCCGAGGGCGGCGTGAACCTCATGCCCGCGTTCATGCAGGCGTCCGAGGCCTACGCGACGCTCGGCGAGATGACGGACGTCCTGCGCGACGTCTTCGGCACGTACCGAGAGACCCCCACCTTCTGATCCACGGCACGAGGCAGCCCACGTCAGGAACGATCACCGAGGAAGGAACCCCATGGACGAACCCATTCGCGTCCTCGTCGCCAAGCCCGGGCTCGACGGACACGACCGCGGCGCCAAGGTCGTCGCCGCGGCGCTGCGCGACGCGGGCATGGAGGTCATCTACGGCGGCCTCCACCAGACGCCGGACGCCATCGTGCAGATGGCCGTGCAGGAGGACGTCGACGTCGTCGGCCTCTCCATCCTGTCCGGCGCGCACATGACGCTCTTCCCGAAGGTCAAGGAGCTGCTCGACGCCGCGGGCGCCGAGAACGTGCTCCTCACGGGCGGCGGCATCATCTCGCCCGACGACATGGCCGGACTCGAGAAGCTCGGCGTCGGCAAGCTCTTCGGCCCCGGCTCCCGCCTCGCCGACCTCGTGGACTACATCCGCGCCGAGGTCGGGCAGCGCCGCACCGCGGCGGGGAGCGCCTGACCATGGCGAACACACGCAAGACGACGCCGCAGCCCATGCCCGACCGCGAGATCCTCAACATCGACGGCGCGGCCGCGCTGCTCGGCGTGAGCGTGAAGACGTTCAGCAAGGTGCTGCGTCAGGGCGACGTGCCCGGCCGCAAGGTGGGGCGCGAGTGGAAGTTCTCGAGGCAGGCGCTCATCGACTGGATCGGCCAGTCGAAGTCGCGCCACTTCCTGGAGGCCGAGGGCACGGTGCCGTCGCCTCCCGAGCGGCCGGCGCGGCCCTCCGCCGCCTCGCGCCGCAAGCTGGACGACGGATTCTCCGTGGACAACATGTGATGACCATCGCCGAACCGCTCGCGTTCACCGAAGAGCAGGAGATGCTCCGCGACACCGTGCGCGACTTCGCGCGCGAGGAGCTGCTGCCCCAGGCGGTCGAGATCGACCGGGAGGCGCGCTTCCCGCGCGACACCTTCGAGAAGATCGCCGAGCTCGGTCTGCTGGGCATGCCCATCCCCGAGGAGTACGAGGGCGTCGGCCTGGACTCCATCGCCGCGATGATCGTCGTGGAGGAGCTCGCGAAGGCGTGCGGCTCCACCGCGCTGGGCGTCGCCGCGCACAACTCGCTGTGCCTGTGGCCGATCTACGCGTTCGGCACGGACGAGCAGCGCGCGAAGTACGTGCCCGACCTCGCGTCCGGCCGCAAGCTCGGCGCCTTCGGCCTCACCGAGTCCGGCGCGGGCTCCGACGCCGGCGCCACGCGCACGAACGCCGTCCAGGACGGCGACCACTGGGTGCTCAACGGCACCAAGTGCTTCATCACGAACGCGAACTACGCGGACACCTTCATCGCGACGGCCGTCACGGACCGCGAGGCCGGCCCCAAGGGCGGCATCACGTCCTTCATCCTCGAGCGCGGCATGGACGGCTTCGGCATCCACAAGGGTGACGAGAAGCTCGGCATGCGCGGCTCCGACTGGGGCGAGCTCACGTTCGAGGACGTGCGCGTCCCCGCGTCGCAGGTGCTCGGCGAGGTCGGCCACGGCTTCGTGAACTTCATGAAGACGCTCGACGGCGGCCGCGTCGGCATCGGCGCGCTCGCGCTGGGGCTCGCCGAGGGCGCGTACGAGATGTCGCTCAAGTACGCGCAGGAGCGCGTCGCCTTCGGCCGGCCCATCGCCAAGAAGCAGGCGGTGGCGTTCATGCTCGCCGACATGGCGACGCAGATCGAGGCGGCCCGCGGGCTCATCCGCACCGCCGCGCTCCGCAAGGACGCCGGCCTCCCGTACAGCAAGGAGGCCGCCATGGCGAAGCTCTTCGCGAGCGAGGCCGCCATGAAGGTCACCTACGACGCGATCCAGGTGCACGGCGGCTACGGCTTCACCACCGAGTACCACGTCGAGCGCATGTACCGCGACGCCAAGCTCTGCACGATCGGCGAGGGCGCGAGCGAGATCCAGCGCATCGTCATCAGCCGCGAGATCCTCGAGCACTAGACGCACCGCGCCCACCCCGTCCCCGACGACACCTTCCCGCCCACGGACCCCATGACCCCGAACAACCCACTGGCGACGGCCGCCGAGAAGGAGGGCGTCGACGCCCTGGAGAACGTCTGGCTCGAGTACCTCGACGACCCGCGCGAGGCGCGCTGGTACCTCGACGCGCTGGACGCGCTGCCCGAGGCGCACAAGCGGGGCGCCGGCCCGAACCTGCTCGTCCTGCTGCTCGAGGCGTACCAGTCGCGCGGCGCGCACGCGGACGTGCTCGAGGTCGTCAAGGAGCTCCACGCGCTCCACGCCGGCAGCCGCAAGCTCGACCTGCGGCAGATCGCGCTCGACGCCATCAAGGAGCTCTACTCCGGCGAGGAGTGGTTCGAGCTCTTCCTCGAGCTCGCGCAGATCGAGGACCTGGACCTCACCGAGGGCATCGAGCGCTTCGACAAGCTGCGCGCGCTGCTGCCCGGCTCGCCCGTCTACCACCGCACGGGCTGGGGCGAGGGCGTCGTCACGCAGGCGGACCTCGGCGAGCAGAGCTTCCACGTGCGCTTCCGCTCGGAGGGCTTCGAGCGGAGCATGCCGTTCACGACCGGCCTCGACGTGCTCACGGCGCTGCCCGCGGACGACCTCCGCGCGCGCCTGCTCGTCGACGAGGAGGGTCTGCAGCGCGACGCGAAGGAGGACCCGTCCGTGCTGCTGCGCGCCGTCGCGAAGCTCCACAACGGCCGCGCCGCGAGCAAGGAGATCAAGCAGTGGCTCTGCGGCACGGTCATCGAGCAGAGCGGCTGGGCGAGCTGGTGGCGCAAGGCCAAGGTCGCCGCGGCGCAGGACCCGTACCTGGCCGTCGACAACCCGAGCCGCCCGGTCTTCGTGCTGCGCAAACGCGCGCTCTCGCCGGAGGAGGAGGCGCAGGAGGCGATGGGCCGCGCCAAGGACCTCGCCGGCCTGCTCGACGTCGTGCGCGGGCCGCTCTCGCTCGAGCCGGAGGAGGCGCTGAAGGTCGCCATGCTCGACGCGCTCGAGGAGCACGTCACGAAGGAGGGCGAGGAGGGCACGGCGCGCGCCGAGGCCGCGCTCGCGCTCGCGAAGCACGGCCGCTGGACCACTCAGCAGGCGGGCGCCTGCCTGCACGGCCTGGTGAAGGGCGACCCGCTCGGCTTCGGCGGCCTCGTCGCGCGCATCACGCCCGCGCCGCTGCGCCGCGAGGCGCTCGAGGCGTTCATCGCCGCGGAGCCGCAGCTCTGGTCGGACGACATCATCAGCAACCTCGCCGTGCTCCCGCCGCACGTGCTCGACCTCGTCGCCGAGCGGCTCGCGGCCGAGGGCCGCGCGGAGGCGCTCGCGAACCGGCTGCACATCTTCCTGCTCAGCCCGAGCAAGCAGCCCGCGACCGTGCTGCGCCTCGCGAAGCGCTACGCGAACGGCCTCTTCGACGACGTGGAGGGCGCGCCGTCCGTGTCCGAGGTCTTCATGGGCGTGCTGCACCTCGCCGAGACGCAGGCCTTCCCCGCGATCCGCGGCAAGAAGGACGCCAAGGACGCGATGGAGGGCGTGACGGACCTCTTCACCGGCAAGCGCGCCAAGATCGTCAAGGCGTTCACGAAGTCCGCGACGCGCGCGGACATGGAGCGCGCCATGGGCGTGCTCGCGCGCTGCAAGGCCATGCCCGACGCGATCTCGGTGGCCGTCACCGCCGCCTGCCACGAGCGCTACCCCGACCTCGTGCCGCGCGACGAGACGCCCTTCTGGGACAACAACAACATCTTCTGCAGCCGCGACGGCATCGCGCGGCGCCAGGAGGAGTACCGCGTGCTGCTCGAGGAGAAGATCCCCGAGAACAGCGAGGCCATCGGCAAGGCAGCGTCCTACGGCGACCTCTCCGAGAACTTCGAGTGGACGGCGGCCATCGAGCAGCAGCGTCAGCTCACGGAGAAGGCCGCGGCGATGGAGGCGGAGCTCAAGCTCGCGCGCGCGATCGAGGACCAGGAGCTCGACGACGAGACCGTCTCGCCGGGCAAGAAGGTCGCCTACGAGCAGGACGGCGAGCAGAAGGAGGTCACCATCCTCGGGCCCTGGGACCAGGGGCCGGGCATCGTGAGCTACCGCGCGCCCATCGCGGCCGGCATGCTCGGCGCGAAGGAGGGCGGCGTCGCGACGCTGGAGTTGCCCGAGGGTCGCGTCGAGGTCACCATCCGGAAGGTCGAGACCGCCGTCTGAGCCCCGCGCCCGTCGAGCCGTCCGCCGACCGAACGGAACCCTGGCGGGGAGCGCCTTGAGCGACACGAGCCCGAGCGGACAGCGCAGCAGCGGGCCGAGCGCCGCCGAGATCCGCGCCGCCGCCGAGGTCGCGGGCGGCCATCGGGTGAGCGTGCCGGGCGCCGAGCCCGACCGCGCGCCCGCAGGCGCCGACCACGGCCGGCTCGCCGACCGCCCGGCGCTGGACCTCTGGGAGGCGCTCTACGAGCGT
>JAUIEF010000072.1 GCA_030428785.1 bacterium
GCGCGGATTTTCGGCGCTGCCAATGATTACCGCCGCAACGCCGTCGACGCGAAGACGGGCGAGCCTTGCGCCGGCGTCGGCGACAAGGGGACCGTCCAGATCGATCCGGGCATGAGCCTCATCTGGCCCGGCGAATTCCAGATCACGTCGGCGCCGACGGTCGCGGGCGATGTCGTCGTCGTCGGCTCGGCCATCGGCGACAATGCCCGCGTCGAGGCGCCGAAGGGAACGGTGCGCGCCTATGATTTGCGCACAGGCGAACTGCGCTGGATGTTTGATCCGATCCCGCGCGACGCTGACGCGCCGAATGCCGCCGACTGGAAAGGGGAGACCCCGCCGGTTGAAGGGCACGCCAATGCCTGGGCGCCCATGTCCTATGACGCTGAACGCAATCTGCTGTTCGTCGCGACGTCGAGCCCGTCGAAGTAGCGCCACGACAGGAGCTCGTGGTCGGCGGGCGCGAGCTCGGCGAAGGCGTCGACGACCTCGTGGAGGACCTCGCGACGCGCGGCGACGTCGGCCGTGGAGTCGGGGAGCGCCTCCCGTCGCGCGACGCGCCGCTCGCGGCGCTCCCGCCGGCCGCGTGCCCGCGCGTCGTGCGCGGCGAAGCGTCGCGTCAGCGTCGACAGCCAGCGCCGCACGCCGGCGACGCCGCCCGCGGTGCGCGGCGGCCGCTCGAGCGCGTGCAGGCAGACGCGCTGCAGCACGTCGTCGGCGACGTCCGGGTCGGCCACGAGCCGGTGCGCGAGCGCGCGCAACCACCCGAGCTCGGCGAGCAGCCCCTCCGGCGACAGTCGACCCGCATCACGTTCCATGCCCCCATGATCCCGCCGGGCGCCTGAACGTGACCGCCGTTCTCGGACCGCGTGACCCGATCGAGCACTGAGCTCAGTGAGAGGCAGCCCCAACACTCGCCGATTCCCTCTTCCGGCACCGCCAAGCGCCACAGATCGCGCCCGACCATCCGCTCCACGAGGCGGCTTCCTCTTTCGCGAGCGGGTCCGGCGAGCCGGTCAGCTGCCGTCATCCGGCTCGTGTTGCTGCCCACCGTCTTCCCACGTCAACTGCCAGCCGTGGGGCCGAGTTGCATCTTCGCGCCCCGCGCGCCGTACGTCCCGGCCGCTCCACTCAGTGTGGCTCAGGAGGTAGGCGAGTCGCTCGTTGGGATCTACACCTTCCGGCTGATCCGGTACGAATTCGCTCTGCTCGGCCATGTCAGTTTCCTCCGGCCGCGCCGAGCACGTGCTCGGTCCAGAAGTCGACGAGCTCCGGGACGGCCGGGTCACTCTCCACGCGCTCGAGCAGATTCGTGTGTCGTGCCCGGAGCTTTCCTTGCTCGTCCACGATCTTCTTCCGGTCAGCGTCCGCGAGAGCTTGATTGGCCTGGCTGCTCTGGACCTTGGCGTCGTCCTTCATGTCGGACGTACCGAGGACCACTCCGGCCCTGTTGAGGGCTTCGTCCAGGTCATTCAGGTAGTGAACGACGTTCTCGAAGTCCAGCGCACCCGTCGGCAGGGGATACCGGGACGCCAGGTCGACAGTTCCCTTCACAGGCATTCTCCAGCGGGGGAAGTCGTCATCACGAAACGCTCCGGAGTCGAGTGCATCGAGCCGCGCGAGGATGGCATGGCCCCGCGACTGGCTCGCGGCGTCCATGTCACCGGGCGCGGCCAACAGCGCCTTCACGGACGTGTAGAGCGTGTGAATGGTCGACAGGTTCGCGCCGACGCCCGAGGCGAGAGTCACGCCCTTGCCCACGACCTCGACGCGCTCGCGGCCCGACACCGCCGCGGCGATACCCGGCTGACTCGCGAGCACGCGCGCCGCCTCTCCCGTGGCGAACCACTGCGCGACCGATGCATCCCCTCCGCCGCCGCCGGCACCAAAGTTCAACTTGGCAATGACCGAGTGCGCTGTGGCGGCCACCGCGCCCGGAACGAGGACGCCGTCGGTCCCGACGATCACGCCATCTGGCTTCGTCGCGTCGGCGGGCATGGTGATGTCGAACTTCTCGTACCCGGTCATCATCGGGTCAACGACGCCCTCCTGGCGCTTGTAGCCAAGGACGAAACGCACCGGATCACCCGTGGCCGGCTTGCTCCCGATGTCCACGCCAATGGTCGTGTTGGTGAAGAACACGAGGTGCTGTGCCGACATGCACCCGACGGGCGCCACGAGGAACGCGAGCAGCACCAACTGAACGACGCGACCAATCATGGTCGGAATCTCCTCTCGAGGAATCGATGGAATCGAGCCGGTGACGCAGCAGCCCCGACCGCCTTGGGGCCGAGGAGCAAGTGCACGAGACTCGTCTCGAACTCGCCCTGCGGTGATCGGCTCAGGTCGACCCGGACCGCGTGCCGGATGAGGAATCCCGCGGCGATCGCCCAGGGCGACAACGCCACGCCGACGCCTGCCACTTCCTGATCCGTAATCGCCGTGTCGGGCTCGTCGGCACGGACGCACCAGATGCCGACGAACAGCTCATCACCGACGATGGCGATCGGAGTCACGCACCCCATGCAAGACAGCATGAGACACGTAATCCAGCCGGCACGCATGGCTCCCCCCTCGGGTCGAGACATCCGATCGTAGGCGTGCGCGTCGCGCTGGCAAGGCTGTCCGGCCAGAACCGTCGTTCTGCGCCCGCGCTCTCGCCGAACGGCGAGCCACTCGCGCGCACCATGGCGCCCGACCGTCCGCTCCGTTAGACCGCCTCGCCCTCCGCGGGCGACTCGCGCGCCTCCGGATTGAGTGCGACCCACTCCTCGAGGGTCATCTGGACCTCGCGGGCCTGGCTGCCCTTGTACTCGCCGAGGACGCCCTCCTCGGCCATGAGGTCGATGAGGCGGCTCGCGCGGGTGTAGCCGATGGCGAACTTGCGCTGGAGGAGCGACGCGGAGCCGCGCTGCGTGTCGATCATGAAGCGGGTCGCGGCGTCGTAGAGGTCGTCCACCTCGGAGGGGTCGCGGTCGGCCTCGCTGCGCGACTGCACGAGCTCGCGCTCGTACGACGGGCCGGACTCGACGCGCACCTCCTCCATCATGGCCTGCACCTCCTCCTCGCTCATGAAGGTGCACTGGCCGCGCACGATGTTGCTCGTGTGCGGCGGCATGAAGAGCATGTCGCCCTGGCCGAGGAGCTGCTCGGCGCCGTTCGCGTCGAGGATGACGCGCGAGTCGATCTTGCTCGACACCATGAACGCGATGCGCGTCGGCAGGTTGGCCTTGATGAGGCCGGTGATGACGTTCGTCGACGGGCGCTGCGTCGCGAGGATGATGTGGATGCCCACCGCGCGGCTCTTGGCGGCGATGCGCGTGATGGACGTCTCGACGTCCTTGGCCGCGGTCATCATGAGGTCGGCGAGCTCGTCGACGACGATCACGATGAACGGCAGGAAGCGCGGGAAGTCCGGCTCGTCGACGGCCTCGCCGAAGACCTTGCGCAGCTTCGTGTCGCCGAGCTTGTTGTAGCTGTAGATGTTGCGCACGCCGGCGCGGTGGAGGAGGCGGTAGCGCTCCTCCATCTTGTTCACGGCCCACTCGAGGATGCCGGGCGCGCGCTTCATGTCGTTCACCACCGGGCACGCGAGGTGCGGCGCGTTGGCGAACTGGCTCATCTCGACCATCTTCGGGTCGATGAGCACGAGCTTGACCTGCTCGGGCGTCCGCGTGAACAGGAAGGACGCGATGATCGTGTTGAGGCAGACGGACTTGCCGGAGCCCGTCGCGCCGGCGACGAGCAGGTGCGGCATCTTCGCGAGGTCGACGACCATCGCGTTGCCGGCCGCGTCGCGCCCGAGGAAGATCGGCAGCGCGAACTTGTGGTCCGTGAACTCCTTGGCCTCGAGCAGCGGGCGGAGCCGCACGGTCTCGCGGATGGGGTTCGGCACCTCGATGCCGATCGTGTTCTTGCCGGGGATGGGCGCGACGATGCGCACGGAGCGGGCGCGCAGCGCGATGGCGAGGTCGTCCTCGAGGCTGCGCAGCTTCTCGACCTTGATGCCGGGCGCGAGCTCCATCTCGAACATCGAGATGACGGGGCCCTTCTGGATCTCGACGACGCGCGCCTCGATGCGGAAGGACTGGAGCGTCGTCTCGAGGATGGACGTCTTCTCGGCGAGCAGCGCGTCGAGCTCGCGCTGGTCGACGACCTCCTGCGGCTCGAGCAGGTCCTTGGACGGGAACTGGTACTCGCCGGGCTCGGCCTTCGCGAGGTCGACGACCTCGCCGTCGGGGTTGAGCGCGGGCGACGCCTTGCCGGCGCCGACCTCGTGGACCTTGGGCGGCCCGGCCATGGCGGCGAGGGTCTTGTCGAAGCCGGCGTCGCCGGCGGCCGGCTCCTCCTCGTCCTCCTCGTCCTCCTCCTCGTCCTCGAGGACCTCCTCCTCCACGTCCTCGTCCTCTTCCTCGTACTCCTCCTCTTCGTCCTCGGGCTCCTCGTCGGCGAGCTCCTCGACGTCCTCCTCGAGGCCGTCGTCGTCCCACTCCTCCTCGTCCTCCTCGGGCTCGACGACCTCCGGGCGCGCGGCCTTCCCGCCGGCCGCCTTGCCCTTGTCCTTCCCCTTGCCGCGCTTCGGCTTCGCCTCCGCCTCCTCGGCGGCCTTGCGACGCCGCTCGGCCGCCTCGGTCGCGGCGGCCTGCACGACGGCGCCCTTCTCCTTCATCCACGCCGCGCCGGCGACGAGCGCCGCGTAGTACGCGATGTCCGTCGCGAGCACGAAGGTGATGAGCGTGAGCACGACGAGCACGATGCGCGTGCCGACGACACCCAGCCCGCCGGCCTCGATGAGCTGCGCGGTGATGTACTCGCCGATGATGCCGCCGGCCGGGTGGCGCCCGCTCGCGTCGCCGAAGAGGTGCGCGAGGAGCGCGGCGAGGCTCACCATGCAGAGCAGCAGGCCGGCGCCGCGGATGCTGAAGGGCGGCACCTCGCTCGCGGTGAAGAGCACGCAGCCCCACACGGCGAAGCAGCCGACGACGAGCCAGGACGCGTAGCCGAAGGACCCGAGCAGGAAGCCGGCGAGCGCCTCGCCCGCCGGGCCGCAGAGGTTGTCGCCCTTGCCCGAGCTCACCGCGGACAGCGTGAGGAAGGTCGTCGCCCCGAGGAGCACGAGCGAGAGGATCTCCCGCCAGCGCGGGGCCCACTCCTCGTCGAGGGCTACGGACCCTCCGCCGCGCGTGCCGCTGCTCGTCCTGGTGTTCCGGCCCTTTCCGGTGCCGCCCGCGGCCTTCCCGGCCCCGGACCGCCCCTTGGAGGAGGCCGCCTTGGTGCTGCGCGTGCTGGCCATACCGCCATGGCTCCCTGCTGGCCACCCCGACCTGGCTCAAGGCACGAGCCGCGCGAGTCGAGAAGGGACATCGTGGCGGTCCTCGATACGCTCATCAATCTCTTTCCCGGGGTGGCGGCCAGCCTGCAGTTCGTGAAGGACCTCGCGGTCCTCTCGGGCGGGGTGGCTGTCGCAGGGATCGGTGTGGCCTGGCTCAAGCGGGTCGGCCTGCGCTCCGCGGTGGCCCTCGAGGCCCGCGGCCGCGGGCTGTCCGACGGCTCCGCCGAGTTCCTCGCGCGGCACCTGTGGCGCGAGGGCCCGGAGGTCGTGCGCGAGCTCCTGCGCTCCACGGACTCCGTCCGCGCGCGGCTGGCGCGCGACCTGTCCGTCGTGCGCCACGTCGACGCCGCCGAGCGCTTCGCCGCGTCGGCCGCCCGCCTCATGGACGAGCTGCGCGTCCGCGACCCGCTCTTCCCCGAGGCGCCGATGCTCTTCGAGAAGGTGCTCCTCCGCGACTCGACGGAGGAGGAGGGCAGCGGCATCGTCGGCTTCGTCGTCGAGCTCACCGAGGAGGCCGTCCACCTCGTGAGCCCCGAGGCGTGCCCCTGGCCCGCGCGTCACGACATCCGCATGGAGCGGACCGAGAAGCGCACCGAGGCGCTCGTCGTGAACCTGCAGCTCCGCCCGATGCCCGGCAACCGCGAGTGGGTCGTCGGGCTCGACTACCAGACGAACGGGCTCGACCGCCGCTGCGCCACGCGCCACGGGTGCTCGGTGGCCGCCTGGACCCTGCCGACGACCGCCGGCGCCTACACGCTGCGCGGCCGGCTCCAGGACGGCGAGTCGCTCGACCGCGCCGCGCTCGAGAAGCTCGAGGCGTGGCCGCGCCGCCAGTCCGTCGTCATCGAGGACTTCTCCTGCGACGGCGCGAAGCTCGTCATGGAGTCCGAGGGCCGCAAGGGCGACCACTTCTACCTCGTGCTCGAGCGGCCCGACGGGTCGCTCGCCGCGCTGCCGCTCGTCGAGGTCGTGAGCGTGCGCCCGGAGGACGGGGGCAAGTCGCAGCTCGGCACGCGCTTCTGCGCGGTGCGGCTCAAGGAGCGCAACATCCTGGCGGACTACGCCCAGGAGGTGAGCGCCTCCACGCCGCTGCCCGCCGCGAGCTGACGGGTCGCCGGACCGCCGGCCCTCGGGTCCCGGAGCGGGTCAGGGCCCGGGCGCGCCGTCCGCGACGGACGCGCCCGTCCCCGGCCGATCAGTCGTCGTCGTCCTCGTCGTTCGACGAGTCGGAGTCGCCGCCCGACTCGGACGAGCCGGAGCTCACGCGCGAGCGCAGGGCCTCCAGGATCTCGGCCTCCTCGGACGCCATCTGGCTCTCGGCCTCGAGGGCCGCGAGCTCCTGGTCGGAGAGGTCCACGAGCTCGATCGCGCCGGCCTCGACCTCGGCCATCGCGATGTTGATCGGATCGTCGTCGTCCAGCTCCACGAGCTGCGGGGAGCCGCCCACCAGCTCGCGGACGCGCTTCTGCAGCAGCACCGTGAGGCGGAACAGGCCGCCCGCCTTGTCCGCCAGCTCCATGACCTTGGTCCGGTCCATGTCGTCTCGTCCTCTCGTCCTGTTCTCGGGGGCCCGCGCGTCGCGGCCGGCCCCGCCTGGTCGTCTTGTTGTCGGTCTCGTCTAGGACGGCAACGGGCTCAGGCCCGTCTCGTCCATGATCTGCTCGACCGCGCGGTCGAGCTCGTCGTTCACCACGATGACGGCGCCGTCCTCCTCGGCGAGCCGTCGCTCCTCCGCCGCGCGACCGAGCCGCTTGGCGATGGCCGCCTCGTCGTCCGTGCCGCGCCGGCGCAGCCGCGTCTCGAGCACCTCCCGGCTGGGCGGCGCGATGAACACGTGCAGCCCCTCGTAGCCGGCGTCGCGGATGTTGCGCGCGCCGACGACGTCCACCTCCATGATGTACACGAGGCCGGGCTCGGCGAGCGCCTCGTTGAGCTCGCTCTTGAGCGAGCCGTAGAGGTTGCCGTTGGTGAAGACGTCGTTCGTCTCCACGAAGCGGCCCTCCTCCTTCATCGCGAGGAAGTCGTCGCGCGACACGAAGGTGTAGTCGCGGCCGTCCACCTCGCCCTCGCGCGGCGGCCGCGTCGCGACGCTCACCGAGACGCGCACGCGCGGGTGCGCGCGCAGCTTCTCGATGACGCTCGTCTTCCCGGACCCGCTGGGCCCCGAGATGATGAGCAGCGTCCCCCGGTCGGCGCTCATTCGATGTTGGCCACCTGCTCGCGCAGGCGCTCCACGCAGCCCTTGAGCCGGACGACGCGCTCGCTGATGTCCGCGTCGACGGCCTTGGCGCCCAGGGTGTTCACCTCGCGCCCCATCTCCTGGAGCAGGAAGTCCAGCTCCCGGCCGACGGGGCCCTTCTGCTCGAGCGAGCGCCCGAACGCCTCGACGTGGCTGGCGAGGCGGTCGACCTCCTCCGTGACGTCGATGCGGTCGGCGAGCGCGGCGAGCTCGCGCATGAGCGTCGGGTCGTGCGTGTCGACGGGCGCGCCGTCGAGCAGCGCCTCGAGCCGACGGCGGAGCGCGGCCTGCTGCTGCGCGAGCGCCTTGGGCAGCCGGCGCGTGACGACGCCGAGGTGGCGGCGCAGCGCGTCGAGCTCGCGACGGATGGCGGCGGACAGACGCACGCCCTCGGCCTCGCGCGAGGCGACGAGGTCGGCGAGCGCGTCCTCGAGCGCGCCGCGCACCACGCGCTCCACGGTGCGCGCGGAGACGGACGGGTCGCCGACGGTGATGACGCCGGGCAGGCGCAGCAGGTTCGACGCGTCGCCGCCGCCCATGCGGTCGAGCGCGCGCTGGTAGACCTCGAGCACGACCTCGTCGATCTGCGGCTTGCGCGTCTCGCTCGCGAAGCGGAGACGCACGACGACGTCCACCGCGCCGCGGCCGACGCTGCGGCGCACGAGGCTCTCGACGCGCGGCTCGAGGCGCATCCACTCGGACGGCATGCGGCAGCGCACGGACAGGTGGCGTCCGTTCACGGAACGGACCTCGGCCTCGACGCCCACGGAGCGCGCCGCCTTCTCGGCCCGGCCGTATCCCGTCATGCTGCGCAGCGCCAAGCTCAGCTTCCCGGCCGGCTCCCCGGCTTGACGGCCGGCGTGCCCTGGGCGCAGAGCGGGCACTCGGCCGGCTCCCACGCCGTGACCTCGAGCTGGAGCAGCGACTCGTAGCGCACGTCGAACGGCGACTGCGGCGCGCGCTGCACGATGCTCCCGACACCGACGATCTCGCCGCCCGCGTCCTTCACGAGCTGCAGCACCTCCTTCACGGAGCCGCCGGTCGTCACGACGTCCTCGACGACGAGCACCTTGGCGCCCTTCGGCACGCCGAAGCCGCGGCGGATCATCATCTCGCCCTCCTTGCGCTCGGCGAAGATCGCCGGCGTGCCGAGGGCGCGCGCCACCTCGTGCGCGACGATGACGCCGCCCAGCGCGGGGCCCAGAACGAGGTCGACGTGCGTGTCGGCGAAGCGCTTCGCGAGCTGCGCGCAGACCGCCTCGGCCTCCTTCGGGTGGGAGAGCAGCTTCGCGCACTGCACGTAGCGGTCGCTGTGCAGGCCCGAGGTGAGCTGGAAGTGGCCCTCGAGCAGGGCCTCGGCCTTCTTGAGCCGCGCCTCGACGTCGGAGGCGACCTTGGCGTCGGTCACGCTCACTTGGGGCCGTCCTCGTCGGCGGGCGCGACGGGCGCCGGGGGCGCGGACGTCGGGGCGGCCGTCTGGTCACCGATCGGCGCGGTCGGCTCGGGCGCGCCGATGAACACCGAGTCCGCGGCCCGCATCTTCGAGATGACGAGCGCGAGCACGACGAGCGCGGCGGCCATGTAGCCGGTGAACTTCGCGATGCCCTGCGCCTTCACGCCGAACGTCTGCTGACCCGCCCCGCCGAACGCCTCGCCGAGTCCGCCGCCCTTGCCCTCCTGGAGCAGGATGATGCCGGACACGATGAGCGCGATGAGCGTGAACACGATCCAGAGGATGCTCTCGATCACTGGGGTGCCTCCTGTCTTTCGAATGCGATGAGGGCGGAGAAGCTGTCCCACGCGAGGGACGCGCCGCCCACGAGGGCGCCGTCCACGTCCGGACAGGACATGAGGTCCGCCACGTTGGCCGGCTTGACGCTCCCGCCGTACTGGACGACGACGCGCTGCGCGACGCCGTCGCCGAAGTCCTCCGCGAGGCGGCCGCGCACGAGCGCGTGCACCTCCTGCGCCTGCTCGGGCGTCGCGGTGAGCCCGGTGCCGATGGCCCACACGGGCTCGTAGGCGAGCGTCACGCGCGACGCGAGCGTCTCGCCGTCGAGGCCCTTCGTGCCCGCGGCGAGCTGCCCGAGCACGACGTCCGACGTGCGCTCGGCCTTGCGCTCGTCGAGCGTCTCGCCCAGGCACAGCACGACGTCGAGGCCGCAGCCCAGCGCGGCGTCGAGGCGCGCGCGGACGTCCGCGTCCGTCTCGCCCATGACGTGGCGGCGCTCGCTGTGCCCGACGATGACGTGCGTCGCGCCGACGTCCTTGACCTGCACCGCGGCGACCTCGCCGGTGAACGCGCCCTTCTCCTCCGGGCGGCACGTCTGCGCGCCGACGACCACGCCGGTGCCGGCGAGCGCGTCGACCGTCTCGGCCAGGTAGACGAAGGGCGGGAAGACGCCGACGGTGACGTCGCCCGGCAGGTCCGCGTCCTTGATGGACGCGCAGAAGTCCGCGATGGACCGCCGGTCGAGGTGCATCTTCCAGTTGCCGGCGATGAACGGGCGACGGGTCACGGTGCTCAGGCTCCCACGGACCGGTTGAGGTCGGACGATCCCGCGGACGGCGACGAGGTCGCGGCCCGCACGGCGCGCACGCTGCACGAGACGGTGCGGCCGCCCATGGCCGCGAGCTGGCGCACGTCCGCCATGAGCGTCGCAAACGCGTCCGGCGGCAGCGCCTGGAGCGCGTCGCAGCGCGTCGTCTGCGGGCGCGGGTGCACCTCGACGATGAGGCCGTCCGCGCCGGCGGCGACCGCCGCGCGCGCGAGGTCCGGCACGAGCTCGTGGTGGCCGGCCGCGTGGCTCGGGTCGACGACGATCGGCAGCCCGATGCGCCGCTTGAGGTACGGGATGACGCCCAGGTCGAGCATGTACCGCACGTGCCGCCCCGTGCTCTTGAGGCCGCGCTCGCACAGGATGACCCGGTCGTTGCCGGCGTCGAGCAGGTACTCGGCCGCGAGCAGCCATTCGTCGACCTCGGCCGCCATGTGCCGCTTGAGCAGCACCGGCTTGCCGAGCTGCGCGACCTCCTGCAGCAGCGGGAAGTTCTGCATGTGCCGCGCGCCGATCTGCACGCCGTCGAGCGTGTCGCCGACGAGCGCCACCTGCCGCGGGTCGTTGAGCTCGGTGAAGAACGGGAGCCCCGTCTCCTGCGCGGCCTCGGCGAGCAGGCCGAGCGCGTCGACGCCGCCGCCCTGGTAGCTGTGCGGCGAGGTGCGCACCTTGAAGACGCCGCCGCGCAGCACGGCCGCGCCGGCCGCCGCGACGAGCTTCGCGGTGTCGAGCATGTCCTCGCGGCCCTCGACCGTGCACGGCCCGGCGATGACCGAGACGTGCCCGCCGCCGAAGCGCGCGTTGCCGACGGAGATCGTGCGCGGGCCGTCGGCGAGGGTGCCGTGCACGAGCGGCGCGGCGACGTCCTCGAGCGGCACGACCCGGTCGATGCCGGGGATGCGCAGCAGGCTCTCGCGGGGCACGGACGGACCGTCCACCACGTGCCATGCACGGCGGCCCGGCAGGGGGACCTCTTCCACGGAGAGGCCCAGCGCGCGGAGGGCCTGGACCACCTCGGCGCACACGGGTTCCGTGGCGTCCGGTTTCAACAGGATGAGCAAGGTGGACGCACCCCGGGATCGGGCTTTCCAGCCCAGAATCGAGCCCCACACCATAGTCCCTCCGCTCCGACGGGGTCAACACGCACGGGCGAGGGTCCATGGATGGAGGCGGGGGGCTCCCGGGGGCGGCTGCGGGGGCGGACACGGAGACGGATCCGGGCGGCGGCGGCAGCCGGCGCCGGGGCGCTCCGGCGGCCGGACCCGGACCCGGACCCGGATGCGGGATCCTGACCTGGATCCCGATCCGGATGCGGGACCCTGATCCGGACGCGGGAATCGGGAACCCGGATCGGGGGGCGGGATCGCCGCGGGTCCGGCGGCGGACGCGGAGACCGGCGTCGAGGGCGGGGCGGGGGCGGCCGCCAAGCAGCCTCCGACGTCACTTGAATTGCGCCGCATCCCCCGGGCGCGGAAGCCGTCGACGCCGGAACGTGGAAGAGCCGGAGCCGGAGCCGGAGCCGGAGCCGGAGCCGGAGCCGGAGCCGGAGCCGGAGCCGGAGCCGGAGCCGGAGCAGGAGCCGGAGCCGGAGCCGGAGCCTCTACCCCGCTCTACCCCAGGTCGTAGCGGGAGCCGTCCGGGCGCTCGAACCGGCGGTCGGTGCGCTCCTGGAGGTCCTCGGGGTAGTCCTGCGGGCGCCGCGTGTCCTCGTAGGGCTCGAGCGGCAGCAGGGTGATGATCCGCGGGTCCTCGCCATCCGACTCCATGCGCCAGACGACCGTGCGGTAGGTCGCGCGCCGCCCGGACTCGGGTTCCTGGATGAGGATCTTGATGGTGAAGACGTTGCTCAGGACGCCGAGGCGCTCGGTGAACTTGGAGCGCTGCTCGTCGTCGGAGAAGACGGAGAGCTCCCACTCGGCCTCGACCTTGTCGAAGACCTCGTCCTCGGTCTGGAAGACGTAGTGCGCGGGGTCGTTCTCCTCGTCCTCGTCCTGGCCCTCGGGCCGGTCGCCGAAGACGGAGCCCGCGCCCTGCGCGCCGAGGTCGCCGAGCGTGTCCTCCCACTCGTCGCGCAGCTCGTGGATGCGCTCGCGGAACTCGATGACGCGGTCGAGGAAGGCGTTGGGGATCTCCTCGGGCGCGAGCGCGCGCAGCACGACGAGCGACGCGGTGTTCGCGTTGACGCGTCCGTTCGCGGTGGGGTTGGCCGAGATCTCGGCGTCCTCCGGCTCCTCGACGTCGTCCTCGTTCATCTCGTCGTCGAAGACGCTGCCGGCGAAGGGGCTGTCCTCGAACTCGCCGTCCTCCTCGGCGGGCGGGTCCTTGAGCTCGAGCTCGCTCCAGACGGTGAGGTACTCCATGAGCCCGGGGTGGTACTCGTCGTCCTCGACGAAGCCCCAGACGTGCTCGCGCTCGACGCCGGGGATGAGCTCGAGCTCCGGGATCGTGAGCGGGAAGTGCCGCTCCTCGTTCTCGATGATGTCGGTGTCGAGCTTGCTGTCCTTCTTGGCCTCGTCCTCGGCGCGGCTCGTCTTGAGCGGCGGGAGGGGCGTCTCGCGGAAGCGGCCGCGCTGGCCCTTGACCCAGTCGTCGAGCTCGTCGATGACGTCCGTCGCGTCGATGGCGGAGAAGTCGAAGCTCGTGCCCTCGAACGCCTTGTCGAGCAGGCGCTCGAAGACCTCGCGCCACTCCTCGCGCTTCTCCTCGTCCTCCGTCCAGAGGCCGAGCATGTTGATCTTGCTGTCCTCGTCGCGGACCTCGACGTAGAGCGTGAAGCCCTCGCCGAGCGGCGGCGCGAGCGCGGCCGGGTTCATCCACTCGTCGAGGTAGCTGTCGGTGTCCATGGTGACCTGGGCGGCGCTCGTCCCGCCGTCCTCGCCCTCGCCGCCCCCGTCGTCGCCCCCGCCGAAGCCGAGGCCGCCGTCGGCGCCCACGCCGAGCCCGCCGCCGCCGTCCTCGCCGCCGGACTGCTTCTCCTCGACGTCCATGAGCAGCACGGACCCGGCCTGCATCGCGCAGGCCTCCGCGAGGTAGTACATCTGCGCGTTCGAGACGTAGTAGGCCGCCTGGTCGCGCTCCGCGTGCGAGAGGACGTCGGTCTGGAAGACGACGACCAGGATCACCATGAGGACGAGCATGGTGAGCACGAGGGCGGCGCCCTGCTCGCGGCGGTCGGCGGAGGTCGTGGGGGGCATGGGCGGGCCTTGGACGGCCGGGGCGGCGCGCGTGTTCCCGGGATCGGTTTCCCGGTTGGGGCGGGCGTCGTGGGACGGGTCGCGGCTCGACGGGCGACCGGTCCGGACGCGCGCGCCGCGGCCGGCCAGCATAGCGCCCGCGGCGGTCGGAGTCGGCGCGCCGAACCGGTATCAGGCCCTGCTAGGATCCGGCCGATGGAGAGAGGCATGCAGCTATCCATCGTGATCCCGGCGTTCAACGAGGCGGAGGGCATCCGTCCGACCCTCGAACAGCTCTCCGCCACGATGGCGGGCTCCGACCTCGAGTACGAGATCGTCGTGGTCGACGACGGGAGCACGGACGGGACGTCGGACCAGGTCCGGGAGCTCGAGCGCGAGCTGCCCGCGGTGCGGCTCGTCGTGCACGAGCGGAACCGCGGCTACGGCGCGGCGCTCAAGTCGGGCATCCACGCGGCGGAGGCGGACATCGTCGCGATCACGGACGCCGACGGCACGTACCCCAACGAGCGCATCCCCGAGCTCTTCCGGCGGCTCGTCGACGACCGCGCCGACATGGTCGTCGGCTCGCGCACGGGCGACAACGTGCACATCCCGCTCGTGCGGCGACCGGCGAAGGCGTTCCTGCGCGCGCTCGCGAACTACCTCTCCGGCCACCACATCCCCGACCTCAACTCGGGGCTGCGCATCATGCGCAAGGCGCCGATCGTCGAGCGCTTCAACCTCGTGAGCGACGGCTTCAGCTTCACGACGACCACGCTCATGGCGCTGCTCGCGCGCGGACACCACGTCGTGTTCGTGCCGATCGACTACCACCACCGTCAGGGCAACAGCAAGATCCGCCCGATCCAGGACACCTTCAACTTCCTGGTGCTCATCCTGCGGGTCACGGCGTTCTTCGAGCCGCTCAAGATCTTCCTGCCGCTCACGATCCTGCTCTTCGTGCTCGGCGTCACGGTGGGCACGGTGCAGCTCCTCGCGGGCGACCTCGGCGACGTCACCGCGACGATCCTCGCGGCGGCGCTCCAGGTGGGCCTCGTCGGCCTGCTCGCCGACATGATCAGCCGGCGCAACTGAGGCGCGCGCGGCGCGGGTTGACGGCCCGCGCGGGAACCCCGATCCTCCGGGGTCCAGGACCGTCCTTGCCCGTGCTCCGCCGAGGGTCGACGTCGACATGGATGACCGCGAACCGGAACTCACCCAGTCGTTCGAGCTGGTGAACCGCGCCCAGGGCGGCGACCTGGAGGCGTACAACCGTCTCTTCGAGCGCTACTACGAGCGCGTGCTGCACATCGTGCGCATGCGCACCGGCCCGCGGGTGCGCGGCTACCTCGAGGCCGAGGACATCGTGCAGGAGGCGTTCATCGCGGCGGTGAACACCTTCGAGCGCTTCGAGATGCGCAACGAGTCGAGCCTCATCAACTGGCTGGCGAAGCTCGCCGAGCACAAGATCAAGGAGGCGGTCGACTACCACCACGCGCAGAAGCGCGACAAGCGGCGCGAGCGCGCGCTGGCGCACGTTCGCAACGCGATGGCCAGCGGCACGCTCGTGTTCGACCCGCCGGCCGACGTCATGCTCCCCATCGACGAGGTCGAGCAGGAGGAGCTCAAGCGCATCATGGAGGAGTGCATCACGGAGCTCAGCGAGGACCACCGCGAGGTCATCCTGCTGCGGCTCTACGCGAAGGGCAGCTGGCAGTGGGTCGCCGAGCAGATGGGCCGGCCCACGGAGGGCGCCGCGCGCGAGCTGTTCCGGCGCGCGAAGGTCTCGCTCGTGAACGCCGTGAGCAAGCGGACGAAGGTCCGGGAGGAGGAGTAGCGGATCCTCGGAGCGCGCCGGCAGCGACGCGGGGAGGACGGCTCAGGCGTGGGCCGCTCGCTCGCGCGCGGGGGCCGCTTGCTGTCCGCACTGGGCGCACTCGCCGTAGAGCACGACGGCGTGGCCCTGCACGGTGAAGCCCTCGGGGGCGCTGCCCTCGATGCCGGGCACGCACCCGTCGATGCCGAAGACCCCGTCGCAGCACCGGCACCGGAAGTGGTGGTGGTGGGGCCTGCCGGCGAGCTCGTAGCGGGACGCCTCGCCCGGCAGGTCGACGCACGCGAGCCAGCCCTCCTCCACGAGGGCGTTGACCGTGCGGTAGACGGTCGTGAGGCCGAGGCGCGGGACGAAGAGCTGCGCGGCCTGGAGGATCTCCGTCGGGCTGAGGGCCCGCGGGGTCTCCTCCATCACCTGACGGATGGCGGCGCGCTGCGCCGTGCGACGTGCCATGCTCTCTCTTCCTTTGACTTGCCCGCGCGCCCGGAACCCGGCGCTGCGACTCGTGCCGACGCGCCGCCCCACGCGTCGGTCGGCATTCTAGCGATGAGAAGAGAAAGGGCGACCCCGCGCTTGAAATCGGATATGGGATGTGATTGCCGTATGGTTTCACATCAATACGAAGTGAGACACATGGGAGACGGACGATGAGACGGAGAGGTCGTCGGCACGGACGCCTCGGGACACGGGACGGAGAGGCGCGGGGTCGACCGCGCGCGGGTCACGCTCCTCGCGCACCCACGATCGCGGCGTGCGTCGCGGCGCTCGCGTTGGCGCTCGCCGGGTGCGCGTCGCCGCACCGCCCGGTGCACGCGCTCGACGGACACGTGCTCCCGCCGCTCCCCGTGGAGCCGGAGAAGCGCGCGGAGCTCGCGGCGCAGACCGCCGAGGCGCGCGCCGCGCTCGAGGCCGCGCCGGGCGACGAGGACGCGTACATCTGGCTCGGGCGGCGCATCGCGTACGAGGCGCACTACCCCGAGGCCATCGACGTCTTCACCGAGGGGCTCGCGCTGCACCCGGACAGCCACCGCCTGCTGCGGCACCGCGGGCACCGCTGGATCACGGTGCGCGAGCTCGACCGCGCCGTCGAGGACCTCGAGCGCGCGCGCGACCTCGCCGCGGGCCTGCCCGACGAGGTCGAGCCGGACGGCGCGCCGAACGCCGCCGGCATCCCGCGCAGCACGATGAAGGGCAACATCCACTACCACCTCGGCCTCGCGTACTACCTGCTCGGCCGCTTCGGGGACGCGCGCGACGAGTGGCTCGCCGCGCTCGACCTCGCGGGCAATGACGACGCGTTCGTCTCCGCCGGCTGGTGGCTCGTGCTCACGGCGCGCCGGCTCGGCGACGACTTCACGGTGGCCGGCGTGCTCGGCCGCGTGCGCCGCGACATGGAGATCCTCGAGAACCACGCGTACCACGAGCTGCTGCTCACGGCGCGCGGCGAGCTCGCGCCGCACGAGGTGCTGCCGGAGTCCTTCGACTCCATCGAGGCGACGACGCGCGGCTACGGCCTCGCGGCGCTCGACATCGCCCGCGGGGACTCGGCCGCGGCGACCGCGCTGCTCCGGCGCATCGTCGAGGGCCCCTGGTGGCCGGCCTTCGGGCACATCGCGGCGGAAGCCGAGCTCTGGCGCGCCGAAGGTCGTCCCCGTCGGGTGCCGAGGAGTCCCTGACCCGCGCTCCCCCGCGATCGGCCCGGCGGGACGCCGCGGGATCGATTCCCGTGGCTCCTCCGGCCCGCGTCCCGGCCGCCCGATCGGCGGCCGGATCCACGCATCCGTCACCGTCCGCGGGGGCCTCCGTCGCGCGACCGGCCCGGCCGTCTCCTGCTAGACTGCGGGGCTCGCGGACCGGGCGCACAGCCCGGTCGATCGGCCGCCGGGACGACCCACGACGCAGCACGGAACCCCGACTCGGAAGGGAGGCGGCCGCCCCCCACCGCCCTCGGCATCGGGCGCCACGACCATGAAACCGAACAGCGACCGTTCCACCGAGCCCTCGCGCGCCGCCGAGGACGCGTTCAGCGACTGGCTGCGCCTCGTGGACGAGGGGCACGACGCCGACTTCGACGCCTTCTGCGGCGAGCGCCCGCAGCTCGCCGACGAGCTCCGCACGCTGCGCGACCGCTGGGACGAGATGGCCGGCGTCGTGGACGAGCTGGGCAGCGGCTTCGACGACGACGGCCCGCCGCCGACGCACGAGGGCCCCGCGCACGACCCGGACGACGGCGTGGGCGAGCCGGCCGCCGGCAACGGGAACGGCAACGGCCGCTCCCACCGTCATGGCGAGCTCTCCGCGACCTTCGAGCTGGACGTCGAGGGCCGCAGCCTCGGCAACCCGGGCAGCATCGGCGCGTCGGGCGTGTCGACCGTCATCCAGCGGCTGTCGTCCAACGCGGGCAGCCGTCGCTACTCGCCGCGCGGAGAGATCGCGCGCGGCGGCATGGGCGTCGTGCAGCGCATGTGGGACAGCGACCTCCGGCGCAACCTCGCCATGAAGGTCATGCTCCCGCGCAAGTTCCGGCGCGGCGCGCGCGACAGCGCGGGCGAGAGCCGGCAGATCGCGCGCTTCCTCGAGGAGGCGCAGATCACCGGGCAGCTCGACCACCCGGGCATCGTCCCGGTGCACGAGCTGGGCCTCAACGACGCCGGCCAGCTCTACTTCACGATGCGCCTCGTGCGCGGCCGCGACCTGCGCGCGATCTTCGAGCTCGTGCACGACGAGCGCGAGGGCTGGACCGTCGCGCGCGCGCTCGGCGTCATCCAGCGCGTGTGCGACGCCATGGCGTACGCGCACAGCAAGCGCGTGATCCACCGCGACATCAAGCCGTCCAACATCATGGTCGGGCGCTTCGGCGAGGTGTACGTGATGGACTGGGGCCTGGCGAAGGTCATGGGCCGCAAGGACATGCACGACCTGCGCCCGGCCGTCGAGGGCGCGGAGACGGTGAGCCACGTCCACACCGACCGCCAGGACGACAACGAGCAGCTCCCCGACAGCCCGCTGCAGACCGTCGACGGCACCGTCGTCGGCACGCCGTCCTACATGTCGCCCGAGCAGGCGAAGGGCCAGGACGAGCACATCGGCCCGCACTCCGACATCTACTCGGTCGGCGCGCTGCTCTACCACCTGCTCTCCGGGCAGATGCCGTACGTGGAGCCGGGCGAGCGCGTGTCGCCGTACACGCTGCTCAACGCGGTGCGCGAGGGCCCGCCCACGCCCATCCACCAGATCGACCGCCGCGTGCCGCCCGAGCTCGTCGCCATCTGCGAGAAGGCGATGGCCCGCGACGCGACGGCCCGCTACCCGACGATGCAGCACATGGCGGACGACCTCCGCGCCTTCCTCGAGGGCCGCGTCGTCCGCACCTACGAGACCGGCGCGCTCGCCGAGGCGCGCAAGTGGGTCGTGCGCAACAAGGGCTCGGCGGCCGTGCTCGCGATGGCGTTCCTCGCGCTCGCCGTGCTCGTCGGACACCTCTTCACGAAGAACGAGGACCTGCACCAGAGCAACCTCGCGAAGACGGAGAGCGAGAAGGCCGCGCGCGAGGCGAGCGACGAGCTCGCGAAGAGCAACGCCGAGCTCCGCGCGCAGACGGCCGAGGCGGAGGCCGCGACCCGTCGCGCGGACGAGGCCGCCGCGGAGGCCCGCTACAACGGCTACGTCGCGAGCATCGCGGCGGCCGACGCGGGCCTGCGCTTCCACGAGCTCGGCGAGGCGACGTCGAGCCTCGGCGAGACGCCCGAGCACCTGCGCGGCTGGGAGTGGAGGCACCTCGCGCTCAAGACCGACCCGAGCCTGCGCACGCTCGAGGGCCACGCGTCGCCCGTGACCACCGTCGCGTTCGACCCGCTCGGCACGCTGCTGGCCACCGGCGACAGGTCCGGCAAGGTGCGCGTCTGGAACATGGCGCAGATGTCGCTGCTCAACGTGTTCGACCACGACGCCGACACGGTGACCGCGCTCGCCTTCCACCCCAACGGCCGCACGCTCGCGTGCGCCGGACCGTCCGGCAGGATCACGCTGTGGGACGCGGTCAAGGGCGGCGAGGACGTCGGAGAGTTCTGGCAGTACGAGGTCGACAAGAAGGCCAACGACCCGGTGAGCAGCCTCGCGTTCAGTCCCAACGGCAAGCAGCTCTTCGCCGGCGCGGGGCGGCGCGTGTGCTCCTGGAACGTCGACAACGCCGAGCACTCCGCGTTCCTCGCGCTGCACCAGCGGCCGATCACCGCGCTCGACGTCTCGCCCGACGGGCTGCACGTCGTGACCGGCTCGTCCGACCGCACGACGCGCCTCTGGGACGCCGCCACCGGCGACCTGCTCCACACGTGGTACGAGGAGACGTCGGTCCTCGACGTCGCGTTCTACGACGGCAAGGCCGCGCCCTGCGTGGCGGTCGGGACGGAGGCCGGCGTCGCGCGGCTCTACTCGCTCGAGGACCGCGACGTCGTCGCCGTCTACGAAGGCCACACGGGCACGGTGAACACCGTCGACTTCAGCCCCGACGGCTCGCAGCTCCTCACCGCCTCCGCCGACAGCACCGTGCGCTGCTGGAACACGTTCTCCGGCGAGGAGATCGCCGTGCTCAGCGGGCACGTCGACGTCGTGAACGGCGCGGCGTTCAGCCCGGACCGGCTGCTCGTCGCGAGCGGCTCCGAGGACCGGCGCGTCAAGATCTGGGACCGCGCGTACGAGGGCGCGTCGACGACGATGCGCGGGCACTCCGACTACGTGCGCTCGGTCGCGCTCTCGCCGGACGGGCTGCGCCTCGTCTCCGCGGGCTGGGACTCGCGCGTGCACCTCTGGGAGACGGACACGCTGCTCTCCATGAGCGCCGCCGACCTGCCGCTCGAGGGCGCCGCGCTCGTCGCGTTCAGCCCGGACGGCACGCGCGTGGCGGCCGTCCGCTACAAGCCCGACCGCGACGTGCGCGAGCACCCCGTGTACTTCTACGACGCGTCGCGTCACGAGGAGCTGCGCGAGCTGCCGTACACCGCGGCCGGACACGAGGAGACGGTGAACGCCATCGCGTGGAGCCCGGACGGGCGGCGCGTCGCCACGGCGTCCGACGACTCGACCATCAAGCTCTGGAACGCGGAGAACGGCACGCTCGTGCAGACGCTCGAGGGCCCGCCGACCTGGGTGCGCTGCCTCGCGTTCCACCCGACCGAGAACCTGCTCGCCGCGGGCAGCTACGACGACTCCGTGCGCCTCTGGGACCTCGGCTCGAGCGAGATGGTGCAGGAGTTCCTCGACCGCGACGGGCTCGTGCAGGCCGTCGCGTGGCACCCGGACGGCGAGCGCATCGTCGCCGCGCACGACGAGCAGGTGGTCGTGCGCGACCGGCGCGGCGGCGCCCCGCTCTACGAGATGAGCGGGCACCAGGCGGCGGTGACCGCGCTGTCGTTCGACCCGGAGGGCGAGCGGCTCGCGAGCGCGTCGGCCGACGGCACGCTCCGCATCTGGGACGGCGAGCAGGGCACGCACCTGCTCACGCTGCGCGCCGGCGAGGCCTGCCACGACGCGACGTTCAGCCCCGACGGCGGCCGGCTCTACGCGGCGCTCGGGCAGCGCATCCACGTCTTCGAGACCGCGCCGCCCGCCGTGACCTACGCGCTGCGGCGCCCGCGCGCCCTCGTCGCGAAGGCCGCGCGCAAGCTGTTCGAGGACAAGCTCGCGCGCTACGTCTCGCCCGGGGTCGTCATCGACGAGCTCGCCGACGACGACACGCTCGACCCCGTCGTGCAGGCGGAGGCGCTGCGGCTCGCGCGCAACTTCTGCCGGCACCCGGAGCGGCTCGCGCACACGGCCTGGGAGATCGTGGCGAAGGACCGCCGCGACGAGGCGCTCGTCGACGAGGCCTTCCGGCTCGTGCGCGCCGCCGAGTCGCTCTCGCCCGGCGACGCCTGGATCCTCACCGTCATGGGCGCGACGAGCTACCGCCGCGGCGACGACCCGTCGGCGCTCTCCGCGCTCCAGGAGTCCAACGCGAAGCGCGGCCCGGGAGACGACTACCCGCTCTCGTGGAACCTCCTGTTCATGGCGATGGCGAACCAGCGCCTCGGCGCCCCGAACCTCGCGCGCGAGTACCTCGAGCGCGCGCGCGTCGAGGCGATGGACGACTCCCAGCCCGACACGCGCGACCTGCTGCTCGAGGCGGAGAAGCTCGTCACGGGCTCCTGATCGGCCCCGCCACCGGTTCGTCATCGGCGCCCCGGCGCGCGCGGCGTACAACACGCGGGACACCGTCCGGAGACCCGTCATGACCGTCGCGACCGCCCTCGCCGCCTCCCTGCTCGCCGCGCTCGTCGGCGTCGCCGCGCCCGCGGACACCGACACGCCGACGGGCACGCTCATCGTGCTCAACAAGAGCGACGCGACGGCCTCGCTCATCGACGCGGCGACCGGCGAGTCCTGGGCGGTGCTGCCCACGGGCGACGGCCCGCACGAGGTCGCGGTGTCGCCGGACGGGAAGACCGCGGTCGTCGCGGACTACGGCGCCTCGACGCCGGGGCACACGCTCACGGTGCTCGACCTCACGGCGGGCACGGTGCGCACCACCATCGACCTCGAGGCGAACGAACGGCCGCACGGCATCCAGTTCACCGGCGCGGACGAGCTGCTCGTGACCTGCGAGACGCGCAACCGCATCGTGCACGTCGACGTCGGCGCGGGCCGCGTGAAGCGCACGATCCCCACGGAAGCGCCCGGCTCGCACATGCTCGTCGCCGCCGCGTCCGGCGACCGCGCCTACACCGCGAACATGGGCAACGGCTCGGTGAGCGTGCTCGACCTCGGGACGGCGGAGCACGTCGCGACGCTCGCGACGGGCGCGCAGTGCGAGGGGCTCGACGTCTCGCCGGACGGCAAGGAGGTGTGGACCGGCAACCGCGCCGCCGACACGCTCTCGGTGATCGACACGGAGTCGCTCGAGGTCGTCGCGACGATCCCGTGCGGCACGTTCCCCATCCGCGTGAAGTTCACGCCGGACGGCTCGCGCGTGCTCGTGAGCAACGCGGTCTCGTCGGAGGTCGCCGTGTTCGACGCCGCGACGCGCGAGGAGGTCGGGCGCATCGCCATCGACCTCGACGTCGTCGACGAGGCCGGCGAGCGGCTCTTCGGCGAGGACATGGCCGGCAGCCCGACGCCCATCGGCATCCTGCCGCTGCCCGGCGGCACGCGCGCGTTCGTCGCCGCGGCCAACGCGGACCGCGTGCTGCTGCTCGACCTGCGGGAGTTCAAGGTGCTGCGCGGCGACGCGACGGGCAAGCAGCCGGACGGCCTGGGCTGGACGCCGCTCGGTCGACCGTCGGAGGACGGCGACGGCTGAGTCCGTCCCGGAGCGCGCCGTTCGCCGGCGCGGATGTCGCGCGGAACGTCGCGGGAGCGGGTCGCACGAATGCGCGGCGCGCGATCGCGAGGGGCGGGGCCGCGGGAGATCAGACGGTTGCCTGCGGGGCGCCTCCTGATGTCAGTCCGTCGAATCGCCCCTACCTGCCGGCGACCGCCCTGCACCACCCGAAGGAAGGCGGACCGGCAGATCTTGCCAAGGACTCTCGGGTCTCACTCCAGGGTCGTTCGATCGCCCTCGCAGGCAACCTGATGCCTACAATACCGGGCTTTCCGGAGGGCGGGGGCTTTTCTCGGAGAATCCTGGACCATGACCACGCAGACCGTCAGCAACGCGCGCACGCTCGTCGATCTCGACCCGTCGACGGGCGAGGAACTCGCGCGCATCCCGTGCGCGGACGAGACGGAAGTCGCCGCGGCGACGGCCGCCGCGCGCGCCGCGCAGCCCGCGTGGGCGGCGCTCGGGATCGACGGACGGCGCGCCGTCCTGGAGCGCGTCGCCGACCGGCTCGAGGCGCCGGAGACGGTGGAGCGTCTCGCGCTGCTCATCACGCAGGAGATGGGCAAGCCGATCGCCGACGCGCGACGCGAGGCGAAGGGCACGGCGGCGGGCATCCGTCGACTGGCCGCCGCGTGCGGCGAGGCGTACCGCCCGACGACCACGCGCGAGGACGGCACGGCGACGACCGTGAGCCAGGAGCCGCTCGGCGTCGTCGCGGCGATCACGCCGTGGAACTTCCCGCTCGGCATGGCGCGCGAGGTCATCGTGCCCGCGCTCATGGGCGGCAACGCGGTCGTGTTCAAGCCGTCGGAGATCGTGCCGCTCACGGGCGCCGCGCTGCACGAGGCGTTCGCGGCGGAGCTCCCCGACGGCGTCATGCAGCTCGTGCAGGGTGACGACGTCACCGGCAAGGCGCTCGTCGCCGGCGACATCGACATGGTGGGCTTCGTCGGCAGCGTGAACGCGGGCCGGCACATCATGGCGGCGTGCGCGCCGGGCCTGAAGCGGCTCGTGCTCGAGCTCGGCGGCAAGGACCCGATGATCGTGTGCGCCGACGCGGACCTCGAGGCGGCGGCGAGCTACGCCGTGCGCGAGTCCATGCGCAACACGGGCCAGGTGTGCTGCAGCGTCGAGCGCATCTACGTGGAGCAGGACGCGGCCCCGCGCTTCACCGAGCTCGTCGTCGAGAAGGCCAAGGCGCTGCAGGTCGGCGACGGCCGCGACGACGTCTTCATGGGCCCCATGGCGAGCGAGGGCCAGCGCGCGAACGTGCTGGCCCAGATCGAGGACGCGCGCGGCAAGGGCGCGAAGGTGCTGCTCGGCGGCGGGCCCGGCGAGGGCGCGGGCTGGTTCATGCAGCCGACGGTCGTCGCGGACGCCCGCGAGGACATGGACCTGCTGCGCGAGGAGACCTTCGGGCCGGTCGCGACGATCCGCACCGTGGGCAGCGCGGACGAGGCGGTGGCGCTCGCGAACGACTCGCCGTTCGGGCTCGGCGCGTCCGTGTGGGCCGGCGACCTCGAGCGGGGCCGCGCGCTCGCCGCGCGGCTCGAGTCGGGGCAGGTCG
>JAUIEF010000073.1 GCA_030428785.1 bacterium
CCGAGCGCCTCGTAGCGGGCGCGGGCGTCGGCGCCCAGCTCGGCCCACAGCCGCTCGCGGTGCTCCGCGAGCTCCGGACCCGCGACGCCCCGCTCCGACGACACGAGCGCGACGGCCGCGAGGGCGCCGTCGTCGCCCCGCACGCCGAGCACCGGCTCGCCGCGGCTCGTGCGCGCCGCGCAGAAGAAGGTCACGAGCGCCGCGAGCCGCTCGTCGTAGGCGGGAGCGTCACCGAGCACGTGGCGCATGACGGGGTAGTCGCGGAACGCCTCGCAGAGGACGTCGACGGCGCCGGGCACCTCGTCCGCGGTGAGTCGCTCGACGGCGGGGCTCACGTCCCGGTGTAGACCGTGAACTCGTTGCCGCTCGGGTCCTGCGCCTGGAAGCGCCGGCCGCCCGGGAAGTCGAAGGGCTCGACGACGACCGTGCCGCCCGCCGCGCGCACGGCGGCGAGCGTCGCGTCGAGGTCGTCGGACCAGATGCCGAAGAGTGGCACCCCGACACCCGCGCGCCCGCTCGCCGGACCCGCGCCGTCGACGAGCGCGAGCCCGGCCATCTCGCCGTCGCCGCGCCGCACGCCCTGGTACGTCGGCCCGTAGTCGTTGAACTCCCAGCCGAAGGCCGCGGCGTAGAACGCCTTCGCCGCCTCCATGTCGTGGACGCTCAGCTCGAGGTAGTCGAGGTCGTGGTGGACGTGCGCGGGCGGGGACATCGCGACGGGCTCCTCGCGGGACGTGTCGGGCGACGCGCAACCCGCGGCGAGCGACGTCGCGAGCAGCGCGGCACCTCGGGGCGACGGGATCACGGGCTCTCCTCCGGGCTCGGACGCGAGGCGGCGACGGCCGATCCTACCGCACGCGCGGTGCGGGCCGGTCGGGCCACGAGACGTCTCGCGCGTGTCCTCCCGCCGCACGCCCGTGGCGCGGAACGGGCGCGCGGGGCGCCACGCCCGCCTAGCGAGGTGCGCCCCAGTCGATCCGCGCCTCGCACGCCTCGAGCCCGGCGACCACCCCGAGCGCCGTCGGGTGCCGCACATCCGCGCCCACGCACATGATCCCGAGGACGCAGCGCTCGCGGCCCTCGCGCTCGACGAACACGAAGACGTCCTCGCCGTGGGTCCCGAAGCTCACGACGGCCTCGCCCTCGAAGCGGAACGCGCGCGACGCGGCGACGACCCCCGCGATCCGCGTCCACTCCGCGGCCGGGAGTTCGCCCTCCTCGCGCGCGGACGCGACGTCCGCTCCGAACGAGCCGACGCCGCCCGACGGCACCTCGCCGACCACCTCGAGTTCCCGGGTGACGCGGCCCTCCCGGGTGAACGCCACCCGCTTCGTCACGAACGGTGGACCGTACCCACCGACCGATCGCCGGAGCGTCACGCGCGTGATCGCGGCCGGGTCGGCCGCCCAGTCCGGCGGCGGGCCCGCGCCGTGGCAGGCGTCACAGCGCATCTTCGCGTTCGCCCAGGGCTCGTCGACCGCTGCGAGTCCGCCGTGCCGGAGAAGCGGCGCTCCGGCATCCACCGTCTCGCCCGCGCGCTCCATCGGCGGCGCGAAGCCGCTCACCTGGAGCGCGAGCGTCAGCATGACGCAGGCGAGGACCGCCGCGCCGACGGTCCCGTGCACGCCGCGCGTCGACCGTCCCTCGTCGAGGGCGCGCGCCGCCGCGCCGAGCACGGCGCCGGACGCACCGAGCTCGAGCGCCTGCCCGAGCCACCACGCGGTCGCGAGCTCCCAGGAGATCGTGCTGATCGACACGAGGCCCAGCGCGAGCGCGCCCCACACGACCGCGCCCGCCGCCACCCCGACGCGGAAGCCCGCGACGCCGCCGCGCGCACCGAGCCGCGCGATCAGCCACGCCAACCCGATCGTGAGCACGAGGAAGGCCGCGTAGCCGAGCGGGATGCGCGCGAACGCCTCGCCGGCCGGCAGCAGGAACGGCGACTCCCGGGCGTAGAGCCGCGCGAGCAGCCCGCCGTGCAACAGGAAGTCGACGCCGACGGCGAGCAGCCACGCCGAGAGGACGGGGCCCGCGCGCAGCACGGCGTCAGCGCGCCTGCGCGATGTTCACGACGTGCCCGTTCGCGAACCACATGTCGTGGCTCTCCGTGCGCACGACGATGAAGAACTCGGAGACCTCCTCGAGCGTGCCCTCGACGCTGTTCACGCCGTCGCCGGTCGCGTACGTGAGGCGACAGGCCTTGCCGACCTGCGGCCGGAGCTCGAGCGCGGTGTACGGGTTGCCGTCCTGCGTCGCGGCGGCGCACAGCAGGACGACGAGGGAGAGGCAGACGACGACGGCGGCGACACGCATGGCGGACTCCTCGGATGGGGAGCCGCGAGCGTATCACCGCCGCCGTCCGCGGGGCGGGCGGGGCGCGCGCGGGGCCGGTCGGCCCGCGGACGGGCGCCCCGCCGCGGCGTGCCCTCAGCCCTCGAGGTGGCTGCGCAGCATCCAGGCGTTCTTCTCGTGGACGTCGATGCGCCGCACGCCGAGGTCCGTGCTCGCGTCGTCGCCGGCCGCGTCGCCGGCGCGCACGACCGCGCGCGCCGAGTCGGCGATCGTGTCCATGTCGTCCGCGAGGTTGCGGATCATGTCCTGCGCCGCGGGGTGACCGGTGTCCTCCTTCACGGACGCCAGCTCCACGAACCGCGAGTAGCTGCCCGGTGCGGGCGCGCCCAGCGCGCGGATGCGCTCGGCGATCTCGTCGACGGCCAGCGCGAGCTCCGTGTACTGCGTCTCGAAGAGCGTGTGGAGCGTCGTGAACATCGGCCCCGTCACGTTCCAGTGGTAGTTGTGGGTCTTGAGGTAGACGGTGTAGGTGTCGGCGAGCAGCGTCTCGAGCGCCGCGACGACCTTCGTCGTGTCCTGCGTCATGGTCGGTCCTCCGGGTCGGGGGAGCGGGTGGCGGTCCGTCGCCGGACCGGCCCGACGGCGGCCCCGGGAGGCGTGGCTCCCGCGGCGCGTCGGACCCCCGTACTGTCGGATCCCCGGCCGCGCGGGGCCAATCGCGGTCGACGATGGCGGTGAGAGGCTGCGGCGATCATGGCCGGGCGCGCGGGGTTCCGGGTACGGTGCGCGTCCGCCGTCCGCGGCGGGGAGATCGCACACCTCGGTTCACGGGCAGACCGCATGCATCCTTCCGTCCCCGGAGCGTCCGGCGTCGTCGGCGCGCGCTCGTCGTTCGTCCCGGTCGCCGCGCTCCTGCTCGCCGCGCTCGCCGCGTGCGCGTCGGGAGGCGGCGGCTCGTCCCCTCGCGCCGCCGACGCGCAGCGTGCCGCGCGCCTCGCGAGCGCCGGACCGTTCACGCTCGCCGGCGCCTGGACCGGCTTCCTCATGAACGGCATGCAGCTCGTGCGCGTCGACATCGAGCTCGGCGCGACGCCGACGCTCGAGGACGGCGTCGAGGTGCACGCGGGCGAGGCGACGCTCGCGGAGATCGGCCTGCCCGGCAGCGCGACGCAACGCGCGGGGACGCCCGTCTCGGCGGACGCGCGCCTCGAGCACGACCCGGCGACGGGCACCTTCACGCTCGCGTTCCCGCGCGCGCGCGGCGGCGACCCGCGGCAGCTTACGCGTCGGTTCCGGAACATCGTCGGCGTGACCGACCCCGCGCACCACCGGCTCGCCGGCTTCCACGGAAACGCGCTGCGCTCGGCGGACCAGCTCTTCCGCTTCACGCGTCCCGAGGAGGTCGACGCGACGCTCGCGACCTTCGCGCGCTTCGCGGGTCGCGGCCCCGTCGTGAAGCCGAAGCAGCAGAGCCGGCTCGGCGGACAGCGCCCGTCGCTGGGCGAACTCTTCGGCGGCGCCGACACGCCCGACCCGCGGGTCGTGCTCGACTGGGCCGCCGGCATCGACGCCGCCTACGACTCCTTCCGCAAGCCGCGGCGGAGCACGACCGTGACGCACACGGACGCGCTCCTGCTCCTCGCGGACGAGCCGTTCGCGGTTGCGTTCGGCGCACCCTTCGACGGCCTCTCCGACGACGCGGTCGACGGCATCCACGCGCTGCTGAAGGGCGAGTTCCTGTACAGCTCCGACCCCGCGGAGAAGGGCGTCGCCGGGCTGGCCGGCCTCTTCAAGCGCGGCGACCAGGGCGCGCCGAACGGGCTCCAGACCCTCAACGGCGTGCTCGCGCTGCGCACGCTGCGCGCGTGGCTCGACGAGCGGACGGCGCGCATGGAGAGCGCGCCGGTCGGCGCCGCGGGCTTCGCGACCGTCACCGGGATGGAGGTCGCCCTCGGCGACTCGCCGCTCGGGGTGTTCGCGCCGACGGACGCGCCGCTCGCCGCGGCCTTCTGGCCGTCCGAGCGCGAGGCGGCGCTCGCCGTCGCGGACCGCGCGCACGACCGCCAGGCGTACGGCGCGCTCGAGCGCAGCCTCGACGAGCTCGAGCAGTTCCCGCACACGCAGGAGACCTGGGACGTCGTCTTCGACTGGATCTCCACCGAGGCGGCCGAGTTCACGCGCGTCTCGCAGGCGGAACGCGAGGTGCTCGGCGCACGGCGCGGCGCGCTGCTCGACGCGGTCATGGCCACGCTCCTCGAGCCCGACCTCGCGGCGCGACCGGCGCACCGCACCGACGACGTCGCGTGGATCGCCGACGAGGTCCTGTGGTGGCACCGCCTGCGGCACGACCACGCGCGCGCCTGGCTCTTCCAGGACGGCGTGCTCGCCGAGCTCAAGGGCGCGTTCCTCGCCGAGCGGGCGGCCGCCCTCGACGCCGCGATCCCCGCGCTCGGCTCGACGATCGCGGGCCTGCGCCTCGCGCGGCTCCCGGACGTGGAGGCCGTGTGGTTCTCGCTGCCCGGCGACGACGAGACCGCCGCCGCCGCGGCCGCGCGGCGCGCCGTCGACGCGCGACGGCGGGTCATCGACGCGGCGATCGCGGCCGCCGAGCAGGACGCGCGGGCCGTCGTCGACGCCGACCCGTCGCGCCCGCTGCCCTTCCTCGACGTGCGGCGCTACGCGGCGCCCGGCTTCGTGCGGCTCGTGTACTTCGGCGAGGTCGACGGACCGGACGGCATGGAGCTCCTCGAGGCCTGGGACGCCGGCGACCTGCAGCGCCTCATGTCGACGCGCAACACGCTCATGCGGTTCCGCGCGGCCTTCCGCATCCATCACGGCACGGCGTATCGCGAGCACTTCCGCGAAGCCGCCGACCGGGAGGCGTGGCGGCTCGCCACCGGCGAGGACTGGACCGGCATCCGCTCGGACCTCGTGACGACCGACCAGTGGGGCAACGAGCTGAACCGTGTGGAGGGCCAGGTGCACACCCATGTCCGCACGACCTACGCGCAGACGTACAACGCCTGCGAGGAGAGCGAGGCCGACCTCTGGGGCTCGCTCTGGCTCGGCTCGATGGCGGCGAACGAGGCGGCGAAGCGCGGCGGGCACCCGTTCGACCCGAGCACGCTGGAGTTCGAGGACCCGACGGACACGGAGGTCTCGATCCTCGACGCGGCGCTCGCGACGCGCGAGGAGTACGCCGCGACGGCCGAGACCTTCCTCGCCGACCACCTGGACGCGCACCCCGCCACCGTGCGCTGGTTCGAGCGCAACCTCCACGCGCTCGTCACGGGCGGGCGTCTCGAGCGCCTCGAGCGACCGGAGGTCGACGGGCTGTAGCAGGCCGCTCCGATCCTCCTCCGGCCCGGGAGGCGTCGGCCGCGCACCGTCACGTGTCGGATCCCCGCGCCGGGTGTAGGCTGGCGCGCGGAGGGAGACCCGCGTCCCGCGCACGGAGGTCCGCCATGACGCACGTCCGACCGCACGTCCTGCTCGCCGTCGCGCTCGCGCTCGTCGCGCCCGCCGCGCCCGCGCAGATCGGCCTGTTCGACTGGACGCTCCAGGGCGCCGAGAGCGGCGCGGGCACCGTGACGCCGACGGCGCTGCTCGTCACCGGTCCCGACGGCGCGTGCTCGGTGCCCATCGCGTACTTCGGGACCATCGCGCCCTTCGCCGGGACGCTCTCGGTCACCGTCGAGTTCCAGAACCTCGACACGGGCGGCGCGCAGGGGCACTTCGACTACGACGCGCCGGCGGCCTGGCACCAGGGGCGGATCATTCTCGCCGAGGACGACCCGCTGCTGGGCGGGTGGCCGAGCGGCACGTACACGCTGAGCGTCGCGGTCGAGGCGGGCGACGAGTTCGGCTTCGGCGTGTGGTCCCTCGATTGCATCGAGGGGCCGGGCGTCGCGGAGATCCACTCGCTCGAGTACACGCCCGTGCCGTGGTCGGAGCAGCCCGGGGGCCTCGACCCGCGCGTGCGCTTCACCGTGCCGGGGCAGCCGTCGTTCGGCAAGGCGGTCTCCGTGGCGGGCGTCGGCGACGTGAACGGCGACGGCGTGCCCGACCTCGTGCTCGGGTCCAACGGCGAGGCCGTCGTGCGCACCGGGTCGACCGGCAAGATCCTCCGCGTGCTCGACGGCTTCGGCGGCGCGACCTTCGGCGCGGCGGTCGCGGGCGCGGGCGACGTGGACGGCGACGGGCACGACGATGTCGTCGTGGGCTCGCCGAACGACAGCGAGTCGCCGCTCTTCAACAACGGCACGGCGTGGGTCTTCTCCGGCGACGACGGCGCGTTGCTCCACGAGCTGCACGGCACGGCGGACTGGGATCGCCTCGGCTCGGCCGTGGCCGGCGTGGGCGACGTGGACGCCGACGGCTCCGACGACGTCGCGATCTCGATCGCGTCCGTGTTCGACACGTTCCTGCAGCGGGTGCTCGTCGTGTCGGGCGCGACCGGCGCGACGCTCCACACCTTCACGACGCCGGGGCCGTTCCTCGACTTCGGGCACAGCGTGGCGGGCGTCGGCGACACGGACGGCGACGGGCACGACGACGTCGCCGTCGCGACGAACCTCGGGACGCGCGTCTACTCCGGCGACACGGGCACCGTGCTCCACGTGCTCGGTCGCAACTACGGCGACCGCCCGGACGTCGACGGCGCGGGCGACGTGGACGGCGACGGCTTCGACGACATCGTCGTGGCCGGCTGGCGCTACCTCGTGGTGGGCGAGTACACGGGGCGCGTCGGGATCTTCTCCGGACTCACCGGCGCCCCCCTCACGACGATCACCGGGACGACGCCCGACGTGCGCTTCGCGTGGCGGGCGCGCGGCGGCGCGGACCTCGACGGCGACGGCCGGCTCGACGTCGCGGTGTCGGCGCCGGACGTCGCGCCCGGCGGGCTCGTCGAGGTGTACGACGCGCTCGACGGGACGCTGCGCGGGTCGTACGCCGCGGCGGACGAGGGCGACGGCCTCGGCGAGGAGCTCGACCGCGTCGGCGACCTCGACGGCGACGGCCAGCAGGACGTCGCGGTGCTCGCGCCGCAGACCGGCGTCACGCCGCTCGGCTACGTGCGGGCGCTCCAGCACCTCGACCGGACGGGCGCGCCGGAGCTCGTCGGCACCGGCACGCTCCTGCCGGGCGACCCGTTCCAGCTCACGCTCTCGAACGCGCTCCCCGGCGCGGCGGTGTGGTTCCTCGGCGGGACGGAGTACGTCGGCGCGTCGTTCCTGGGCGGCGTGCTCGGTCCGCTGCCCACCGTGTTCATCCCGGGCGCGGCGGACGGCGCGGGCGGCCTCGTCCTCGCGAGCACCTGGCCCGCGGGCCTGACGCCGGGCCTCACGATCTGGGTGCAGGCCTGGACCGCGGACCCCGAGGCGCCGCAGGGCTACGCGGGCACGCAGACGCTGGGCGCGACGAACTTCTAGGTCCGCGGAGGACGTCGTCCGCCGGGAACCGCCGCCCGGACTCGACGACCGCGCGACGCCTCGGCCCTCGCCGTCAGGCGCGCTTCCCCCACTTCATGGACAGCCGCCGTTCCTTCTCCGCGCAGTCGAGGAGATAGAGGTTGATGAGCGTCTGGTACGGGATGCCGTTCTCCTCGGACATCGACTTGAAGTAGTCGAGCACGCGTTCGTCGAGCCGGATGGTCACCTGCTTCTTGAGTCGCCGCGCGTGCGGGTTCCCACGCGCCGCGCCGAAGTCGTACTGCTTGCGCATCGGGGTCATGGACTCGGCCTCGGGTCGTACCACGCGGATTCGCGCCTCGTCGCCCGTCGCGCCGAGATGATGCGCAGCACCGCGCCGTCCTCCCGCTCCGCGTGGACGACGACGAGCAGGCGCCGCGCCGCGCTCATGCCGAGCAGGACGAACCGCCGTTCCTCGTCCGAGTGGTCGGGGTCGTCGATGACCAGGCCCGACTCGTCGGTGAACGCCGTCATCGCCTCGGCGAAGGACACCCGGTGCTTCAGCCGGTTCGCGGCCTCCTTCCGGTCGTCCCATTCGAAACGGAGATCGGACTCCATGGAGTGTAACTACACTGTATGGCACGTCAAGGATGCGGGATCGCAGCGCGGTGCTCTCGGCCCGCCGTTCACGGACGAGGACGTGCGTCTCTCCGCAGCGTTTCCGCGCCGGCGGGCCCACCGACGGTCGTCCGCCTGATCCGCGCGGCGGGCGCCAGCCTCAGTCGTCCGCGTCGGACGAAGTCGACCCGGTGGCCGCATCGAGCGTCGCGGCTGCGCCGACGCGCAGTCGGCCGCCGTGCACGACGCGCGCGGTCCAGCCGGCGAGGCCGTCGAGCGCGTCGCGGCCACCGGGGCCGACGGTCTCGTCCATGCGCTCGCAGGGCGGGCAGCCGCCCGTGACCTCGAGCACGACGTCGTCGCCGCCGTCGACGGCGACGCGCAATGTCGCGCCGCGCAGGTCCGCGTCGGGCAGGCCGCGGAGCACGAAGTTGCGCCGCAGGTCCGCGGGGTCGAGCGCGTCGTCGCGTCCGAGCCGCGCGGCGGCGGTCGCGAGGTCCTCGCGGCGCACGAAGGTCACCTGCCGCGTGCCCGCGCCGCCGTCGCGACCGACGAAGCGGTCGCCGTCGAGGCCCTGCCCGACGACCGCCTCCGCCGCGTCGACGACGACCACGGTCGCGCGCCGCTCGGGGCGCAGCCCGATCCACTCGAGCCGCGCCGTGATCGGGTCGGAGGTACGGCGGTCGTGCCGCTCGGCGCTGCGCGGGTCGCTCATGCGGTCATGGTGACGATCGGCGACGTCCGACGCGAGCGCGCGACGCGATCAGGGCGCGACGGCGACGAGCCCGTTCGACGCCGCGTACCCGAACGGCCCCGCGGGATCGACGACCCAGGTCTGCACGACGACCTCGAAGCCGGACGGCAGGCCCGCCGGCCACGTGAACGGCGCGACGAGCTCTCCGTGCCCGTCCGTCGCGAAGCCGAACAGGATGTTGCCGGGCGTCGGCACGAGCGTGCCGCCGTACAGCGGCGCGTACACCGCCGACGGCCCGACGACCGCGACGACCGGCGCCGACGCGCGCGCCTGGCGCAGCCGCACCGTCGCGGGCGAGCCCGGCGCGAGCGTGCCCTCGCCGGTGAGCACGGGGAAGCCGACGTCGCCGGGCAGCGGGTGACCGAGGTCCGCCCAGCGGTCGAGCGTCAGGTTGCGCGTCACGAGCAGCGACACCGGCGAGCCCACGGACGCGAGGTCGAGCGCGCCGTCGCCGTCCGCGTCGCCGAGCGCCAGGTCGAGCCCGCGCCCCGCGTACGCCGTGAGCCCGGAGAACGGCGAGTCGTCGCCGTGCAGCACGAAGGAGCAGAGCAACGTCACGCCGACCACGTCGAGGTGACCGTCGCCGTCGATGTCGACGGCCGCCATCTCCTGGATGTTCGGGAGCCCGGGGACCTCGACGGGCGCGGCGAAGGTGCCGTCGCCGTTGCCCTTCAGGAACGCGAGCGCCGACTCGTCGTCGTCGAGGTCGCACACCGCGTCGTCGAGACCGTCGCCGTCGAAGTCACCGACGACCACGACCTGCGGCGTCGAGCCCAGGGACGGCGACGTCACGGGCGCGCCGAGCGTCCCGTCGCCCGCACCGAGCAGCACGGCGACGCGCGCGGGGAACTGCCGCGTGACGACGACGTCGAGTGCACCGTCGTCGTCGACGTCCGCCACGGCGAGGCCGGACTCCATGAACAGGGTGCCCGCGTCGAAGTCGGCGCTCGGGGCGAACGTCCCGTCGCCGGCGTTCGTGAGCACCGAGACGTCCTCCCAGCCGAGCGACGCGGCCACGAGGTCCAGGTCTCCGTCACCGTCCATGTCGACGGCGCGGATGCGGTTCGGCCGGTTGACGACGGTGTAGCTGGTCGGGGTGCCGAGCGAGCCGGAGCCGTCGTTGAGCAGCACGTGCACCCACGAGTTGACCCCGTCGTCGACGACGGCGACGTCCGGATAGCCGTCGCCGGAGAGGTCCTCCGTGACGAGCGCGAGGACGCGGGTCCCGGGGACACCGATGATCACGGTGGTCGGCTCGCCGAAGGTGACGCCGTCGCCGGCGCCGAGGCGCACGGACACCGCGCCCACCGCGACGGTCCACTCGGACGTCACGAGGTCGAGGTTCCCGTCGCCGTCCAGATCCGCGAGACCGACGCCGCGCAGCCCGGTGACGACCGACGCGTCGACGTCCACGGACGCCGCCGCCGCGAACGTCAGGTCGCCTCGACCGAGGTGGACCGCGGGGGCCGGCGCGGTCGTCACGATGTCGGGCGTCCCGGTGCCGTCGACGTCGAAGACCTCGGGGGCGCCTTCAGCCGGCGCGACCACGATCGCCGACGCGAAGCCGCCCGCGCCGTCGGATTCGAGGACGACGAGACCGGCGTCGTCCTCCGACGCGACGAGGTCCGGATCGCCGTCGGCGTCGAGGTCCGCGGCCACGAGGCGCTCGACCGCGAACACCACCGGGTGCGAGGTGCCGACGCCGAAGCCGCCGGCGCCGTCGCCGAGCAGGACGGTCACGGTGTCGTCGAGCCGATCCGCGGTGGCGATGTCCAGGTCGCCGTCCCCGTCGAGGTCGGCGAGGGCGAGCGCGCGCGGGCCGTTGCCCACGCTGTGCGACACCGCCGCGCCGAACGAGCCGTCGCCGACGCCGGTGAGCACACGGACGACGTCCGACTGCTCGTTCACCGTGACGAGGTCGAGCGCGCCGTCGCCGTCGACATCGCCGACCGCGACGCGCCTCGGCCGACCCGCCGACGCGTAGGACACGGCCTCCGCCAACGTGCCGTCGCCGTGTCCGAGGCGCACCTCGACGGTGTCCTCCTGCTCGTCGACCACGAGCACGTCGAGAGCGCCGTCGCCGTTCACGTCCGCCGCGGCCAGGCCGGTCGGGTTGCCGGTCGACAGGCTCACGGCCTGCGCGCCGAAGGTGCCGTCACCGTTCCCGAGCTGCACGCTCACCCCGACGACGTCCTCGTCGTCGCGGCTCAGCACGAGGTCGAGCACGCCGTCGCCGTCCATGTCGCGCAGCAGGACGTCGCGCGGCCCGACGCCCGGGTAGGCGATCGTCATCTCGGGCCCGAGCGTGCCGTCGCCCTGGCCGAGGGAGAGCGTGACTCCCGGGAAGCGCGCCAGGACGAGGTCGCGCAGGCCGTCGCCGTCGATGTCGCCGGAGTCGCCGCCCCACGTGGCCGTGACGAACGGGACCTGCACGGCGGGCGCGGGGAACACCTCGTCACCGGGCGGGGCCGCGGAGGGGGCGGCGGCGAGCAGCGCGACGGACAGCAGGCACGGAGCGACGGTGCGCATGGCGGGTTCCTGGTCGAGGACGCGGGTCCGCCGGCGGAGGCGTGTGCGGGGCCGGACCCGGGCGGCTCCCTCCTTCGCGGCGGACCCGCAGCGTACAGGAACCCGGTGCGCGCGGGGGGCGCGTCGCGCGACGCTTCATCACCCGTGAACTCCGGCCGGCAAGGCGGAGGCAAGCCCACCGTCGCACGAGCGACCCGAGCGTCCGGCGGGCCACGCGCCCGCGACGCCGCGTCCGCGCGTCAGGCCGTCGACGCGCGCGTGCGCTGCTCGGGGCCGACGCCGCGGCGGCGCCAGAGCGCGGACCACGCGAGCGGCGCGAAGGGCGAGCCGTCGTCGCGGCGCGCGCGGAAGCGGACCTCGCGCAGGTCGACGAGCTCGAAGAGCGGCTCCCAGGTCGCGACGAGCGCGGCGGCGGTGACCGTCGGCGGGCCCTCGCCCTCCTCCGTCTCGTTGTCGTTGCCGGCGAGGCTCAGCCAGAGCGCGCCGGGCGCGGCGACGCGTTCGAGCAGCGCGGTGAGCGCGGCGAGGTCGTCGGCCTCGCGCTGGAGCACGTGGTAGACGCCGCGGTCGAAGAGCAGCGGGAAGGGCTCGAGCTCCGCGAGCGACGCGTCGTGCACGCCCGCGACGCGCAGGTCGACGGACGTCCCCGCCGACGCGTGCCCGACCGAGAAGCCGGCCTCCTCGACGCGCGCCGTCGCGCGCTCGACGGCGAGCGCGGACACGTCGAAGGCCGTGACCTCGAAGCCGCGCCGCGCGAGCTCGACGACGTTCGCGCCGGTGCCGCACCCGATCTCGAGCGCGCGACACGGCGCGACCGCGCGCTCGTCGAGCAGGCGCAGCAGCTCGCCGGACGGCTCCTGCTGGTCCCAGGGCGTGTCGTGCTGCTTGTAGCGTTCGTTCCAGTCGGACATGGCCGTCATCGTGACGCGCGCGGGCGGGCGGCGCCAGCGCGTCGCTCAGCGTTCCGCGAACTCGCCGCGCACGACGACGCCGTCGACGAGCTCGAGGCGCAGGACGTCGCGGAGGAGGCCGTGGGAGAAGGAGCCGCCGATCCGCGCGCGGTAGCCGACGGTGTAGACGAGCTCGACCGCGCCGTCGTCGAGCGCGCGCCGGTCGCCGCGGCCGGGACGGCCGAGCGCGGCGACGACCTCCGCCTCCGTCGCGCCGTCGAGCAGCCCGCGCGTGAGGATCGCGCGCGCGGCGCCGGTCCGCTCGGCGACGGGCAGCGCGGGCCACGCCGCGAGCAGCGCCTCGTCGGTCATGGGGCCGCACGCCGCGAGGGCGAGGGCCAGGACCGCGGCGAGCAGGCCGCGTGTGGATCGCGTGTCGTCGACGCCCGGCGTCATGGTCGTCCCGGCTCCGTGTCGTCCCGCCCCGCCCGTCGACCCCTCGGACGACGCGCGGGCGGCCGGGCTTCCCGGATCACATGCCCGTCGACTCGTGGCGCAGGCGACGGATGCGGACGAGGCGGTCGCCCTCGAAGGAGAGCTCGACGATGTCGTGGAGCCGGAGCTCCGTCGATCCGACCCACGGGTCCTCGCCCGGGCGCGCCGTGACGTCCGACACGCGCAGCGTCCACGTGTCGAGCGCCGCGGCCGCCGCGAAGTCCTCCGGCGCGAAGCGCGCGAGGCGGTCGGACAGGTGCCCGGCGGGCAGGTCGATCCCCACGAGCTCGCCGGCCCCGAAGCGCGCGCGGGCGGCCTCCCAGCAGGTCCGCGCGTCGCTGCCGATGGAGAAGCCGAACGCGGCGCCCTCGACGACCGTCTCGTCGAGCGACGGCGGCCCGGCGTCGTCGCGCCGCGCGGTGCGGAAGACGAGCCCCAGGGCGAGCGCGATGAGCGCGATGCGGAGCAGGCGGTTCATCGGCGCGGGTCGGGGCGGCGGCGCGAGCGACCGCGGGCGCCGCCGCGACCACCGACGCCCTTCAGCGACGCGACGACCTCGGCGAGATCGCGCATCGACACGCCGAGCGCGAAGAGCGCGCGAAGCAGGAGGTCGGCGGACACGGACGGGTCGCCAGCCTCGAGCTTGGCGACGCGCGACTGGCTCGAGCCGAGCCGCTCGGCGAGCTGGGCCTGCGTCGTGCCCTGAGACGTGCGCGTGTGCCGCACCTCGTCGGCGAGCGCGAGCCGGAGCTCGAGCAGCGCGCGCTCCTCGCCCGACAGGCCGAGGAACTCCGCGGCGTCGCCCACGCGCCACCCGGCAGCCTCGAGTCGCTTGCGCTTGCGCGGCTTCATGTCGTCAGGGCTCCCGGGAGTCTTGGGCTGCGCCCCGCATGATACGCGGCATGTCCGATGTGACATAGGCACCTACCCCCATCGCCCCGGGCGGCTGCCCCCGTCGGCGGATCGCGCGTCCCCGCGAGGCGCGCGAGCGTGGGAGGATCGGGGATCGGGCCCGACCCGTCGGCCGGCGCTCGACGCCCGGGAGGATGCCGCCATGTCACCGCACACGCACCCCGCGCGCGCTCTCGCGCGCCGTCTCGTCGCCTCGCTCGCGCCGGCCCTCGCGCTCGCCGCGCTGCTCGTGCCCGCCGCCGCGCAGACCGTGCCCGCGCCGGCCTTCGTGCACACCCTGCCCGAGCCGGACACCGGGCCGTTCGTGTCGCTCGGCGACCACGGCGGCCAGGCCTTCGTCTTCACCGGCTCCGACTGCTGCACCGTCCCGGCGGGCGTCGAGCTGCTGAGTTCGACGTCCGGCGAGGTCGTGTGGGACCGGTCCACGGGCCCCGTCGAGCCGCTGGCCGTCGACTCCGCGGAGACGCACCCGGTGCACGTGGCGATCGCGTCGCAGGCGATCGGGGCGACGGGGACCTTCCTCGTGCACGTCGCGTGCTGGTCGTCGGACGCCTCGCTCCCCGACTGGGTCTACACGCACCCGCGGGCGTCGGACGGGCGGCCGGACGTCGCGATCTCGCGTGACGGCGACGTCGTCACGGCGTTCGTCGAGCGGGCGGGCGGCGCGGGCGTGCTCGACGTCGTCGTGCTCGACGGGGCGACGGGCGCGGTGCGCTCGTCGACCCCCGTGCCGGGCTTCTTCCTCGGCCTGCCGCAGCCGTTGAACGACGCGGCGCTCTCGGCCGACGGGAGCACGGCCGTCTGGAACTTCGGCGCGGAGTTCGTCGTGTTCGACGTGCCGTCGGCGCAGGTCGTGCACGTCGAGACGCTGCCCTTCCCGCACGCGGGCACGGTGGACGTGTCGGCCGACGGCGCGCGCGTCACGTACTGCGTCGAGGACATGGGCTCGGTGACGGTGCTCGAGCGCGCCGGTCCGACGCCGCCCGCGCCGTACGTGCCGCTGCTGTTCCACGCGGGGCCCGCGGGCGGGCTCGGTCGCGTCGCGCTGAGCGGCGACGGCGGCACGGTCGCGGCGGCCTACGGCGGCTTCCCGTTCCCCGGCACGTTCGTCGCCGTGCTCGCGGTCGACGTGGACACCGGCGTGGAGACGATGTCCCACACCCTCCTCTATTCCGGGATCGGCCAGTCGGTGCGCGGCGTCGAGATCGCGGACGACGGCGCGCGCTTCGCGGTGGGCGTGACGGGCGGCGACATGTTCGAGTTCGAGCCGCGCATCCTCGTCTACGCGTCGGACGCGGACGCGCCGGTGTACGAGGCTTCGACGATCTGGGCGCACCTCACGGACCTCGACCTCACGGCGGACGGCGACACGCTGCTCGTCGCGGGCCGGACGGTCGACGGCACGGGCGCGCACGTCTACCTCATCACGCCGGAGCCCACGGACTTCGCGTTCACGGGCACGCCGGGCGTGGGCGACACGGTGACCTTCACGCTCTCGGGCACGCCCGGGGACGCGGGTCTGCTCGTCTTCGGCCTCGGCCCCGCGGACCCGCCGCTCGTGCTGAGCCAGGGACTCCTCTACCTCGACCCGACGATCCTGCGCCTCTTCGGCATGGGCCCGATCGGTCCGCTCGGCACGGCGAGCCTGTCGCTCACGATCCCGCCCGACCCGATCCTCGTCGGCCTCGAGCTCTGGTCGCAGGGCGCGCGCCAGCCGTCGCTGTCACTCACGGAGGACTGGCGGAAGGTGACGTTGCTCCCGTAGTCGACCGCGGGGATCGTGACGGAGGCGGGCGCCGTGGTGCATCCGCCGGTCGAGCGGCTCTACCCGGCCTCCTGCAACCACCTCGAGGCGAACTGACAGAGGTCGTTGTAGGTGACCTCGGATGGTTCCAACCGCGCCGCCGTGCAGATGTCGGGGAGGTCTCCGAGGAATCGCTCGTAGCGCCGGGCGATCTCCGCTCCACCGGGGATCGTCTTCCTTCCGGATGCCGAGTTGAGCCAGTTGCGGACGATCGTGATCGCCTTGTGCGCATCGCCGTCGTGGGATCGGATGTCCTGCCCCGACAGGTCGGAGAGGAACTTCTGATACCGGTAGCGCTCTCGGTCCAGGATGATCGTGTTCTTCGACCGCTGGGAGGAGTCGCCGAACTTCTTGGCGCCCAGGAACAGGCCCAATTCGAGCGGCATGTTGAAGCGCGGCAACCCATTCACGCTGTCGAGTTCGGTCCGTGAGATGTCATGGATCCCGAACTTGCTCTCGCGAATCAACTGGATGATCTTCTCCACGCGCACGTTGCCGGAGTCGTCCTCCTCGAGCGCGCATCGCGGAACGAAGCCGCAGTCGAAGGTCGCGAAGACGATCGCATCGCGTAGAGGCTCGTATTCATCATCGAACGGAACGTTGATGAAGACGCAGTCTGCGTAGTCCGCGCTCACGCGGCCTCCCCCGCTACCCCTTCTTCTTCACCACCGCTCGGACGGCAGCGCGAGCCGCCTTGCGTGAGACCTTCCCCGTCTTGAGCGCCGACTTGACGACCCGGACGCGCTTCGATGACTTCGCGAGCGTCTTCCCGGCCGCACTCTTCTTCTTCTTGGACGCCTTGGGGTTGCTCAGGATCTTGGCTGCCTTCGACGCCTTGGACACGACCTTGCGGGCCATCTCGACCACCTCTCGCGCATGGGTGAGTCGTCCAGCCTACCGGTGTGTTACCGGCCGCGGGAAGATCCCCTTCAGCGCCTCCTCCAGCCACAGGTCGCTCGACTCCCCGTCGCTCGGCGGGCCGTCGTCATCGTCGTCATCTCTCCGATCACGGCCGATGATGAGGATCCGCGCGCGGGAGATCGCGTTGCGGGTGACCTGGGTGTCGACGCCCTCGATGCCCTCGCCCTCGGGGTCGACCTCGTGGATGACGACGCGCACACCCGTCACGCCCACGAAGTCGTGCTCCGCGACGGCCGACGGCGAGACGCGCCCGATGTGCCGCTCGAAGAGCAGCTCGAGGACCTCGGTGACCTGCTCCGGCGTCACGGCGTCCTCGACGTAGAGCACGTCGATGTCCGCGCGGCTCATGACCTCGTAGAGGAAGCGCCGCAGCCGCGTGCCGAACGCGATGCGGAACGGCTGCCCGAAGGTGAGCACCGGCGAGCGCTCGAGCGTCCCGCGCTCGTCGTCGCGCGTGAGCCCCACCACGAGCCAGCAGTGCGGCACGAGGAAGGTCCCCTCGCCGTGGTCGCCCATGCGCGGGCGCGTCGCGTCGAGCAGCCGCTCGATGGCGACCGTCGCGCGCTCCGCCTTGTCGCGCTCCTCGGCCTCGACGAGCAGGCCACCCGGGTCCTGGTCCACGAGGAACATCGCCGGCGGCACGCGCGTGAGCGGCACGCGGTTCGGCGGGACGAGCCCGGCCGGCACGCCGACGAGCAGGTCCGCGTCCTCGGGCCCCGGCAGGTCGTCCGAGACGACGAGCCGCCAGCCGGCGCGCTCGATGGACGCGCGCTCCGTCTCGAGCGCCGTCGCCTCCGGCCCGGGCACCGCCCACAGCACGCGGCTGCGCGGGTACGCCGGGTCGTGCAGACGACGCCGCCGGTTGAACTCGCCGACGGCCAGGCACGCGCCGCCCGTGAGCAGCCACGCGGAGATCCAGCCGAAGGTCGAGAGCAGGAGGTCGGTCACGGGGAAGGGCGTCGCCGGCGCGTCGGCGCCCGGGAACGCGCCGCCGTCCGCGCGCGGCATGAGCAGCGCGACGACGCTGAACGCGACGAGCGAGAGCAGCCGGTAGCCGTCGCCGATGAGCTCGCCGAGGCGGATCGTCCGCGGACGGCCGCCGCGCCCCATCGCGATGTTGAGCCACTGGCCGCGCGGCGGGTCGACGGGGTGCACGACCGACGGCAGCACGCACGCGAACGCGAGCACGCCGAGGCAGCCGCGCAGCCCGGCCTTGTCGTGGAGCACGAGGAGGAACGCGCCGACGACGAGCGCCGTGCCGGCCACCACCGCGAGCCGCGTGAAGCCCTCGAGCCCGAAGCGCCGCTTGACGACCTCGAGGATGGCCAGCAGGTTCGCCGGCACCGCGAGCACGACGCCGAGCAGCAGCGCGAGCCACGTCACGGACATCGCGAGCACGTGGACCGTGTAGAGCCCTTGCACGCGCGTCGCCTCGAGCACGTCGCGCCCGACGCCGCGCCCCGCGAGCAGCACGGCCGCCACGAGGAACATGACGAAGACCGCCTTGCGCAGCGCGATGAACGGCGGCAGCCGCGGCGCGCGCTCCGGGTGGAAGTCCAGCCCGAGGCTCACGACGAGCTTGAGGCGCAGCCGCCGCACGGCCCCCGCCGCCCAGACGACGAGGCTGCGCGTGAGCGGCAGGTGCTGGTAGCGCGCCATGGAGCACGCGAGCACGAGCAGCAGCGGCAGGAGCACGACCCACGGGATGTCGTCGACGTCGCTCTTGGAGGTCGGCCCGATGAGCTCGATGAGGAGCGCCGTGGACGCCAGCACGAGCATCTCCGGGCCGATGAGGTATCGACGGAGGGTGCCTAGGAAGGTGCCGGGCAGGGTGCGGGCCATGGGGTCATCCTACCCCGCGATCCGGGGGGAGGCCCGGAATCGGGGGTCCGCCGGCGGGAGGCGGAAACGGGGCGTCCGGCCGCTAGGATCGGGGGTTCGACCGCCTCCCGCGGCCGCGTCCTCCGGCCCCTCCGCGCCCTGCGCCGGACGTCCGGCGCGCCCGCGGGGCCCCCGACCGGCGCCTCCTCTCCCCATGCCTCCCCCGCCCTACGAGACGATCCTCCTCGACCTCGACGGCACGCTCGTCGACTCCTCCGACGCGATCGTCGACGGGGTGCTCGCCGTGGCCGCCGAGGCCGGGCTGCCCGTGCCCGACCGCGCGTGGGCGCGCTCCTTCATCGGGCAGCCGCCGGACACGGTGTGGAAGGCGCTCGGAGCGCCGGACCCAGGCGCGCTCGTCGAGGCCTTCGGGCGCGAGGTGCGGCCGATCCTCGCCGCGCGGACGACCGTGCTGCCGGGCGTCGTCGAGGGCGTCGCGGCGCTCGCGGGCGCCGGCTACGTGCTCGCCGTCGCGACGACGCGCAAGACGTACTCCGCCGAGGAGGCCCTGCGCGCGACGGGGCTCCACGTGCACGTGCGCCACGCGTCCGGGCGCGATCGCGTCGCGCACCCCAAGCCCGCGCCGGACGTGCTGCTCGACGCGCTGCAGGCCGTCGGCGGCCGACCGGACCGCGCGCTCATGATCGGCGACTCCGATGCGGACGTGCTCGCCGCGCGCGCCGCGGGCATGCCGTGCTGGGCGCTGCTCGGCGGCATGGGGAAGGAACGGGCGTTGCGCGAGGCGGGCGCCGACCTCATCCTGTCCGGCGGTTTCGCCGAGGTGCCCGCCCGCCTGGGGCTGGTCGTCGGCGACGCCTGACGCGCCGGGCACGCGCGCACGCATCCACCCCACGCCGAGGACCCGCCCATGGGACTCTTCAGCAAGAAGCCCAAGCTGCTCGCGCCGGGCGACCCCGCGCCGGACTTCTCCGTGCTCGACCACACGGGCGCGAAGCGCGCGCTCGCCGACTTTCGCGGCAAGCGCGTCCTGCTCTGGTTCTACCCGAAGGCCGACACCCCCGGCTGAACGATCCAAGGCAAGGGGTTCCGTGATCGAACCCCCGAACTCGGAGAGGACAAGGTCGTCCTCGGGGTCTCGTTCGACACCGTCGACGAGAACAAGGCGTTCGCCGAGAAGTTCGCGTTCGGCTACCCGCTGCTCTGCGACACGGATCGGAAGATGGGCATCGCCTACCGCGCCTGCAAGGACGGCTCGGCGAAGTACCCCGACCGCATCACCTACATCATCGACGCCGACGGCCGCATCGACTACGCGGAGAAGGTCTCGGACATCGAGGCCCACATCCACGCGGCCATCGCGCACCTGAACGACGCGTAGGCCGCACGGCCGCCTGCGAGATCCGCGCGGACGTCCCGCGCGAGCCGTCCACCACGCACGCCGCGCACCACGCACCCGGAGATCCGCCCATGCCCGCCACCGCCGAGGACCTGCTCGCCCTGCTCGACACGCCCATGGGGTACGCCGCCGACGTGGACCTCTCGGACGCCGACGCCGCGCGCGCCGAGCTCGAGCGCCGCTTCCCGTCGACCGGCCCCGCCGCGACGAAGCTCCGCGAGGCGCTCGTCGCCGCCGTCGAGGACGGCGTCATCTGCGACCGCGGCAAGGACCCCGTGCGCTTCTCGCGCCTCGCGAAGCCCGTCGACACGCCGCACGACCTCTCCGTCGACTTCGTGTGGATGACCGGCCCGGGCATCAACCACCGACACCCGCGCGGCGAGGTCAACCTCTGCTTCTCCGTCGAGGGCGACGCGAAGTTCGACGGCCGGCCCGCGGGCTGGGTCGTCTTCGCGCCGGACACGCAGCACGTGCCGACCGTGACCGACGGCACGATGCTCATCGTCTACTTCCTGCCCGGCGGCGAGGTCGAGTGGGTGAACGACGGGAAGGCGTGACTCAGCAGGGAATCGCTGCGCGCGCACCGACAAGCCGGACGATCTCGAACCGAGGAGCGCCGGGAGGAGTCTCGAGCCCGGAGGGCGCCCGTGGTCCTGCGCGGCCGCGGCCCGCGTCGATGGCCCGGAACAGAATCACCGTTCCCAGAGTCGTGAGCAGATCCGCGCTCGTGATGGGTTGACGGATCCCCGGTCCGTGGCAGGATCGGGTCTATGGTGTCTGACCCGGCCGTCCGGGTCCGGCAGTGGGCGTTCAGCCCACGGGAACGAAGAAAGGGAGACCTCGGCATGACCATGCATTCACGCCCGTTCGCCACCGCCACATCACGTTGCTCGCGGTCCTTCTCGTTTGCGTAGCGACGCCGACCGAGCTCGCTGCTCAGGCCACGACACTGAACATCATCTACGTGAACGCGGAGACCGGCGACGACGCCCATGCCGGAACCGCGCGGTATCCGGTCCAGACGCTCAACGAGGCTCTGGCACGAGCTGACGCCCTCGTCAATCCGCCCGCCGGGTTGCCGCAGTCGGCGAAGATCAAGGTCTTCGCGTCAAGCGTGCCGATCGCGCCGGTCGGCTTCGGTGGACACGAAGCCGAAGGATGGTGGGAGCAGGGCTCCCAGGCATTTCCCATCCGCATGATCGACGGAGTGGACATCCTGGGCATCCCAGATCCAGCAACGACGGACCTCCCACGCATCGAGATCGTAGAGCCGTCGGTGGCAGGTGCCTACAGCTACGCTCTGGGTGAGCAGGCATTCGTCCGCGGCGCAAGCAACTGCACACTTTCACGATTCGTGATCGACGGCACCGACCTTGAGGACGCGAGGGGGGTGTACGGAGTGGTGGCGACCGATGTCCTGAACTTCGACATCGAGTACTGCGATATTCTTGAGCAGCATGACGGGGTGAGGTACTTCGCCTCGGCGGGGATGACATGCTCTGGCGCTCTGACAGGTTGCACACTGACAGACTTCTATCCGATCGCATGGAGCGGCCCGGGTGGACCAAAGGAGGAAGGGCATGCCGGACTCTGGCTCGAGGGCGGTGACGGAGGTTCCGTCTCCGTGACGGTCACGGGAAGCAAGTTTCTCCGCAGTCACGATGCCATCGAGATCGCCGGCCCAGTTCCCGGCAGTCAATTCGAAGCCAACCTCACCGTCATCGATTGCGACATCAATGACAACGAAAACGGCATTGAGATCGTCGGAAGGGGCACGCTCGAAACGTACGTCAGCGATGGCAGATTCATCGACAACTACAATGGAAGGCCTGGGCTCAACGGAGCTACCGCTAGCTCAGCCCCGATCTCTTGCTTCGCGGCCCTGGGCATGACGGTCAAAGCGTGCCTCCGCGACTGCCGATTCGAGAACTTTAGTGTCGGGGTCTTGTTCAAGCCCTTCGACAACTCGATGGACTCCTGCCTCGACATGGGCAGAGACGCCTTCGACCCCGTGTGCTGCACCGGAGACATCCCCGGTGACAGCCCGGGAAACAACGAGTTTGTCCTGGAGAACGACTGGGACCCGCTCGTGAAGCCGTTCAAGGTCGCCGTCTGGAATCAGTTCGAGCCGAATGGAGTCCCCAACGACCGGTTCATTCGCGCCAGTCAGAACACGTGGCTCCTTGGAGATCAAGGATCGGATCCCATCACGGGGTGTCTGGACATCGGAGAGGTGGAGTTGGTGATCGTGACTCCGCCGTCCTACATGGACGGTGACGTTCCCGGGCGGAACTTCGGCATCCTCGACCCGAATACAGGCATCGACTTTGGTGATCAGTGTCCCTCGCAATGATCACCCTCCGCCGGCATCACGCTCCACTGCACGTAATAGTCGGAGTTGCTCTACTCGTGCTGCCTTTGACTCGAGCAGCGGGGCAGGCCTCGTTCGTCCTGCGCCCGATTGCCTCCCCTGCACCAGTACTCGGCGCCGACTTCGGACGCTCCATGATGTCTGCCGACCTCAACGGTGACGGTTTCTGCGACCTCGTCGTTAGCGAGCCGCGGGCTACTGTCGACGGAGTCGTTCAAGCGGGGCGGCTCTGGATCATCGATGGACCGGATCTCACTCGAGCTCGAGAGGTCGTCGCGAGACAACCTCAGTCGAACGAGGAACTGGGCTGGAGGAGGGGCAAGATCGCCGATATCACGGGGAACGGTGCCCTCGACCTGATCGTGCCATCCCCCTTGCTCGATACGCGCGGCGTGTCGAACGTCGGTCGCGTCCACGTGTTTCATGGTCCCGATTTCGAGATCGACGAGGTCTTCTCTCCGCCAACGATTGAGGAGCAGGAGTTCGGCTACGCCTGTTCAGTGAAAAGTGAAGCATCGGGTTCTCGGAGCCTCATCATCGGCTCACCGAGGTTGTCGCTACCTCGTGGTCTGGAGGACGGCACCGTCTACGCGTTCGACCCGGCCTCTGGACGACTCGAAGCTGCCTACCCACCACCAACCGGATTCGGCGACTTCGGCAATTCTCTACTCGTCGACGATCTGAACGGCGACGGTACCGATGATGTCGTGGTCTCCGAACCGCTGGCGTTCCTCGGCTCTACGGTCGGCACCGGGCTGGTGCACAGGCTCGATGGCGCAACGGGACAGTGGCTCACCCCCATCGCGCCCCCGCTCGCCGCGCCAGTCTATGAGTTGTTCGGGGAAGAACTCCACGCGCTCACCGACCTGGACGGCGACGGCACAGATGACCTCCTGCTCAGTGCCTCCGGAACCGATGTTTCCGCGACCCCTAATGCGGGCGTAGCCCTGCTGCTCACCGGTCCGGAGTTCACGGATGTCGCTCATCTGTTCGAGCCACTCGCTCCCGTCGGCTCCGGCCGCTACGGCAACGTCGCGGCCGTCGGCGACCTGGATCTCGATGGCAATCCCGACGTCGTCGTGGGTGACCCTGAGCAGACCTTGTCGGGTGACTTTCGAGCCTACATTCATTTTGGACCGAACTTCGAGGTGATTCAGGTCCTCGGCAAGGAGGAGGCGGCGTGGGGATTCGGACGCACCTTGGTGACCGCGGACACTGATGGGGACGGCGTTGACGAACTCTTCGTGAGCGCAGCGATCGGCGACGGCAGCGGTCTCATTTTTTCTTATGACCCGATGACGCTCTTCTCCGACAAGTCGACGGTCTCCGTTGCCCAGGGCGGCACCGTGAACTTCGGCCTCGACTTCCCGAGCACGCACGCCGGCAAGCCGTACCGCGCCGTGCTCGGCCTCTCCGGCAGCCAGCCCGGTACCGTCCTCGGCAAGGGCAGCTACGTCCCGCTCAACCTCGACGCGCTGACGGTCGCGAGCGTCGCTCTTGCGAACGGGCCAGTACTCCCCGGATTCACGGGATCGCTCGACGACAACGGCAACGCCGCATTCGCGCTCGTGCTCCGACCGGGCGTCGCCACCGCGCTCGCCGGGAAGACCCTGAGTGTCGCCGCGGTGCTCATGGAGGAGGGACCACAGCCCTTCGGCGCAGGTTCGAGCGCGCTCGAGATCGACCTCGCGCGCTGATGCGGCTGCGGGAGAGGCCCTCCTGCCGCAGCCCCATCCTGAGC
>JAUIEF010000303.1 GCA_030428785.1 bacterium
CGGTCGAGCCCGCCGGGGGCTCCGCCGTCGCCTCGTCCCCGGAGCCGCCGCAGGCCGCGAGGATCACCGGGAGGCCGACCGCGAGGACGCGTCCGATCGTCCGCCGCCACGTCGCGCGGGCGGGCTCGTGGGGGACGGTCACGGCGGCGACGCTCCGGGGCGGCGGGGACACCCGGGCGCGCGCGCCGGGCGACGCAGTGTAGCGGACGCCCGGCCCGGCGACCCGCGTCGCCCCGCCGACGACGCGTCGTGCGGACGCCGCTGGCCGCCGCTCGCGAGGCGGTCGCCGGACGCGCCTCGCCTACCGCGTCCCGCCGACATCGCGGAACGCGTCCGGCGGCACCCAGCGCGTGTTCCAGCGCAGGCGCCACGCGTCGTCCTCCTCCGGCGTGCGGCCGTAGGAGATGTCGGGGCCCAGCGGCCACACGTGACCGCGGCCGTTGTTGTTCGGGTCCGCCTCCTTGTTGTATCCGACCGACCGCCACATGAGCGTGCGCGTCGCGCCCTCGGGCACGGGCGGCAGGCCGTCGGCGGGGAGGCGCAGCCGCAGCTCGTCGCCGCTCGCGAGCACGACGAGCTTGCCGTCCTCCGCCTCCATGAGCGGGAGCACGTCGCCGTAGGCCGTGCACCAGCCGGAGAGGTTCGTGCGCCACGGCGGCTCCTGCGAGACGACGTGGTAGTCGGGCCGACGCGGCTGGCCCGGCGCGCGCACTCGGAGGTCGGAGAAGCCGCGCCAGGCGAGCTCGGCGGAGGTCGGGCGCACGGGCGTGATCGCGTCGGCCGCGAGCGGCACCGAGCGGAAGAGCGCCGCGCGGTCCCAGTGCAGCTCGAAGGTCGTCGTGAGGCGCAGGCGGTCGGCGCCCGGCGGGAGCAGACCGTCGAGCTCCAGCGTCACGTCGCGCGTCTTGCCGCCGGGCAGCCCGACGACGACGTCGTCGAGCGCGTGCCACGTGCCGTCCCCGTCGCGCGCCTCGAGCGCGGGCCACAGCAGCGTGACGTCGTCGCGTTGGCTGAGCGCGATCATCGTGCTCGCCGTCCCGAACTCGATGAACCCGCTCAGCACGAGCACGAGCGGCGCGTCGGTGTCGAGCGGACCGAAGTCGAGCTCGAGCGCGTGGGGGAGCGTCTGTCCGCGGAGCGGCGGCGGGAGGATCGCACCGGGCGGCGCGTGGACGCCGTCGCGTTCCGCGAGCGCGGCGGTGCGGTCGAGCCCGTCGTCGCCGAGGGCGGCGCGCAGCGGCACGCGGTCGCCCAGCGCGAGCACGCGGTTCTCCGGGAAGGGCGGCCCGCGCAGGCGGTGCGTGCTCGCGAGCTCCATGCCGACCGGGTGGTCGACGACGAGCAGCTCCGCCTCGTCGTAGTACGCGACCTCGCGCAGCTCGCTCGTGATCGAGACCTTCCACGCGCCGTCGACGAGCGGGAAGTCCGTCGCCGGCCCGACGCGGATGATCTCGTGCGGGTTCACGGGGTTGTTCGTCGCGCGGTCGAGAGGCAGGTCCGTCGCGCCGCTGCCGACCATGTCGTCGATGAACCGCATGCGCTCGCCGTCCCACAGGAACAGGAACGGGCAGCTCCCGGTGTCGGCCTTCTCGAGCACGACGATCGGCACGGGGCCGGCGCCCGTCGCGACGTCCGTGCGCGTGTCGACGACGCCGTACGGCCAGACGACGAGCACCGAGTCGACCGTGTCGCGGCCGCCGACGCCCAGCGCGACGGGGCCCGCGTCCTGGATGATGCGCGAGGTGTAGAACCCGCCGTCGCGGACCTCGACGCGCGCGCCGATCGCGCCCGACGGGCTCATGAGCGAGAGCAGGCGGAGCGTGAGGAGCGGCCGCGCCTCGCCGCCGTCGTTGCGCAGGCGGTGGAGCGCGCCGGACGCGTCGGCCAGGAGGAGGTCGGCGTCGCCGTCGGCGTCGAGGTCCGCGGCGAGCACGCCGAGCAGCGGGGGAGGCGCGCCGGCCGAGGGCGCCGCGGGATCGTCGGAGGAGCTTGCGGGCGCCGCGGCGGGGGCGTCGCCCGTCGCGCCGGCACCCGGTGCGCCGGCACCCGGTGCGCCGCTGCCGGGCACCCAGGCGTCCAGGCCCCAGGTCGCGGTCGCGTCGGTCCACGCGCCGCGGCCGCCGTTGCGGAGGAGCGCGACGGCGCCGCGGCCCTCGCTGTCCTCGCCCACGATCACGAGGTCGAGCCAGCCGTCGCCGTCCGGGTCGAGGAGCGCCGCGTCGTGCGGGCGTGCGACGGGGATCGCCTGTGCAGCGCCCGGCGCGCCGTCGAAGACGAAGCGCACGCCGTCGTCGCCGACGAGCACGCCGTCCGCGCGGCCGTCGAGGTCGACGTCCTCGAGGAGCACGCGCCGTGTCGCCGGCCAGTCGCCGGGCGGGTCGGGGAGGCGCACGAAGCGCCCCGCGTTCCGGTTGTCGATGCGCACGGTCGCGGACGACGTGACGACGGCGAGGTCGACGGCGCCGTTGTCGTCGAGGTCCACCGCCGCGACGTGCGCGGCGGGGCCGGTGACCGCCGGCACCTCCGTGCTCGGCACGAACGTCCCGTCGTTGACGTTCACGAAGACGGTGAGCCCCGCGTCGCCGACGACGGCGAGGTCGAGGTCGCCGTCGTGCTCGTGGTCGACCCAGAGCGCGTGACGGCCCGTCGCGCCCTCGAGCCCGGAGCCCTCGGTGACGTCCTCGAAGGTCCCGTCGTCGCGCTGCTGGAGGAGCCGCGCCGTCGTCGGCCCGACGAGGAACACGTCCGGCAGCCGTGGCGGCACGCTGCCCGGGACGATCGTCTCCGGCGCGTCGTCGAGGAAGTTGCCGACGGCGATCGCCGCGACGTCGGACAGGTCGCCCAGGCCGGTCGCGACCGTGCGCGCGACGTGGTCGCCCGCGGCGTCGGGCTCGAGGCGGAGGAGCGAGCCGTCGCGTCGCGCGACGAGGAGCGTCGCCGCGCCGGCCGCGTCTGCGGAGAGGAGCGCGACGGCCGTCGTGTCGACGGCCGCGGGGGAGGCGTTGCTCGCGCCGTCGGGCGCCGCGCCCTCCGTGGACGTGACGCCGCCGGACGCCGCGCCGTCCGTCGGGGCGATGCCGTCCCCGCCGCGCGGCCACCCGCGCTCCGCGACGAACGCGATCTCCACCGACGGCGGCGCCGGCGTGCGCCCGCCCGCCGCCGCGACCGCGCCGCCCGCCGGCTCGGCCTCCGTGAGGCGGCAGGCCTCGAGGCGCAGCGGCGTGTCGTAGTCGTCGCCGTAGAGCTCGCGCAGCCTCAGGAAGTCGCGGTTCGACGCGCGGAAGCCGTCCATGTCGCCCGCGCGTCGGCGCGCGACGGCGAGCTGGTAGTGCGCCGCGGCGTGGCCCGCGTCGAGCTCCGTCGCCGCTTCGAGCTGCACGAGCGCGTCGTCGCCGCGGCCGAGCGCCTGGAGCGCGAGCGCGAGCTGGAAGCGCGCCGCCGCGAGCGCGGGGTCGCGACGCACGACCTCTTCGAGCAGTGGCAGCGCGTCGGCGTCGCGCCCCTGCCGACGCTGCGCCATCGCGCGCAGCCAGGTCGCCGCGAGGTCGCCGGGCTCGAGCGCGTCGGCGGCGTCGAGCGCCTCGAGCGCGCCGGCCGGGTCGTTCGCCGCGAGCCGCGCGCGCGCGAGGTTGCGCCGGGTCGGCGCGCTCTCCGGCGCGAGCTGCACGGCGGTGCCCAGCGTCGCGAGCGCCTCGGCGAG
>JAUIEF010000304.1 GCA_030428785.1 bacterium
TCGTGCCCAAGACCCTCGGCCTCCTCATCCTTCCTCCGCTGGACGGCGTGTTCTCGCCCTTCACCATGAGCGGCGACCTGCTCTTCCGTGACGAGCAGTACGACCCGGCCCACAAGTACCTGAGCTACGCCGGCAGCCGCACGATCGGCCGCAGCGAGATGGGCCTCGGGTACCAGGTGCTCTGCAGCATCTTCACGATCCCGATCGAGACGGCCTGGCTGCCCATCACCGGCCTCGTCGACCTGGCGACCGTGCTCATCGTCGGGGACGACGGCACCGAGGACGAGGGCTGACGCCCGACGAGGTGACGCCCGGGGGAGCGATCCGGAGGCCGACGTGACGGGCGTGGCGAGGCGACGCCGCGTCGTCCTCTGCTGGAGCAGCGGGAAGGACAGCGCGTGGACGCTCCACGTCCTGCGCGCCCGCGACGACGTCGAGGTCGTCGCGCTGCTCACGACCGTCAACGAGACGCACGACCGCGTCGCCATGCACGCGGTCCGGCGCGAGCTGCTCGAGCTGCAGGCGCGCGCCGTGGGCGTCCCGCTCTGGACGGCGCCCATCCCGTACCCGTGCAGCAACGAGGACTACGCGGCGGCCATGTCGGTGGTCGTCGCCCGGGCGCGTCGGGAGGGCGTGGAGGTCATGGCCTTCGGCGACCTCTTCCTCGAGGACGTCCGGGCCTACCGCGAGGAGCAGCTCGCGGGCACCGGGCTCGAGCCCCTGTTCCCGCTGTGGGGGCGCGACACGCGCGCGCTCGCCGAGGAGATGCTCGACGCGGGCGTGCGCGCCACGGTGACCTGCATCGACCCGACGAAGCTCCCGCTCGAGGCGGTGGGCCGCGCGTGGGACCGCGACTTCCTCGCGGACCTGCCCGAGGGCGCCGACCCCTGCGGCGAGCACGGCGAGTTCCACACCTTCGTGCACGACGGGCCCGGCTTCTCCGAGGCGGTGCCGGTGGAGCCCGGCGAGGTCGTCGAGCGGGACGGCTTCGCCTGGCGGGACCTCCGACCGGGACGACGCGCCGCCACCTCCTGACACGGCGCGGGACGACGCTCCATGGGCGCTCGTCGATGCGCTATGGTGTCGCCCGCACGCCCCGTCGGGGCGTCCACCGCGCGAGGAGTCTCCATGACCGCGACCCGCCTCAAGGTCCCCCTGCTCGACCTGCACGCCCAGTACGCGCCGCTGCGCGACGAGATCCGGGCCGCCGTCGACGACGTCTTCGACAAGCTCGCCTTCGTCGGCGGACCGTACGTGCAGACGCTCGAGAAGGAGCTCGCCGCGTACACGGGCGCCGCGCACGGCGTGGGCGTCTCGAGCGGCACGGACGCGCTGCTCGTCGCCATGACGGCGCTCGGCGTCGGTCCCGGCGACGAGGTGATCACCTCGCCCTACACCTTCTTCGCGACGGTCGGGTGCATCGCGCGGCTCGGCGCCCGCTGCGTCTTCGTCGACATCGACCCGAAGACCTACAACATCGACGCGACGAAGCTCGAGGCGGCGATCACCGACAAGACGAAGGCCCTCGTCCCGGTGCACCTCTTCGGCCAGTGCGCCGACATGGCGGCGGTCAACGCCGTCGCGTCGAAGCACGGGTTGCCCGTCATCGAGGACGCGGCGCAGGCCATCGGCGCCAAGGACGCCGACGGGCGCATGGCGGGCTCGCTCGGCACGATCGGCTGCTTCTCGTTCTACCCCAGCAAGAACCTGGGCGCGGCGGGCGACGGCGGCATGATCACCACGAGCGACGACGACCTCGCGCACATCATGGCGATCATGCGCAACCACGGCATGGAGCCCGCGTACCACCACGAGATGCTCGGCGGCAACTTCCGCCTCGACGGCATCCAGGCGGCCGTGCTCTCCATCAAGCTCAAGCACCTCGACGCGTGGGCCGACGCGCGGCGCGAGAACGCGTGCCACTACGCACGGCTGTTCGAGGAGCGCGGGCTCACCGAGCGCGTCGGGCTGCCCTACGTGCGCCCGGACGTGCACCACATCTACAACCAGTACACGATCCGCGTCGCCGCCGACGAGCGCGACCGGTTGCTCGACCACCTCCGCGCGCACGACGTGGGCTGCGCGATCTACTACCCGTCGGGTTGCCACATGCAGCCGGCGCTCAGCTCGCACGGGTTCGCCGAGGGCGACTTCCCCGTGACCGAGGCGGCCGCGCGCGAGACGCTCGCGATCCCGATCTACCCCGAGCTCACCGACGAGCACAAGAGCACGGTGGTGGACGTCATCGCCGAGTTCTACGGGGCGTGACGCGCCCGCCGGCCCGCCCGCGGACGCGCTGACGCCCCGTGTGCGGCATCGCCGGCAAGATCTGGTTCGACCCGTCGCGGCCCGCCGACGAGGCGACCGTCCGCGCCATGACGTGCGCGCTGGTCCACCGCGGACCGGACGACGCGGGCGCGTGGTCCGCGGGGCCCGCCGCGCTCGGGCAGCGGCGGCTCTCCATCGTCGACCTGAGTCCGGCCGGTCGGCAGCCCATGGCGAGCGCCGACGGCCGCGTGCACGTCGTCGTGAACGGCGAGATCTACAACCACCTCGAGCTGCGCGCCGGGCTCGAGGCGGACGGCGCGACCTTCCGTAGCCGCTGCGACAGCGAGGTCGTGCTGCCGCTGTACCAGCGGTACTGGGAGTCCGAGGGGCCGCACTTCGTCGACCGCCTCGACGGCATGTTCGCGTTCGCGCTCTGGGACGAGGATGCGCAGCGGCTCGTGCTCGGCCGCGACAAGGTGGGGCAGAAGCCGCTCGTGTACGCGCAGGGCGAGCACGGGCTCTCGTTCGCGAGCGAGCTCGGCGCGCTGCGACGTGACCCGGACCTCGACCGGCGCGTCGACGACCGGGCGCTCGCCGACTACCTGGCGTTCCGCTGCATCCCGTGGCCCGCGACGATCTGGCGCGGCGCGCGCAAGCTGCCGCCCGGCCACGTGCTCACGGCGGAGGGCGGGCGCGTGCGGCTCACCCGCACGTGGGTGCTCCCGCCGGGCCCCGACGAGGCGACGACGCCGTCCTTCGACGAGGCCGTCGAGGAGGTCGCGGAGCTGCTCGACCGCGCGGTGCGGCGCCGGCTCATGGCCGACGTGCCGCTCGGCGCGCTGCTCTCCGGCGGGCTCGACAGCGCGGCGGTCGTGGCGCACATGGCGGAGCACGCCGACGGCCGCGTCTCGACCTTCACCATCGGCTTCGAGGAGGCGGCCTACGACGAGACGCCGCGCGCGCGTCGCGTCGCGCGGCTCTTCGGGACGGACCACCACGAGGAGCTCGTGCAGCCCGACGCGGTCTCGCTGCTCGACGACCTCGTCCGCCACCACGGCGAGCCGTTCGCCGACAGCAGCTCGATCCCCACCTGGCTCGTGAGCCGTCTCGCCGCGCGGCACGTCAAGGTCGTGCTCACGGGCGACGGCGGCGACGAGTCCTTCGCCGGCTACGACCGCTACCGCGCGCTCGCGCTCGCGGCGCGGCTCGAGGCGCCCTGGGCGGCGCCGGTCCGCGGCGGCCTGTCGCTGCTCCGCTCGCTGCTCACGGCGGCGGGGAGCTCGGGGCACCGCTCGCTCGGCACGCGGCTCGACCGCTTCTGCCGCGCACTCGACGCCTCGCCGCGACGTCGCAACCACCTGTGGCGGCTCGCGACGCCGCCCGACGTGCTCGACGCGCTGCTGCACCCGGAG
>JAUIEF010000074.1 GCA_030428785.1 bacterium
CCCCCACCACCGCCACGCGCGACGACGCCCCGGCCCGGCCGGGGCGCGCGGGCGCGCGGCCGCCGGTCGGCGCGCGGCGGGCTTGCGGGCGACGGGCCGGTCAGCCATCGAGCAGCGTCTCCCGCAGGACCTCTTCCACGCTCGTGGAGCCCTCGAGCACCGCGAGCCGTCCGGCCTCGCGCAGCGGGCGCATGCCCTCGCGCACCGCGGCGGCGCGGAGCTCCCGTGTCGGCGCGACGTCGAGCACCATCTGCCGCAGCGTCTCGCTCATGACCATGATCTCGAAGAGCGCCCGGCGCTCGCGGTGGCCGGACCAGTTGCACGCCTCGCAGCCCTCGCCGTAGGCGAAGGTCCGCCCGGCGAGCTCGTCGCGCTCCATGCCGAGCTCGCGCAGGACGTCGTCGTCCGGATCGTACTCGCGTCGGCAGTCCGGGCAGAGCCTGCGCACGAGGCGCTGCGCGACGACCGCCTCGAGCGTCGCGACGATGAGGTACGGCGGCACCCCCACGTCGACGAGGCGCGTGATCGTCGAGGGCGCGTCGTTGGTGTGCAGGGTCGACAGGATGAGGTGGCCCGTGAGCGCGGCCTCGACGGCGATGCGCGCCGTCTCGGTGTCGCGGATCTCCCCGACGAGCAGGACGTCCGGGTCCTGACGCAGGATGGAGCGCAGCACGTTCGCGTAGCCGACGCCGATCTCGTCGTGCACCTGCACCTGGACGATCCCGTCGAGGTCGTACTCGATGGGGTCCTCCACGGTGATGATCTTGCGCTCGACCTCGTTGAGGCGGTTGAGCGCCGAGTAGAGCGTGGTCGTCTTGCCGGAGCCCGTCGGGCCGGTGACGAGCACGATGCCGTGCGGGCGCGCCATGAGCCCGTGCACGACGGCGAGCTCGTCGTCGCGCAGTCCCACCGAACCGAGGTCCAGGCTCACGACGCTCCGGTCGAGCACGCGCAGCACGCAGGACTCGCCGTGCACCGTGGGCATGGTCGACACGCGGAGGTCGATGGGCCGCCCGCCGAGCGAGAGCTCGATGCGCCCGTCCTGCGGGATGCGCGTCTCCGCGATGTCGAGCGACGACATGACCTTGACGCGCGACACGAGCGCCGCGGCGAGGCTCGGCGGCGGCGCCTCGACCTCGAAGAGCACGCCGTCCACGCGGTAGCGCACCTTGAACTCCTCCTCGAAGGGCTCGAGGTGGATGTCGCTCGCCTGGTCGCGGATGGCCTGCAGCAGGATGTAGTTGAGCAGCTTGACGACGGGCGCCGCGCGGGCCATCGCCGCCGCGTCCTCGAGGTCGAGGGAGCCGGTCGCGGTGCGCGCCTCGTCGATGACGACGGCCATGTCCTCGGCCGCGGGCGCGCCCCAATGCGCGGCGAGCGCCCGGTCGACGGCGTCCTCCCCGGCGACGACGGCGCGGACCTCGGCGCCCACAAGGAACGAGAGGTCCTGGAGCACGGCGACGTTCGCCGGGTCCGCGAGCGCCACGACGAGCGCGCCGTCCTCGTCCGTGCGCAGCGGCACGGCGCGGTAGAGCGAGCAGGTCGCGGCGTCCATGCGCCCCACGACGCCCGGGGCCGGCGGCTCGGCGTCGAGGTCGACGGCGGCCAGGCCCGCCTGCTCGCCGAGCGCGAGCGTGAGCCCGGTGCGGTCGAGCCGCCCCATCGCGACGAGCAGCTCGCCGAGGTGCCCCCCCGAGCGCGCCTGCTCCGCGAGGGCGCGTTCGACGTCCTCGGCGGTGCACGCGCCGCGCGCGACGAGGAGCTCGCCGAGCAGCCGCTTGCCGCCGCCGGCCGTCACGACGCGTGGTTCACGCGCAGGACCTCCTCGAGCGACGTGACGCCGGAGAGCGCCTTCTCGATCGCGTCGGCCCGCAGCGGGACGAGCCGTCCGGAGCGCTCGGCCTGCGCGCGCAGCGCCGGCGTGGGCTCGGACCGGAACGCGGCATCGCGCAGGGCCCCGTCCAGGACGAGCAGCTCGAAGGCCGCGACGCGCCCGCGGTAGCCGGTGAACCCGCAGGCGCCGCAGCCCTCCGCGCGGTGCAGCGAGCGCCCCTCGAGTCGCCCCGGCTCGAGGCCCGCGGCGCGCAGCTCGCTGGGCGCCGGCTCGTGCGGCACGCGGCAGTCCGTGCACAGCCGCCGCACGAGCCGCTGCGCGAGCACCGCCTGCACCGACGTCGACACGAGGAACGGCTTGACCCCCATGTCGCCCAGGCGGGCGAGCGCGGACGGCGCGTCGTTCGTGTGGAGCGTCGCGAACACGAGGTGCCCGGTGAGCGCGGCCTGGATGGCGACCTCCGCGGTCTCGCGGTCGCGGATCTCGCCCACGAGGATGACGTTGGGCGCCTGCCGCAGCATCGCGCGCAGGATGCGCGCGAAGGACAGGCCGATCCGCGGGTGGACCTGCACCTGGTTGATGCCGGGGATCTCGTACTCGACGGGGTCCTCGGCCGTGAGGATCTTCACGTCGGCGCGGTTGAGCTCCTGGAGCGCCGCGTAGAGCGTCGTCGTCTTGCCGGAGCCCGTGGGCCCCGTGACGAGCACGATGCCGTTCGGTCGCGCGATGACGTCGCGGAACCGGCGCAGGTCGCGGTCGCCGAAGCCCAGCTCGGTGAGCGAGACGAGGCCGCGCTCCTTGTCGAGCAGCCGCATGACCATCGACTCGCCGTGGTTGCTCGGCAGCACGGACGCGCGCACGTCGATGGCGCGCCCCGCGACGGACAGCGCGATGCGGCCGTCCTGCGGCTTGCGCCGCTCCGCGATGTCCATGCCCGCCATGATCTTGAGGCGCGACAGCATCGGGCCGTGGAGGTGCGACTCGTGGCTCGCGACCTCCGCGAGCACGCCGTCCCGCCGGAAGCGCACGCGGATGCGGCCGTCGAGCGGCTCGACGTGCACGTCCGACGCGCCCTGCTCCGCCGCGCTCTCGAGCATCTGCTGCACGAGCCGCACGACGGGCGCCTCGTCGGCGTCCTCGCCGTCGCCGAGCACGACGCCGAGGTCCGTGTCGGGGCCGGCCGCGTGCACGCCGTAGTAGTGGGCCATCGCGGCGCGCAGCCCGGACGGCGTCGCGAGCGCGGGCGCGAGGTCCCGGTCGAGCACGAACTGGAGCGTGTCGAGCGACCAGGTCGCGAGCGGGTCGTCCGTCGCGAGCACGAGCCGCCCGTCGCGCACGGCGACCGGCACGACCCGGTGCTCCTCCACGACCGCGGCCGGCACGGCGTCGACGACCGCCTGCCGCACGCGCCCGCCCTCCGCGACGTCCGCCGCGAGGTCCACGAACGGGAGCTTCTGCTGCTGGGCGAGCGCCCGGAAGATCTGCTCCTCGGTGGCGAGCCCGAGCGCCATGAGCGCCTCGCCCAGCGGCACGCGCCGGCTCTTCTGGAGCGCGAGCGCGCGGCCGAGCTGCCGTCCGTCGACCACGCCCTGGGACAGGAGCATGTCGCCGAGGCGGTCGGGCATGGGGCGGGGTCCCTGGGGGTTCGGGGCCGGACGGGAGGCGTCTGGACGCGGGTCGCCCGGGATCCCGGACGGGTTCCCGGACGCCGGCCCGGGATTCTACGGGAGACGGCTCGACCTCCCGCACGTCACGTCGAGGTCGGTGACACGTCCGGCGGCAGCGGTTACCGTCGGCGCCGCGCCGCGCGCCGAGGGGCCGCGGGCGGCTCCCCACCCTCCTCCCGGCTCGCCGTTGTCCCACCGCGCCCACGTCCGACGCGCGCAGCACGTGCTCCGGGCCGTCCTCCTCGTCGGCCTCGTCGCGGCCTGCTGCCCCCCGCTGAAGACGTCCTACGCGACGCCGGCCGAGACCCTGGGAACCTGGCAGGCGCACCTCTGCCACGACGACGTCGAGGGCGAGTACCGCTGCCTGTCGCGCGGCCTCCAGGGCACCATCGGCGGGTTCGAGACGTACTTCGCGGCGCGACGCAAGCTCCTCGACGACGAGCCCTTCGTCGCCTTCCTCGTGCAGCGCGTCGACCTGCCCGGCCGCGCCATCGAGGACGCGCGCTCGCCGGACGGCCTGCGCCACCGCATGGTCTTCGAGGAGTCGGGGCAGCGCTTCGCGGTCGAGTTCGTCGTCGAGACGCTCGTGACCTTCCGCCTCGACGACGGCACCGAGGTCCCCGGGCGGCTCGACCGGGAGCTCGCGTACTACCTCGGGCGCGACCGCCGGCAGCAATGGCTCACGATTCCGCGGCCGCTGCTCGACGAAGGACAGGAGCGCTCCGTCCGCGCGCTGCACGTCGAGGAGCACTGGCGGATCGACGCGATCGAAGGACTCACCCCCCAGGCACCGAAGGTGATCGAATGACGCGGTGGACGTACGTGTTCGGCAAGGGGCAGGCCGACGGCGAGGGGAGCTGGAAGGAGCTGCTGGGCGGCAAGGGCGCCAACCTCGCGGAGATGACGCGGCTCGGCATCCCCGTGCCGCCGGGCTTCACGATCAGCACGGAGTGCTGCGCGACGATCGTCGAGCGCGACGGGCGCTGGCCCGAGGACCTCCCGGGGCAGGTCGAGCAAGGTCTGGCCTTCGTCGAGGAGGCGACGGGCCGGCGCTTCGGCGACCCGGAGAAGCCGCTCCTCGTGTCGGTGCGCTCGGGCGCGGCGGTCTCCATGCCGGGCATGATGGACACCGTGCTCAACCTCGGCCTCAACGAGGACACGCTGCCGGGGCTCGCCGCGGCCGGCAACGAGCGCTTCGCCTGGGACAGCTACCGGCGGCTCGTCCAGATGCTCGGCGACGTCGTGCTCGGCGTCGACCACGACGCCTTCGAGGAGATCCTCGGAGCCGCGCGCCGCGACCAGGGCGCGAAGGCGGACCACGAGCTCGACGCCGCGAGCCTGAAGAAGGTCGTCGCGCGCTACCTCGCGCTCGTCGAGGAGACGACAGGCAAGCCGTTCCCGCGCGACCCGCACGAGCAGCTGCGCCTCGCCATCGACGCGGTGTTCCGCTCGTGGAACATCCCGCGCGCCGTGCGCTACCGCGAGCTCAACGACATCCGCGGCCTGAAGGGCACCGCCGTGAACGTCCAGGCGATGGTCTTCGGCAACCTCGGCGAGTCGTCGGCGACGGGCGTGTGCTTCACGCGCAACCCGTCGACGGGCGAGGACGCGTTCTACGGCGAGTTCCTCCAGAACGCGCAGGGCGAGGACGTCGTCGCCGGCATCCGCACGCCGCTGCCGATCGAGCGCATCGACGAGATCCTGCCCGGCATGCTCGGCCAGCTGCTCGACATCAAGACGCGTCTCGAGCAGCACTTCCGCGACATGCAGGACGTCGAGTTCACGGTGCAGGACGGCACGCTCTACATGCTGCAGACGCGCACGGGCAAGCGCACCGCGCACGCGGCGGTCCGCATGGCCGTCGAGATGGTCGGCGAGGGGCTCATCGAGCGGAACACGGCCGTGCGGCGCGTCGAGCCGTCGAGCCTCGACCAGCTGCTCCACCCGCAGTTCGACCCGGCAGCGGAGCGCAACGTCGCCGCGACGGGGCTCCCCGCGTCGCCCGGCGCGGCGAGCGGGCAGGTGGTCTTCGACGCGGACACCGCCGAGGAGTGGAACGCCCGCGGGCAGCTCGTCGTGCTCGTGCGCAACGAGACGTCGCCCGAGGACATCGGCGGCATGCACGTGAGCCAGGGCATCCTCACGGCGCGCGGCGGCATGACGTCGCACGCGGCGGTCGTCGCGCGCGGCATGGGCACCTGCTGCGTCGCGGGCTGCGACGACCTCGTCATCGACGGCGCGGCGCGCACGGCGCGTGTCGGCGGCCACGCGCTCGCGGAGGGCGACTGGATCAGCCTCGACGGCTCCACGGGCGAGGTCATGCTCGGCATGGTCCCCACGGTGGAGCCCGAGCTGTCCGGCGACTTCGGGACGCTCATGGAGTGGGCGGACGCGGCGCGGCGGCTGAAGGTCCGCACGAACGCCGACACGCCGGCCGACGCCGAGCGCGCGCGCTCCTTCGGCGCGGAGGGCATCGGCCTCTGCCGCACCGAGCACATGTTCTTCGGCGACGACCGCATCGCGGCGGTGCGCCGCATGATCCTCTCGACGAGCGACCGCCAGCGGCAGGCCGCCCTCGACGAGCTGCTCCCGCTCCAGCGCGAGGACTTCACGGGCATCTTCACCGCCATGGCCGGCCTGCCCGTCACGGTGCGCCTGCTCGACCCGCCGCTCCACGAGTTCCTCCCCCACGAGCGCCCGCAGCAGGAGGAGCTGGCCCGCTCGCTCGGCTGGGAGGTCGACGCCGTCGTCGAGCGCGTCGAGGAGCTCTCCGAGATGAACCCCATGCTCGGCCTGCGCGGCTGCCGCCTGGGGATCACCTTCCCCGACATCTACGACATGCAGGTGCGCGCGATCTTCGAGGCCGCCGGGCTCTGCCAGCAGCGCGGCGTCGACGCGCGGCCGGAGATCATGGTGCCGCTCGTCGGGACGCGCGCCGAGCTCGCCGCGCTGCGCGAGCGCATCCTCGCCGCGGAGCCGGCGCTGCGCGAGGCGTCGGGCTTCGACGGCCCCGTGCTCATCGGCACGATGATCGAGGTGCCGCGCGCCGCGCTCACCGCCGGCGAGGTCGCGGAGGTCGCCGACTTCTTCTCCTTCGGGACGAACGACCTCACGCAGATGGGCCTCGGCCTCTCGCGCGACGACACGGGGCCGATGATCCGCGCGTACGTGAAGCAGGGCATCTACGAGCGGGACCCCTTCGCGAGCCTCGACACGACCGGCATCGGGCGGCTCGTCGAGATCGCCGTGAGCGACGGACGCGGCACGAAGCCCACGCTCAAGGTGGGCATCTGCGGCGAGCACGGCGGCGACCCCGCGTCCATCCGCTTCTTCCACGGCGCGGGGCTCGACTACGTGAGCTGCTCGCCGTTCCGCGTCCCCATCGCGCGCCTCGCGGCGGCGCAGGCCGCGCTCGGCTGACGCGCGGGGCGGCCCGCGCTCGTCGGTCAGGAGCGGGCGTCGGCCGCGGGGAGCGCGACGTCGGGGGCGGTCGTGAACACGCGCACGACGCCGTGCGCGCCGTCGCGGGAGGTCGCGAAGACGTCCGCGCGGCCGTCGCCGTCCACGTCCCCCGCGCTCCCCACCGCACTGCCGAGCCGGCCGTCGGGCACCGCGCCCCGCAGCACGAGCAGCGTCTCGCCCGTGCGTCCCGAGAGGACGTGGACCGCGCCGCCGTCCGGCGCGAGGCCGTCGTCGCCGGGTGCGCCCACGACGACGTCGTCGAAGCCGTCGCCGTCCACGTCGCCGGCGTCCGCGAGCGACCAGCCGAAGCCGTCGTCGGCGGCGGCTCCGCGCAGCTCGCGCGGCGCGTCGGGTCGTCCGGAGAGCACGAGGAGCGCCGGCGCACCCTCGGCCGCGGTCGCAGCGGCGCGACCCCAGTCCGCGAGGCCGTCGCCGTCGACGTCGCCCAGGCGGACGAGCGTGCCGGCCGGCTCGTCGGCGAGCGCCTCGGGGAGCCGCGGGGCGGGCAGCAGGTCGGCGGGGCGCGCGCCCCAGCGGCCGGCGCCCGCGCGGACCGTCGAGCCCGAGAGCAGCTGGCGCGGCGTCGGCTCGGCGCCGACGAGCAGGTCGTCGCGGCCGTCCGCGTCGACGTCGCCCAGCGAGACGAGCGCCTCGCCGAAGTCGTGCCCCGCCCCGTCGCCCAGGTGCTCCGCGACGCGCAGCCCCGACTCGCCCTCGTGGACGGTCACCGCGCCGCGGGAGGCGCCGCGCGCGCCGGGCCGACGGGAGCCGCCCACCGCGAGCTCGGGGCGGTCGTCGCCGTCGAAGTCCCCGGCGGCCAGCGCGAGCCCGAAGCCGGGCGCGCCGCGCAGCGTGTAGCGCCGCGCGCCGTCCTTCCCGGAGAGCACGTCGACGCGCGCGGCCCCGACGGACGACACGGCGACCTCGAGCGCGCCGTCGCCGTCGACGTCGCCCAGGGCGAGCGCCTCGGCGCCGAAGCCGTCCCAGGGCGTGTCGGAACGGGCCGCCCAGAGGACGCGGGCGGCGGCCGGGTCGCCGGCGACCCCGGAGGCGTCCGCGGGAGGCGCCGCGCGGTCACCGGGCGGGGCGAGGGTCAGGAGCAGCACGCAGGACAGGAACGCGGCGGACATCGGAGGCCCTCCTCGGACAGGACGCGCCTCTCCCGACGCGTCCGGGGTCCGAGGCTACCCTCACCGTGTTGAGGCCCGATGGCCGACGCGTGTCGGCCGCGTGACGACCCGTCAGACGGTCGTCGGCTCCGCGAGCACGAGGCGCCCGTCGCCGGCCTCGCGCGCCGTGTCGAGCGCGCGCCGCGCGGCGGCCAGGAAGTCGTCGGCCGTCTTGAGCGAGGCGTCCGGCGCGATGCACCCGCCGACGCTCACGGTGTAGCGGCCGAACGCGCCCTCCGAGAGCGCCTGCACGACGCGCTCGACGAACGCGCGCGCGCCGCCCTCGCCGGTGCCGGGGAGCAGGAGCGCGAAGGTCGAGTCGTCGAGGCGCGCGGAGAGGTCGGTGTCGCGCGTCGCGGAGAGGATCTGCCCGCAGATGTCGAGGCGCGCGGAGCGCACCGCGCGCTCGCCCTCCTTCGAGGCGAGCTCCCCGAAGCCGTCCGCCGACACGAGCAGCAGCGTGTAGCTCCACCCGTAGCGCCACGCCTTCTTGAACTCCTCCTCGAAGCGCAACTGGAAGTACGGGAGACCGAGCAGGCTCGTCTCGTCGTCGGTCAGGAAGTCCAGGAGACCGTTCGGGTCGGTCGGTACACTCCCACCCATCGTCGTCACTCCTCGCCGTGCTGCCGGAAGTCCGCGCCCCCGCGCGGTGCGCGCCCACTATGGACCACGCCTACCTCTGGCTCAAGTTCCTGACGGCGGCCGGCGTCGTCGTCGCGGCGGGCATGAACCTGACGAAGAACGCCGAGAAGCTCGCCTCGGCGATGAACTGGGGGCACGCCTTCGCGGGCTTCGTCGTGCTCGGCTGGGCGACGAGCCTGCCCGAGGTGACCATCTCGCTCTCCGCCGTGCAGACGGTGGGCAGCGCGTCGCTCGCGTCCGGCAACATCACGGGGAGCATCCTGTTCAACCTGGCGATCCTGTCGGGCCTGGACGTCATGGCCGCCGCGTCGCGCGCCCCGACGGACCGCCGCGCGCTCGGCGTCATGCCGCTCGGCGTCTTCAACCTCGTCATGCTCGCCGGGGCGCTGCTCCTCGCGGTGTGGGCCGGCGCGTACGACACCTTCGGCGCGCGGGCGCTCGGCGTGTTCCTGCTCGCGCTCTACGTGCTCTCCGCGGTGCACGCGTGGCGCCGTCAGGACGACGAGCCCGACGAGAGCCAGGCGGCCTCCGAGTACGGCGCGCGGCGCGTCGAGTTCGCGACGCGTTGCCTCGCGGCCGGCACGGTCATCCTCTTCGCGGGCACCTGGCTCGCGGGGATCGGCGACGAGCTCGCGTCGACCTACGCGCTCGAGGAGGGCTTCGTCGGCACGATCTTCCTCGCGACGGTGAGCTCGCTGCCGGAGCTCGTCACGGGCGTCGCCGCCGTGCGCATCGGCCTGCTCACGATGGCGGCCGGCTCCATCCTCGGCAGCAACATCTTCAACCTCGGCGTCCTCGGGCTGTGCGACCTCGCGTATCAGGTCGGCGACCGGGCCGGCACGCCGTTGCTCGTCGGCGCGGACGACCCGCGCATGGCGTGGAACCTCGCGGCGGGCCTCGCGATGACGGTGCTCATCCTCGCGACGCTCCTGCTGCGGCGCGCGGGCGTCGGGCGGCGGCGCATCGCGGTCCTCTTCTGGACGACGATGGCGATCTACCTCGGCGCGCTCGGCGCGGCCTGAGCGGCGTCAGGCGTTCTCGGCGGCCGCGAGCGCGTCGGCGGTCCACTCGAGGTTCGTCGCCGTGGACTGCACGTCGTCGAGCTCGTCGAGCGCGCCGATGATCCGCACGAGCTTCTGCACCTGCTCGGGGTCGTCGAGCGTGACGGTCGACTTGGGCAGCGACTCGATCTCGCTCTTCGCGGGCGCGAAGCCCGCGGCCTCGAGCGCGTCGGACACCGCCGCGAAGAGCGTCGCGTCGGCCGTGACGTCGAAGCCGCCGTCGGTCGCGGAGCAGTCGTCCGCCTCGGCCTCCATCGCGGCGAGGAGGACGTCCTCCTCCTTGTCCGCGTCGGCCTCGACGAAGAAGACCGCCTTGCGCTCGAAGTTCCAGGCGACCGAGCCGCTCTCGCCGAGGTTCCCGCCGTTGCGGTCGAGCGTGTTGCGCACCTCGCCCACCGTGCGGTTCCGGTTGTCGGTGAGCGTCTCGACGAGGATCGCGACGCCCCCGGGCCCGTAGCCCTCGTAGGTGATGGACTCGAGCGCCTCGCCGTCGCCCCCGCCCGCGCCCTTGTCGATGGCGCGCTGGATCGCGTCCTTCGGCATGTTGTCCGAGCGCGCGCGGTCGACGGCGTAGCGCAGCGAGAGGTTCATGCCCATGTCCGCGCCGCCGTTGCGGGCCGCGGTCATGATGAGGCGGGCATGCTTGCTGAAGGCGTTGGAGCGCTTGGCATCCACCGCCTTCTTGCGGTGCATGATGTTCTTGAACTTGGAATGCCCGGCCATGGCGGCTTCGCGGAGGGACTGCGGGAGGGACGTCGGCGTCCGGTCGGCCCGGCCGACCCGCGCCTCCCTCCGGATCCTCCGTCGATCAGCGCTTGCTGAACTGGTAGCGGCGGCGGGCCTTGCGCTGGCCGTACTTCTTGCGCTCCACCATGCGGCCGTCGCGGGTCAGGAACCCGCCGTCGCGCAGGACCTCGGAGAGCTCCGGCTCGGCCTTGACGAGCGCGCGCGAGACGCCGAGGCGCAGCGCGCCGGCCTGACCGGTGCCGCCCCCGCCGTTGATGTTCGCGAAGACGTCGTAGCGGCTCGCGACGCCGGCGGCCTGCAGCGGCTCGAGGACGTTCGCCCGGTGCTGCAGCGTCGGGAAGTAGTCGTCGAAGGGCCGGCCGTTCACCGTGATGAGGCCGTTGCCCGGGCGGATGCGGACGCGGGCGACGGAGGACTTGCGGCGTCCCGTGCCCCAGGCGTAGTCGCTCCCGGTGGTCGCGACGGGCGTCGGCTCGGGGGTCGCGGTGGTCTCGTCGGTCATCGTGCTCGTTCCTGTCTGCTGTTCAGGCGTGCGGTGTCGGCGGGCGCGCCGGGTCAGGCGTCGCCGAGGGACTTGAAGGTGGTCATGTCGACCGCGACGGGCTGCTGCGCGCCGTGGCGGTGCTCGGTGCCGGCGTAGACCTTCAGCTTCTTGAGCATGGCGCGGCCCATCTTGGTCTTGGGCATCATGCGCTTCACGGCGAGCTCGACGAGGCGCTCCGGGTGCTTCTCGCGCATCTCGGCGACGTTCATCTCCTTGAGCCCGCCCAGGTAGCCGGTGTGCCAGCGGTGCACCCGGTCGTCCTCCTTGCGCCCGCTCAGCGCGACCGACGCGGCGTTCGTCACGATGACGAAGTCGCCCGTGTCGACGTGCGGGGTGTACCGACCGTGGTGCTTGCCCTGGAGGATGAGGGCGATGCGAGCGGCCAACCGGCCGAGGACGACGCCGTCCGCGTCGAACAGGTGCCAGGCCTGCTGCACCTCGCCGGGCTTCGCGTGATAGGTCTTCATGGTTCGATCGCTGGAGCGCGTGGGCTGTCGGTCGTCGGGACGCCGGTCCCGGCCGGCGGGCGCGAGGCGACCGCTTTCCGGACGGGATCCGAACGGCGCAGGATGGCAAAAGCCCCCGAAACGATCAACAGGTCGGTCAGCCGTCCCGCAGGGGCTCGTAGGGCCCCGAGCCGACCGGCAGCGCCGGGGGCGCCAGGACGATCTCGGGCTGGTCCTTCCAGAGGACGACGCGGGCCACGCCGTGGAGGCCGGGGCGCCGCTCGAGCGCGGCCAGGAGGTGCCCGACCCGCGTCGCCGGCGGCAGGTCCACGGCGGCGTACTCGCTGCGGGTCGTCGAGCGCCCCCACTCGAGCTCGACGTCGGCGGTCGTGAGGAAGCGGACGCGCCCGCCCGAGCCCATGAGGACCCGGTCGACGACGATGCCCTCGTCCTCGAGCTCGAAGCGGTAAGGGAGGAGGTCGGCCGCCGAGGCCGCGCACTCGCGGACGTCCTCGGGGTCGCCGGGGCCCTCGAAGCGCAGCGGCCGCGGCTCGGTGTCGATGCTGCCCGTGCCGAGGGTGTGCCCGTCGGCGGAGAGGAGCACCTGCCCCGCGAGCTCGAGCACGGGCCGGCGGAGGCGCAGCCGGACGACGGCCTGCCCGGGGAAGCGCGCCTCGAGCCGCTGGACCTCCTCGACCCAGGCGCTCGCGTCGAGCAGGTCGCCCCGCCAGCGCGAGAGGTCCTCGTCGCCGAGCAGGCTCGCGGGCGGCCCCAGCGCGAAGCCGAGCTGGGCGCCGAGCGCGTGGGCGAGGTCGCCGGGCATCCACTCGGGGCGCTCGAGGACGTCGACGCGGGCCGGGTCGACGAGGAAGCGCGGGCTCGCCTTGACCGAGTCGCGCGCCACGAAGAGCAGCCCGGCCACGGCGAGGAACACGAGCCCCGAGAGCATGGGGGCTCCCCAGCGATCGATGAATCCGTCTTCGGTGTCGGCGGCCATGGTGTGGAGAAGAGGTTCCGGGTCGGGCGGACCGATCGCTATTCTGCCCCCCAGCACCCTCTCCCCGAAGCCTCTTGTCGCCTCCTCCTTCCAGGTCCCGCGGATCCCCCCGCCGCTCCGGTCGCCGCGCGCGGCCGGGAGGGCGCGGCCGCTCGTCGCGCAAGAAGGCGCCCACCACCGCCGAGCGGGTGGGCGGCGACGTCGCGGCGCGCGACGCCCCGGACGAGGTCGAGGACGCGTCGGGCCGGCCCGTCGGGCCCCGCGAGACCTTCCGCGGCCTCACGCTCAACGACTTCCAGATGCACGCGCTGGGGCCGCTGCGCGAGGGCCGCCCGGTGCTCCTCGCCGCCCCCACCGGCGCCGGCAAGACGCTCGTGGCCGAGATGGCCATCGACATGAGCCTCCAGCGCGGCAAGCGCGCGATCTACACGGCCCCCATCAAGGCGCTCAGCAACCAGAAGTACCGCGACTTCAAGGCCATCGACCCGGAGGGCGTGGGCCTCATGACCGGCGACGTGACGATCAACCCGTCCGCGCCGGTGCTCATCATGACCACGGAGATCTTCCGCAACACGATCTTCGAGAACCCCGCGAGCCTCGCCGACGTGGAGACCGTCGTCTTCGACGAGATCCACTACATGGACGACCCGGGGCGCGGCACGGTCTGGGAGGAGAGCATCATCTTCGCGCCGGAGCACATCCGGTTCGTGTGCCTCTCCGCGACGATCTCGAACCTCAAGCAGTACGGCGAGTGGATCTCCGCCGCGCGCGGCCGCGAGGTCGAGGTCATCCGGCACACGGAACGGCCCGTGCCGCTGGACCACTACCTCTTCTTCCCGGGCGCCGGGCTGCGGCGCATCGACGGGAAGGTGAAGTTCCCCAAGGGCTTCGATCCCGGCGGCGGCCGGCGGCGCGGCGGCAAGGGCGGCCGGTCGACCAAGGACCGCAACGAGGTCGTCGACGTGCTGCGGCGCTCGAACGACCTGCCCGTGCTCTTCTTCTGCTTCAGCCGCAAGGACTGCGAGCGGCGCGCGCTCGAGACGGCGCGGCACCGGAACCTCCTGGCGCCCGAGGAGACGCAGGAGATCGAGGCGCTCTTCGAGGACGTCTGCACGACCTTCGAGATCGAGCCCGGCGTCGAGCTCGAGGAGCTCCGCAGCCTCGTGAGCAAGGGCATCGCGCACCACCACGCCGGCATGCTCCCGCTGCACAAGGAGCTCGTCGAGCGGCTCTTCACGAGCGGGCTGCTGCGCCTGCTCTTCGCGACGGAGACGTTCTCGCTGGGCATCAACATGCCGGCGCGCAGCGTGGTCTTCGCGTCGCTCCGCAAGTTCGACGGCGTGGGCTTCGGCCCGCTCAAGGTGCGCGAGTACCAGCAGATGGCGGGGCGCGCCGGGCGCCAGGGCATCGACGACAAGGGCATCGTCGTCTCGATCGTCGACGACCACCGCGTCCAGCCGCAGGACATCGAGCGGCTCATCGGCAACGACGTCGAGCCGGTCATCTCGCGCTTCAACCTCTCGTACGCCACGCTCATCAACCTGCACCGCACGCTGGGCGACAAGCTCCACGAGGCCTGGGAGCGCTCGTTCAACAACTTCCAGTGGGCGCGCATGAGCCGGAAGAAGCGCGAGCGCAACGAGGAGAAGCAGCGCCACGCCATCGACCAGCGGATGCGGCTCCTGCGGGACTGCGGCTACGTCACCGAGGACGGCGTCACGGACAAGGGGCGCATCGCGTCGGTCATCAGCGGCTACGAGCTGCAGGTCGTCGAGCTGCTGGACTCCGGCATCCTCGAGTGGCTCGACGAGGTGCAGCTCGCGATCACCTTCGCCGCGCTCGTGTTCGAGGAGCGCAAGAACGACCTCTTCCGCCGCCTCAAGCAGGGCGTCATGGGGCCGTACCGCCGCGACATCGAGAACGTCGTCGCGACGCTCCAGAAGGCCGAGCGCGACCTCGGCATCCCGTCGACGATCAAGGCGCCCGACTTCAAGATCGGCATCGTCGTGCACGCGTGGTGCCACGGCGCGACCTTCGACGACATGCGCGAGCACACGACGGCGCCCAACGGCGACCTCGTCCGCGTCATGCGGCTCACCGTGCAGCTCCTGCGGCAGCTCCGCCACGCGCTGCCGCGCAACCACGCGCTGGGCACGCTCATCGACCGCGCGCGCGACCTGCTCAACCGCAGCGAGGTGGACGCCGCCCGGCAGCTGGAGCTCGGGTGAGCCGGGGCGCCGCGGACGGACGCGCGCGGCTCGTCGCGGCGGCGGTCGGCGCGGTGCTCGTCGGGGCGCTCGTGTGGGTCCTCGTGCGCGTCGCGCCGGACGCGCTGCGGCCCGCCGCGCCGCGCCCCGACCTCCTCACGGACCGCGTGCACGACGTCGTGGCGCTCATCCCGTTCGCCGAGACGACGGGCGCGTCGCCCTACGCGGAGCAGCGCTTCGGGCTCATCCACGAGTCGGACAACCGCGACGGCGTGGCGTGCCTCCGCGTGCCGACGGGCACGAGCGTCGCGTTCCACGACCTCGCGACGGAGGGCCCGGCGCGGCTGCGGTTCGGCGCGGGGGTGGCCTGGCCGGAGTCGCCGCCGGGGCCCGACCCCGTGCGCTTCCGCGTCGAGCTGCGTCGCGAGGACCCGCCGCCCGACGCGGGGGCGGCCGACGCGCCGGGCGCCGACGCGACGACGCCGGCCGCGTCGACCCGGGAGCCGTGGACGCCGGGGCCGGACGTCCCCGTCGACGAGGACGGCTGGGCGCTCATGCACGACGAGGTGCTCGACCCCGCCGAGCTGCCGGACGGCCGGTTCGCGGTGGAGCGGAGCCTCGAGCTGCCCGGCACCGCGCCCGCGCGCTGGTCCGTCCGCTTCTCCACGCGTCGCGCCGGCGGGACCGGGCTCGCGCTCCCGTGGCCGGGCTTCCTGTCGCCGCGCGTCGAGTCGGCCGGCCGCCTGCGCACGCCGCGCGAGCACGAGGTCGCCGTCGCCCGGGTCGCGCGCGACCTCGTCGCGACGCTCGACGAGGCGACGGTCGTGCGGGAGTCCCCGGAGCTGCCCGTCGCCGCCGCCGCGCTCGACGCCGCGAAGGGCTGGTCCGCGGCGGGCGGTCGACGCACCTGCGTCCGCGCCGCGGCGCCCTCGCGCATCGTCTACGAGCTGCGGCCGCCGGCGGGCGCGCGGCTGGAGTTCGCGGTGGGCATGGACACGGAGCTCGGCTGGAAGCGCCCGGGGGACGGCATGCGCTTCGCCGTGGAGGTCGCCGGCGAGGAGGTGTGGTCGCGCACGCTCCGCGCGCCGGAGGTCGTGTCCGACCGCGGCTGGAAGCCCGCGTCTCTCGACCTCTCCGCCTGGGCGGGGAAGACCGTCGAGGTCGCGCTCGTCACGGAGCCGCTGGACGACGCCGCGAACGACGTCGGCGGCTGGAGCCACGTCGTCGTCGTGCGGCGCGACCGCGTGCCGCGCACGCTCGTCGACGAGGCCCCCACCGTGATCGTCGTGCTCGTCGACACGCTCCGCGCGGACCGCCTCGGCGCCTACGGGCACCCGGGCGGCCTCACGCCGAACCTCGACGCGCTCGCGGCGGGCGGCCTCCTCTTCCGTCACGCCCAGGCCGCGTCGAGCTGGACGTGGCCGTCGACGGCCTCCGTGCTCACGGGCGTGCCGCCCAACGTGCACGGCGTGCACGACACGGGCCGTAGCTACCTCGTCGACGCGCACCTCACGCTGCCCGAGCTCTTCGCGCAGTCCGGGTGGACCACCGCGGGCTTCAGCAGCAACCTGCTCATCGGACGCGCGGACAACTTCCACCAGGGCTTCGAGACCTTCGTGCACACCCCGTACGCGTCGGGGCGCGCCATGAACGACCGCGTCGCCGCGTGGCTCGCGGACACGGACGGCCTCGCGCGCTTCCTCTACGTGCACTACTTCGACCCGCACACGCCCTACCTGCCGCCGCCCGGCTGGATGCTGCCGACGCCCGAGGGCGTGCGTCCCGAGGAGGAGCTGGCCCCGCTCGCGCAGGCGCAGCTCGCCGAGGGCGGCGAGCCCGACCCCGCGCTCGTCGAGGAGTACCGCGCGCTGCTCCTCGCGCAGTACGACTCCGAGGTGCGCTACCTCGACCACGCGTTCGGCGAGCTGCTCGAGCTGCTCCGCGAGCACGGCGCGCTCGACGACGCGGTGCTCGCGTTCACGTCGGACCACGGCGAGGAGTTCTACGAGCACCGCTTCTTCAGCCACGGCGGGCACCTCTACGAGGAGACGCTCGGCGTGCCGCTCATCCTCGCCGGCTTCGGCCGCACCGAGGTCCCGCCGGGCGTCGTGGAGCACCCCGTGGCGAACCGCGACCTGCTGCCGACGCTCTGCGCGCTCGCGGGCGTCGAGGTCCCCGCGAACCCGCTGCTCGGGAGCCCGCTCTCCGCGAGCCACGAGCACCGACCCGTGTTCGGGCAGACGTTCCACGGGCACGAGCCGTCGCGCGGCCGCGACTTCGTCGAGAAGCTCTCCGTGACGGCGGGGCGCGAGAAGCTCATCCACACGCCGGCGCTGGGCCGCACCGAGCTCTACGACCGCTCCGTCGACCCGGCCGAGCAGCGCGACCTCGCCGGCGACCCCGCGCGGGCCGGCGACGTCGAGCGCCTGCTCCGCGACCTCCGCACCTGGGACGAGGTCACGGAGAAGGCGTCGAGCGGCGTCGAGGTGGACCACGACCCCGAGACGCTCGAGTTCCTGCGCAAGCTCGGGTACATCGACCGCTGACGGGAGCGGGCGCGACGGCGCCCCGCGACGCCGCCGTCCGGTCGCTGGATCCCGGCCCGCGCGCCGTGGTGGAATGCCGCCATGACCACCACAGCCTCCCGTGAGACGCGCACCGAGACCGACAGCCTGGGCGAGGTCGCGGTGCCCGCCGACCGCTACTGGGGCGCGCAGACGCAGCGCTCCCTCCAGAACTTCGACGTGGGCGACGCGCGGTTCACGCGCCCCATGATCCGCGCGCTCGGCGTCCTCAAGCGCGCCGCCGCGGAGGTCAACGGCGACCTCGGGCTGCTCGACGCCGCCCAGGTGGACCTCATCCGCTCGGCCGCGCAGGAGGTCGTCGACGGCAAGCTCGACGACCACTTCCCGCTCGTCGTCTACCAGACGGGCTCCGGCACGCAGACGAACATGAACGCCAACGAGGTCATCGCGAACCGTGCGATCGAGCTCGCGGGCGGGACGATGGGCAGCAAGCAGCCCGTCCACCCGAACGACGACGTCAACAAGAGCCAGTCGTCCAACGACACCTTCCCCACCGCCATGTCCATCGCGGCGGCCTCCGAGGTGCGCGGCTCGCTGCTCCCGTCGGTGTCGGCGCTGCGCGACGTGCTCACGGAGAAGAGCCAGGCGTTCGCGGAGGTCGTGAAGATCGGCCGCACGCACCTCATGGACGCGACGCCGCTCACGCTCGGCCAGGAGATCAGCGGCTGGGTGAGCCAGCTCGACCACGCGCTGGGTCACCTCGAGGACGCGCTGCCGCACGTCCAGGAGCTCGCCATCGGCGGCACGGCCGTCGGCACCGGGCTCAACACGCACCCCGAGTACGCCGAGCGCGTCGCGGCGCGCATCAGCGAGCTCACGGGCCTGCGCTTCACGAGCGCGGCGAACAAGTTCGAGGCGCTCGCGGCGCACGACGGGCTCGTCGCCCTGAGCGCGGCGCTGCGCGGCCTCGCCATGGCGCTCATGAAGATCGCGAACGACGTCCGCTGGCTGGCGAGCGGTCCGCGCTGCGGCATCGGCGAGATCTCCATCCCGGCCAACGAGCCCGGCAGCTCGATCATGCCCGGCAAGGTGAACCCGACGCAGTCCGAGTCGATGACCATGGTCGCCGTGCAGGTCTTCGGCAACGACGCGGCCGTCGCCTTCGCCGGCAGCCAGGGCAACTTCGAGCTCAACGTCTACAAGCCGGTCATGATCCACAACGTGCTGCAGAGCGTGCGGCTGCTCGCCGACAGCTGCCGCGCCTTCCGCGAGCACTGCGCGGAGGGCATCGAGCCCGACGCGAAGCGGATCGCCGACCACCTCGGCAACTCGCTCATGCTCGTGACCGCGCTCAACACGCACATCGGGTACGACAAGGCGGCGAAGATCGCCAAGAAGGCATGGGCCGAGGGCACGACACTGCGCGAGGCCGCGCTCGAACTCGGCTTCCTCACCGAGGAGGAGTTCGACCGCTGGGTCGACCCGAGCAAGATGCTCGGGCCGCGCTGACCGTCGTGGGTCGCGCCCTCCCCGCGCTCCTCCTGCTGCTCGCGGCCTGCGGCGCGGAGCCCGAGCCGACGCCGGAGCCCGCGCGGCGCGACGTCGTGCTCATCGTGCTCGACACGCTGCGGGCCGACCACGTCTCCTGCTACGGCTACGACCGCGAGACGACGCCCACCCTCGACGCCCTCGCGGCGCGCGGCGTGCGCGTGGAGGACGTCACGGCGCAGTCCTCGTGGACCGGCCCGTCCATGGTGTCGCTCTTCCTGTCGCGGCACGTCGCGGCCGACTTCGTGCGCATGCCGCCGCACACGACGCTCGCGGAGCACCTGAGCGCGCACGGCTGGCGCACCGTCGGCTTCCAGGACAACATCCTCCTCGCGCCCGGCACGGGCTACGACCGCGGCTTCGAGCTCTACGCCATGGAGCCCGGCCCGGACGTCATCCTCCCGGCGCTCCACGACGACGACCCGCGGCCGCTCTTCGCGTACTTCCACTTCGTCGGGCCGCACGACCCGTGGGAGCCCGTGCCGCAGTACGACGTCTTCGAGCCGCGGCCCGTCGACCCCGCGCTGCGCGAGGCCTACGCGGCGCACCTGCACGAGCGCTTCCCGGCGCGGCCGCCCGAGGCCATCGAGGCCGAGGTCGACGCGGCCTGCGCCGAGATGTCGCGGCAGATCGCGCTCTACGACGGCGACGTGCTCCAGGCGGACGCGAAGGTCGCGTACGTGCTCGGCGCGCTCGACCGGGCGGGCCGCCTCGACGACGCGCTCGTGATCGTCGCGGCGGACCACGGCGAGGCGCTCTGGGAGCACCCCGTCGCCGAGCTCGCGTACGAGACGGACGACTCCCGCCGCGACGACCTCCTCACCGCGTTCAAGCGCACGCACAACACGCTGCTCTACGAGGCGCTCACGCGCGTGCCGCTGCTCCTCGCGGGCCCGGGCGTGCCGGAGGGCGTCGTGCTCCCCGGCCCCGCCGAGAACGTGGACATCGTGCCGACGCTCCTCGACCTGCTCGGCCTGCCGCCGGCGGGCCCCGCGGACGGGCGGAGCCTCGTGCCGTCGATGGAGGCCGCCGCCGCCGGGCGCCCCACCGCCGGTCGCCGCGTCGTCGTGTCGAACACGGACCAGTTCCGCGCGGCGCGCACCGCCGAGGGCGACAAGCTCATCCTGCCCGCCGACCCGTCGGGACCGGACGGCCCGCTCGCGTTCCGTCTCGCCGACGACCCGCGCGAGCGCCGCCCCGCCGTGCTCCCGCAGCCCGAGCTCGCGCGGCTGCTCGAGGCGCTCGAACGCCTGCGGGCGCAGGGCCTCCGCCCCGAGCAGGGCGAGGACCTCATCGACGAGGAGACCGCCGAGCGCATGCGGCAGCTCGGCTACCTCGGTCGCTGAGGACGCGCCCGCGTCAGGGCGCGCCGCCCGCCGCGACCGGTCGTCTCCGGCCCTTCGTCGACACGAGCCAGAGCCCCGCGAGCACGCCGGCCGCCGTGACGAGGAGCGACGGCTCGGGCTGCTCGCCGAGGACCCCGATGCCGAGCAGGGCCGCGAGCACGGGCTGGAGCATGACGTAGGCCGCGGTGACGTTCGCGCCGGCGCGCGCGAGCACGACGATGTTGCCGAGGTACGCGAGCACCGTCGGGAAGAGGAGCACGCCGCCGAGCGCCGCGAGCTGCCGACCGCCCGCCTCGGCGGGCCACCACGGCACGTCCCACGCGAGGAAGGGCACGGTGAGCGCGCCGAAGAGGAACACCCACGCGATGACCACCGGCTGCGGCAGGCGCGCCGCGACCGGCCGCGCGAAGACGAGGTACGCCGAGTAGCTCACGGCGTTCGCGGTCATGAGCAGGTCGCCGGTGAGCGACTCGGCGCCGATGTGCGCGCCGCGCCCGAGGAACAGCCACGCGACGCCGGCCACGGAGAGCGCGATGCCGACGACCTGCCGGCGTGTCGCCCGCTCCTGCCCGACGAGCGCGGCGAGCGCGACGGTCGCCACGGGGATGACCGTCATGAGCAGCCCGGCATTGACCGCCGTCGAGCGCGCCAGGCCCTCGAGGAACAGCGACTGGTTGAGCGTCACGCCGAGCAGGCTCAGCACGAAGAGCCGGCCGAGGTCGCGCGGCGCGGGGAGCGCGGCGCGTCCGTGCAGGCGCGCGGCGAGCAGCAGCAGCACCGCGGCGCCGACGAACAGGCGCCACACGAGCACGGCGCGCGGCTCGAAGGACTCCATCGCGACCTTGCCCAGCCACGGAAAGATCCCGAAGCAGACCTGGACCCCGATCAGCAGGGCGCGCGTGGCGGGCGTCATCGGGGCTCGGCTCGACGGAGGACGACGGCGTCGCGCGTCCCGCGGCGGTCGGCGCGACCGCCGTCGCGGCGCCGCGACGAGCCGCCCGTTGTATCCTCGCCGGGCCCCCGCACCCCAGCGCCTTCCCGTGACGATCAAGTACATCGGCTCCAAGCGGCTGCTCGTCCCGCACATCGAGGCGCTCGTCTCGGAGCTGCCGGGCGTCGAGACCGTCGCCGACCTCTTCACGGGGACGACGCGCGTCGCGCAGGCGCTGAAGCGACGCGGACTGCGCGTCCACGCGAACGACGTCCTGGCCCACGGCGAGGTGCTCGCCCGCGCGTCCATCGCGACCGACGGCGACACGGTGGACCCCTTCGCGCTGCGCGCGCTCCTCGACGACCTGCAGGCCACGCCGCCCGAGCCGGGGTACTTCACGCGGACCTTCTGCGAGGAGGCACGCTTCCTCCACCCGGACAACGGCGCGCGCGTCGACGCCATCCGCGCGCGGATCGGGCGCGAGCTGCCCGACGAGCCGCTGCGCTCGCTCGCGCTCGCGTCGCTGCTGCTCGGCGCGGACCGCGTCGACTCGACGACGGGCGTGCAGATGGCGTACCTCAAGCGGTGGGCGCCGCGCGCGCTCCGGCCGCTCGAGCTCCCGACGCCGACGCTCATCCCCGGGCCGGGCGGCGTCTCGCGCACGGACGCCGCGGAGTGCGCGCGCCGCCTCGGCCCGGTGGACCTCGCGTACCTCGACCCGCCGTACAACCAGCACAGCTACCTCGGCAACTACCACGTGTGGGAGACGCTCCTGCGCGGCGACGAGCCGGAGGCCTACGGCAAGGCGCGGAAGCGCGTCGACTGCCGGACGCGCAAGAGCCCGTGGAACAGCACGCGACGGATCCGCGGCGCGCTCGACGAGCTGCTCGAGGCGGTCGACGCGCGCTGGCTGCTCGTCTCCTTCAACGACGAGGGCGCGCTCACGACCCGCGAGATCCACGAGCGGCTCGCGACGCGCGGCGAGGTCCGCCGCGTGGACGTGGAGCACCCGCGCTACGTCGGCGCCCGCATCGGGATCCACAACCCGAAGGGCGAGAAGGTCGGCACCGTGGGGCGGACGCGGAACACGGAGTGCCTGTTCCTCGTGGAGTGCCGCTGACGCGCGCGGCGCCCGTTCCGTCGGCCCGCTCGGGTCTCGTCAGCCCCCTCTACTCGGCCCAGGGCTCGCGCACGAGCCGTTGCGCCCACGCGGCCATCGCGCCGTCGATGACGCGCCCGATGAGCAGGAACATCGCGAGGTCGAAGCCGTAGGGGTCCTCGACGTCCTCGGGGGCGCCGTCGCCGATGCCCTCCGCGTAGAGGTGCAGCTTGTCGGCCGGCGTGTCGGGCCAGCGCGTGCGGATCTCCTCGACGTGCGCGGCCGTCGCGCAGAGCACGACCTCGCTCTCCTCGAGCGTCACGCGGTCGAGCAGGCTCGTGCGGTGGTGCGTGAGGTCGCCGCCCAGGAGCTCGGCCGCGCGGCGCGACTCGCCGAGCGCGCGCTGGCCGGGCGTCGCGATGGTCCCCGCGCTCTGCACGACGACGTCCTCCACGCCGCGCGCCTCGAGGTGCTTGCGGAGCAGCGTCTCCGCGAGCGGCGACCGGCAGAGGTTGCCGGAGCACACGGTCGTGACGATGCGGAGGTCGGTCATGGACATGGCGCGTTCCCGGTGGTCACGGCGGCGTGCCCCCGAGCACCTGCTCGTACACCTCGAGGGTGCGCTCGATCATCCGCGGGAGCGCGAAGCGTTCCAGCAGGCGCATGCGGCCGGCGACGCCGCGCGCGCGCCGGTCCGCGGGGTCGGCGAGCGCGGCGCCGATCGCGGAGGCGAGGGCGCCGGGGTCGCCGGGCGGGACGAGCCAGCCGGAGACGCCGTCCTCCACGACCTCCGGGATGGCCGAGACGTCGCTCGCGACGATGGGCAGCTCGACGGCCATGGCCTCGAGGAACACGAGGCCGAGGCCCTCCCAGAGCGAGGGCAGCACGAAGAGGTCGCTCGCCGCGAGCAGGTCCGGGACGTCGTGGCGGATGCCGAGGAAGCGCGCGCGGTCGCCGAGACCCAGCTCGGCGGCGAGCGCCTCGAGCCGCGCGCGCCCGTCGCCGAAGGGGTCGCCCCCCACGACGAGCAGCACGACCTCGTCCGGGAGCGCGGCGAGCGCGCGCAGCAACGTCGGGTGGTCCTTCTGCTCGGCGAGACGCCCCACGCACACGAGCACGGGCGTGTCCTCCGCGAGACCCAGCTCGGCGCGCACCTCGGCGCGGGGGCGGCGCGCCGCGAGCGCCGACGCGTCGACGCCGTAGTAGATGCG
>JAUIEF010000075.1 GCA_030428785.1 bacterium
TCGGAGGCGGCGATGCGACGCAGCAGACGGCCCACGAGGTGCCGCGACGACTCGTCCGTCGTGAACACCGCGCTCGTGAGCAGGTGCTTGACGTCCTGCAGGATCGACTGGTCCTCGCAGACGCGGTCACGCGTCTCGTCGAGCGCGGCGTCGACCGCCTCGGCGATGTCCTGGAGGTCGTCGTTGCGGCGCAGGCGGCAGCGCTCGTCCCAGCGGCCGTGCCGCAGCTCCGTGAAGTACTTGTGGAACTTGTAGAGCGGCCCCGCGAACTTGAAGGAGTAGAACACCCCGACGCCCAGCGCGAGCGGCAACGCGACGACCACCGCGAGGTACACGCTGCGGACGATGGACGCCTCGACCAGGTCGAGCACCTGGTACATCGTGAGGTCCGGGGTGAGGCTCGACGAGATCTCGCGCAGGCTCGTGAGGCCGAGCCGCATCTGGACGACGAGCGTGACGCAGCTCACGAAGAGCGTGACGAACACGACCTTGAGCTGGACGTCGGGCCGCACGAACTTGCGGCGACGGCGCGACGGGCGTTGCGGTTCGGGCGATGAGCCGGACATGGGACCTCCGCGACGGGCGCGACCCGGGAGGTCTCGGGGGACCCCCGGGGGGACGCGCATCTATCGACGGAGGTCCGTGGATTCCTTGAGGCGCCCCCGAGGCCACCCGTGCGACGCGCAACGTCCGGATTCCCCGGTGAAACCGGCCCTCGCGTCCCGCGCGCCCCCCGCGCGGCCCGCCCTCGGCCCCCGGACGGCGCCGCTCAGGGCGTCGACGGCCCCGACACGAGCACCGGCTCCGGCGTCGGCGTCTCGTACATCCACGGCGGCTGCGGGAAGTGCGTCCGCATGAAGCGGTCGTTCTCCTCGCGGGTCTTCGGCGAGAGCCGCTCGTGGAGCGCCTCCTCGCAGGTCGTGCACATGTGGGTGACCGCGAGGAGCTGTCCGGCGCGGCAGTGGGCGTGGACGGCCACGCCGCGCACCGTGCCGAGGTCGGCGCCGCAGGTCTCGCAGCCGTCGCCGTCCTGGTGCTCGCGCCGCGCGGCCCGGAAGTCGCGCGCCGCCTTCCGCGAGGCCGTCGACCACTTGTCCATCTCCGCCTCCGCGCACTTCGCGCAGATGGCCATCTCGAAGATGCACTCCTCGCCGCGGAACGACTTCATGATGGTGAAGAGGCCGCTCGTGGCGAGGCGGCCGTCGCAGACCGTGCACACGACGAACGGCAGCTCGTGCTGCACGGAGTGCAGCCAGCGCGGGATCGGGATGCGGCGGGTGATCTTGTCGCGGAATCCCATGGGGCGCTCCGGCGTGACCTGCGGCGACGGGCGCGGCGTCGTCCCGCGACCGCCCTCCTGTGTATCACGATCCGCGCGGGGTCGGGAGGACGGTCGGCGACGCGATTCCCGACCCGCGGGGCGGGAGTCCCCGCGCGCGGTCGACGCTCCAGGATGCGCGCCGTCGCTGCCGATCAAGGCGGGGAGCCCTCCCCCGAGCGCCCGGCCCCATGACCGCCGCACCGACCGCCGCCGACGCCCCCACGCGCCCCGTGGTCCTCGTCGTGGACGACGACCCGCTCGTCCGCGAGATCCTCGTGGAGCTCCTCGAGGACGACTACGAGGTGCTCGAGGCGCCGGACGCGACCGCGGCGACGGAGCAGCTCGAGCGGCACCCGGTGCAGGTCGTCGTCTGCGACCACGACATGCCCGGCACGAGCGGCATCGAGTTCCTGTCGCTCGTGCGCCGCACGCACCCGCTCGTGCAGCGGCTGCTGCTCACCGCGCACACCGAGCGCGGCATGCTGCTCGACGCGATCAACGAGGGCGGCGTCGCGCGCTACCTCCAGAAGGGCGACGGCTTCGAGCGCGTGCCCGCGGAGGTCGCGAGCGCCGTCCGCGCCTGGGAGAAGGAGCGCGCCGCGCACGACGCCGGGCGCGAGCTCGCCGTGCTCTCGGACCACGTCCGCTCCGCGCCCTTCCTCGCGCGCCGCATGGACCTGGCCACCCGGTCCGTGGGCCGCCTCTTCGTGGCCGGGACGGTCGCCCTGGGCGTGGTCCTCGTCCTGGGCGTGCTCGTCCTGCTGGGGCTCTACGTGCTCAAGTCCGGCCTGGGCATCGACCTCTTCAGCGACACCCACCTGGGCGACCTCATCGACTTCGGTTGAGCGGTCCCGGCGCGGTCCGCGACGCCTAACGGAGTCGTGCTCAAGATCGCCGGGAGGCCGCGACGATCGGCAGAGCATGCCCCCGATCGGGGCGTCCGACTTCCGACAGGTCTTGACCCGTGAATACCACGCAGAGCACAGCGACGCTGCGCGCGCTCGTCGTCGAGGACAACCCCGCCGACGTGGCGCTGCTGAAGGCCCACATCGCCACGGCGCCGCCCGGCTGGATCGAGCTCCAGACGGCGCACACGCTCGAGGACGCCGCGCAGCACCTGCGCTTCGAACGCTTCGACGTCGTGCTGCTCGACCTCTCGCTGCCGGGCTCCCAGGGCCTCGACACGTTCCGGTTCGTCCACGAGCGCTGCCGGGAGGCCGCGATCGTCGTGCTCTCGGGGCTCGCCGACGAGACGGTCGCGCGCGAGGCCGTGCGCTCCGGCGCGCAGGACTACCTCGTCAAGGACGGTGTCGACGCGAACGTGCTGTTCCGCTCGGTCACCTACTCCGTCGAGCGGCGGCGGATCACCCAGCGCGCGCTGAAGCTCCAGGCGGAGCTCGAGCACGCGCGGAAGCTCGCGACGATCGGCCGCATCACCGCGGGCATCGCGCACGAGATCCGCAACCCGCTGCAGATCGTCGCCTACAGCGCGAACGCCCTCGCGAAGCGGCTCGCCGTGTCCGCGGACGAGAAGTCCGTGAAGGACATCGAGCGCATCCGGTCCGCGGCGGTGCGCGGCGAGCGGTTCGTGCAGGAGCTGCTCGAGTACGGCGGCGACATGACGCTGCGCAAGACCGCCGTGCACCTGGGGGTCGTACTCGGGCACGTCGCCGAGGACCAGGACGCGGCGGCCGACGAGGGCGGCGTGCGCGTCACCTTTGAGACGGTCGGCGACCTGCGCGGCGTCGTCGTCGACCCGCACCGCATCGAGCAGGTCCTCGTGAACCTCGTGACGAACGCCGTGAAGCAGACGGGCGAGGGCGGCGTCGTCGCCATCCGCTGCGAGCGGGACTCTCCGACGACGGTGACCGTCGAGGTCCTCGACATGGGCCCCGGCATCGAGCCCGAGCACCTCGAGCACGTCTTCGAGCCCTTCTTCACGCTGCGCGCGGGCGGCGTGGGCACGGGCCTCGGCCTCGCCATCTGCAAGGCGATCGTCGAGGCGCACGGCGGCGAGATCACGCTCGCGAACGCGCCCGCCGGCGGCGCGCTCGCCCGCGTGCGCCTCCCCGTCTCGGGGGCCGCCGAGGCATGAGCACGCGGCAGACGGTCCTCACCGTGCTCGCGGGCCTCGCCCTCGCGGTGCTGGGCGTCTGGGCCGCGACCGCGCCCGCCGCGCCGCTCGGTGACGACTGCGCGAGCTGCGTCGCGTCTGCCGGCGCGCACGGCGCCGCCGCGGCACACGCCGACGGCCGCGCCTCGCCCCTCGACACGGCGTCCTTCCCGGACCGCTGGGAGTGCGGCAACTGGCCGGTCCCCCTCGGCTGGCTGCACATCGCGTCGGACGTCGTGATCTGGGCGTCATACACGGCGATCCCGGTCATGCTCTTCCTGTTCCTGCGCCGCAAGCAGCGCGAGGAGCACGCGCGCGTCCTCTGGCTGTTCATCGCCTTCATCCTGGCGTGCGGCTTCGGGCACCTGCTCGAGGCGGCGACCTTCTGGTGGCCCGCCTACCGCGTCACGGGGCTCGTGAAGCTCGCGACCGCTGCCGTCTCCGCGGCGACGGCGGTCGCGCTCGTGCCGCTCATCCCGAAGGCGCTCCAGCTCCGGAGCCCGCGCGACCTCGAGGCGGACGTCGCGGAGCGCACCAAGGAGCTCGCGCGGAGCGAGGCGCGCCACCGCGCGACCTTCGACCAGGCGGTCGTCGGCATCGCGCACGTGGGCCTCGACGGCTCGTGGCTGCGCGTGAACCGCCGCCTCTGCGACATGCTCGGCTACACGGAGGCCGAGCTGCTCGTCACCGACTTCCAGACGATCACGCACCCGCTGGACCTCGACGCCGACCTGACGCAGGTCGAGGCGGTCCTCGAGGGCCGCATCGCCAGCTACTCGATGGAGAAGCGCTACGTCCGCAAGGACGACGAGATCGTCTGGGCCAACCTCACGGTCTCGCTGCTGCGCGACGAGGACGGCGCGCCGGTGCACTTCGTGTCCATCGTGGACGACATCACCGAGAGCCGCGCGCTCCGCGCCGAGCTCCAGCGCGCGCACGACGTGCTCGAGGCGGAGGTCGCGCGCCGCACCGCCGAGCTGAGCCGCTCCAACGACGAGCTCCAGGAGTTCGCGTACGTCGCGTCGCACGACCTCCAGGAGCCGCTGCGCACGGTGAGCAGCTTCGTCCAGCTGCTCGAGCGTCGCCTCGGCGACGACCTCGACGACGAGGGGCGCGAGTACATCCGCTTCGCCGTCGACGGCACGGCGCGCATGAAGGGCCTCATCCAGGCGCTGCTCCAGTACTCGCGCGTGGGCGCAGGCGACCGGCCGCGCGACGAGGTCGTGGAGCTCGACGCCGTCGTCGACGAGGTGCTCGCCGACCTCTCCGCGGCGGTCGAGGAGGCCGGCGCCGAGGTCGAGCGCGACCCGCTGCCCGCGGTGCGCGGCGACGCGAGCGAGCTGCGCCAGGTCGTCCAGAACCTCCTCGACAACGCGCTGAAGTACCGTGGCGACGAGCCGCTGCGCATCGCGCTCCGCGCACGGACCGAGGGCGACGACGCCGTGCTCGCCGTCGAGGACAACGGCACGGGCATCGACCCCGAGCACGCCGAGCGCGTCTTCGAGATCTTCCAGCGCCTCACGCCCGCCACGCGCGTCCCGGGCGCCGGCATCGGGCTCGCGATCACCAAGAAGATCGTCGGACGTCACGGCGGGTCCATCCGCATCGAGGCCGGCCCCGGCGGACGCGGCTCGCGCTTCGTGCTCACGCTCCCGCTCGCCGCGGAGGTCCCGGCATGAAGAGCGTCGATCCGAGGGAGGTCCTGCTCGTCGAGGACAACGCCGCGGACGTGCGGCTCACGCGCGAGGCGTTCCGCGCCGTCGGCTCGCTCGCGACGCTCGAGGTCGCGCCGGACGGCGAGCAGGCGCTCGCACTGCTCCGGCGGCGCGTCGCGGACGGTTCGCGTCTCCCGGACCTCGTGCTCCTCGACCTCAACATGCCGCGGCTCGACGGGCACGGCGTCCTCGAGGCGCTCGACGACGACCCCGTGCTCGCCACGCTCCCCGTCGTCGTGCTCACGACCTCCGACCAGGACGACGACGTCCGGCGCGCCTACGAGCGCCACGCCAACGGCTACGTCGTGAAGCCGCTCGAGTTCGACGGCTTCATCGACGCCGTCTCCGCGGTGCACGACTTCTGGTTCGGCGCGGCGACGCTCCCCGGCAGCCGACACGCCGCGCCGCGTCCCTGAGGCGTCGACGCCGCGTGCGTCAGCGGGCACCCGCCCGACGCAGGTCCTCCGCGAGCCCGTGCCGCGACGGCTCGCGTCGCGCCGCCTCCGACAGGGCGGCGCGCGCGTCGTCGGTCAGGCCCATCCCGAGCATCGCCTGTCCGTACATGTGCCACGCGGACGGGTCCGCGGGCCAGCGCGCGAGCGACTCCGTGAGCGCCGCGGCGAGGGCCGGCCAGGCCTGCGTGCGCGCCGCGACGAGCGCGCGCAGGTTCCACGGCTTCTCCGCCTCCGGGTAGAGGCGCGCGAGCTCCGCGGCGTCGGCGAGCGCGGCGTCCGTGTCGCCCAGCGAGAGCGCGAGGCTGCCGCGGTTGAGGCGCGCCTGCGGGTGCGCCGGGTCGACGCGCAGCGCGTCGCTGTAGGCGTCCCGCGCCTCGATCGGTCGCGCCGCCGCCTCGTAGAGCAGCCCGCGCAGGTGGTGGACGACGGCCGCGCGCCGCAGCGACGGCAGCGCGTCCTCGCCCTCGCTCCACGACTCGGGGCGCGTCGAGACGACGCTGCCCGGCGGCGGCATCGACTGCGCGAGCTCGAGCGCCTCGCTCACCCGCCCCATCGCGCCGAGCCGCAGCCCCACGAGCACGTCGTTCCAGGCGCGCCCCTCGGGCGTCGCGAGCCGCTCGGCGAAGCGCCCGTCGTCGAAGACGCGCAGCCCGCCGCCCGGGTCCTCGAGCTCGCGCATCGGCATCGTCTCGGGGAGCGGGATACGCCGACGCACGAAGTGGTCCGCCGTGCGCACGCCCGGGATGTCGAAGGGCTGGCTGCGGCGCACGTGGCAGTCGACGCAGCCGTCCGGCGTGCGCGCCGGGTCGCCCGTCACCGCGGACACCTCGAGCTCCGCGGGCCGCACGCAGTCCGCGCCGTCGTCGTGGCAGTCCATGCAGCGCCGGTCGAAGGAGGCCGTCCCCTGCGCGGCGACGGCGGTGTGCGGGTCGTGGCAGCTCGTGCAGGTGAGCCCCTCCGGCGCACCGAAGCACGCGGACATCGAGAGCCGGTGGACCTGCCCGACGAAGTGGAAGTCGTCGCCCGTGCGCGTCGGCACGAGCACGGGTCGGCGCAGCAGGAAGTCCTCGGGCTGCGGGCCGCCGCGCGCGACCTCGCCGAGCTCCATGTGACCGTCGCCCTCGAGGTGGCACTTGGAGCACACGTCGCGCTGCCGTCCCGCCGGCAGGTCGCCGAGGCGCTCGAGACCCAGGGGCGTCACCTCGCCGCGCTCGAGCGAGAGCCGCTTGAGACGCGCGTGCTCCTCCGTCGGGCCGTGGCACGCGTCGCACGCGAGCGGCTCGAGGTGCTCGAAGACGTCCGGGCCGAGCTGCTCGCCGGGCCACACGTGGTCGCCCTCGACGCCGCGCGCGACGCCCGGGAGGTCGGCGGGGTCCTGCGTCGTGTGGCAGCGCAGGCACTCGGTGGCGAACGGCATCTCGAGCCCGGTGCCCGGCGCGCCGTGCTCGAAGGGCGAGAGCACGAGGCCCGCGCCGCGCATGCGCTCGAGCGGCAGGAAGACCATGCGCCCGACGGGCCGCCCCTCGGCGTCGAGCTCGCTGCCGATGAACGACATGTCCATGACGCCCGCGCCGTAGCGGCCCATGACGCGCGCGACGCGGCGGCCGCCGTCCGCGCGGTCGTGTCGCATCACGAGCGCGCCGTCCTCGCGCGCGAAGGTGTACTCGTCGCCGGTGGTCGGGTTCGTGACGGAGCCCGACGGAGGGTCCTCGACGGGACCGATCGTGTACGCCATGCCGTGGCCCAGGAAGCTCTCGACGACGGACGCGTGGCACTCCGCGCAGGTCGCGAGGCGCGCGGCGGCCGCGTCGCGCGACCGCGGTCCGACCTCGGGGCGCCGCGCGGACACGTCGTGCGGGTCGCCGCCGCACGCGACGAGGAGCGCGGCGATCACGACCGCCGACACCGCGCGCGTCACGTGCCGCCGCGCGGAGCGGTCCGCCCGCACGCGCGGCCCGCGGTCGCCGGCTTCGACGTCCTCCGCCATGCGCGTCACTCCGTCGCGATCCGACGCAGCATCGTGACGCGGCCGTGCCGGTTCCAGTCCATGACGTAGAGGTTCCCGTCGGCGTCCCAGACCGCGGAGTGCGGCGCGAGGAACTCGCCGTCGGCCCAGGCCTCGCGCGGCACGCCGTTGTTCGCGCGCTTGCCGGGGTCGGGGTTGTCGCCGAGGTGCGTCACGAGCTCGTCGTCGCCGTCGAGGATCGTCACGCGGCCGGCGAGGTCGGGCACGACGAGGTACTCGCCGCGCTGCTGGATCTTGCACGGCCGGCGCAGCATGCCGTCGACGACGCCGAGCAGCTCGCCGTCCATGTCGAAGCGCTGGAGCCGGTTGTTCTCGCGGTCGGCGACGACGAGCACGGGCTGCGCGCCGCGCGTGTCGACCCACACGCCGTGCGGCGTCTGGAAGCGGCCGGGCTCGCTCCCGGGACCGCCGAGCGCGCGCACCCAGGTGCCGTCGGCGTCGAACTGGTGCACCCAGTGCTCGCCGTAACCGTCCGCCACGAAGAAGCCGCCGTCGGGCGCCACGGCGATGCTCGTCGGCCGGAACTGCTCGGGCGACGCGTACTTGCCGGACGCCTCGGGCGGCCCGCGACGCCACACGATCTCGCCGGTCAGCGTCGCCTTGACGTACTCGTGCCGCCCGAAGTGCACGAAGTACAGGAACTCGCCGTCGTCCTCCTCGACGAGGCACATGCCGTGCAGGCCGTTCGCGAACTCCGCGCCCCAGCTCCGCAGGTGCGTGCCGTCCGGCGCGAAGACCATGACCGCCTGCTCGGTGTCCGTGTTGATGTAGAGGTTGCCCGCGCGGTCGACGACGACCTCGCCGTGCGTGTTGCCGAGCTCGGCCTGCCCGTCGGGGAGCCGCAGCCAGTCGGGCACCCACTCGTAGACGTGCGCGCCCGCGCCGAGGCGCGGGCCGGCGTGCGCGACGGGGAAGGCGGCGGGGTCGGCGAGGAACGCGTCGGGGCAGTCGCCGCAGCAGAACGCGACGACCGCGCCGTCGTGCTCGCGCGTGATCGTCGGGTCGGCCTCCGCGCCGGAGACGGGGCAGACGGTGTTCACGGCGGCGGCCGGCGCGCGCAGGACGGGCTCGGGCTCCTGCTCGAGCGCCGCGGCGAAGAGGTCGCCGCCGTCGCGCACCTCGACGTCGGGCCGCGCCGCGCGGAGGCGCGCCACGGCCTCCGCGCCGACGCCGGCGCCCCACAGGTGCACGCGGCGGAGCGCGGGGATCCGCGCGAGCGGCTCGACGGCCTCGTCGCCGACGGCGGTCCCCGTGAGGTCGAGCTCCTCGAGGTCCGGGCAGGACGCGAGCGCGGCGAGGCCGGCCGCGGTCACCGCGGTGCGCGAGAGGTCGAGGCGGCGGAGCGCGGGCCGGTCGCCGAGCACGGCGAGCGCCTCGTCCCCCACGGCGGTGCCGGCGAGGCCGAGCTCCTCGACGGGCGCGGGCAGGTCGTCGAGCAGCCGCGCGAGCTCCGCGTCGTCGGTGGCGGGCCGGGGACGGAAGTCGACCCACAACGCGCCGCTCGCGGGATCGGCGACCTCGACGTGGACGAGCGCGTCCCGCAACGCGGAGATCGGGTCGGCGGAGGGAGCGGCGTCGGCGGCGTCCCGATCCGCGCCGGTCGCAAGCCCGAGCTCGGCGACGGCGACGGCTTCGGCCGCGGGTTCGGCTTCGGCTTCGGGTTCGGCTTCGGTTCCGGCTTCGGATCCGGCTTCGGCCGCGACCACGGCCCCGGATGCGGCTACCGCTCCGGCTCCACGCTCCCCCGCCGCACCCTCCCCGCCGGCCTTCGCGCCGCCCGTCGTCGTGCCCGCCCGCGGCATCCCCGCGTCGACCCACGCCGCGATCGCCGCGACCTCCGCGGTCGTCGGCTGGCGTTTCGACTCGGGCGGCATGTGGTCGTCGTCGTCGAGCGGCAACCGCAGGCGCTGCACGAGGAGGCTCGCGTCGGCGTTGCCCGGCACGACGGCCGGTCCGCTGTCGCCGCCCGCGAGGAGCGCGAGCGGTTCGTGGAGGGCGAGGCCGCCCTTCTGTCGCCCGGCCCCGTGGCACTTCGAGCAGAGCTCGACGAGCAGCGGCCCCGCGTCGGCGACCACCGTCGCGGCGTGGGTGCTCGTCGCATCGCCCACCGGCACCGTCGCGGCGCTCGACGCGTCGCCCGTCAGCGCCGTCGCGGCCCCCGCGTTCGTCGCGCCGTCCGTCCGGGCCGGCGTGTCCCCCGCCGCCGTCCCCGCGCCGCCGGCCGCCGTCGCGCCGTCGACCTCCCGGACCGTCGTGTCCGCGACGGCGGTCTCCACCGCGGCGTCTCCCAGCACCTCGCGGCGCGCCGCGATCTCCGCCCGGCGCGCGTCCGCCTCGGCCGCCTGCCGCTCGCGGAGCTCCTCGATCGGCTCGAAGAGGAAGCCCTCGCCGTGCGCCATCGAGCCGCCCTGGTGCCCGGCCGCGAGCAGCAGCAGGAGCGCGACGCCCAGCGCGACGCCGTACATCTGGCGCATGTCGCGCCAGGCCGCGAGCGCGACGAGCACGCAGGTCGCCGCCATGCCGATGCCGAGGTTGCGGTGCGTGGCGAGCACCTCGCCGCGGTAGTCGGGCTCGCGCCCGAGGAACCAGCCGCTCGTCGCCGCGACGGCCGCGGTCACGAGCAGGACGCCGACGAGCACGGCGCGCGTCGGTTGCTCGAGCGCGCGTCGCCGCAGCACGCCCCAGACCTCGAGCACGACGAGCGCGGCGATCACGCCGAAAGGCAGGTGGAGCACGACGGGGTGCGCGCGGCCGAGCACCTCGAGCCACACGTCGCGCGGGACGTCGGCGAAGCGGTCGGTGAACCCGGACGCGGGCGCGAGCGCGCCGAGCACGGCGAACAGGGGAGCGACGGTCACGCGAGGAGCTCGTGACGCACGGTGCCGAAGACGTCGGTGAGCCGGTGGTCGCGCCCCTCGTGCCGGAACGTGAGCCGCCGGTGGTCGACGCCCAGCAGGTGCAGCATGGTCGCGTGGAGGTCGTGCACGTCCACGGGGTCCTCCGTGATGTTGTACGAGAAGTCGTCCGTCGCACCGTACACGATGCCGGGCTGCACCCCGCCGCCCGCGAGCCACAGGCTGAAGCAGCGCGGGTGGTGGTCGCGACCGTAGTTGTCCTCGGTGAGCGTGCCCTGGCTGTACACCGTGCGCCCGAACTCGCCGCCCCAGGTCACGAGCGTGTCGTCGAGCAGGCCGCGGCGCTTCAGGTCGGCGACGAGCGCCGCCTGAGCCTTGTCCACCGCCGCGCACTGCGCGCGGATCTCGCCGGGCAGGTTGTTGTGCGCGTCCCAGCCGCGCATGTAGAGCTGGATGAAGCGCACACCGCGCTCCGCGAGCCGGCGCGCGAGCAGGCAGTTCGCCGCGAAGCTCCCGGGCTCGTGCACCTCGTCGCCGTAGAGCGCGAGCGTCTCGGGCGACTCGTCCGAGAAGTCCACGAGGTCGGGCACCGACATCTGCATGCGGTACGCCATCTCGGCCTGGGCGACGCGCGCGCGGACCTCGGGGTCGAGGCTGCGCCGCATCTCGCGCTCGTTGAGCTCGCCGACGAGGTCGAGCATGCGGCGGCGGTCGGCGCGGCTCACGCCCGGCGGGTCCTGCAGATAGAGGACGGGGTCGCCCGAGCTGCGCAGGCGGCAGCCCTGGTGCTCGCCGGGCAGGAAGCCGCTGCCCCAGAAGCGCGACGAGAGCGCCTGCATGTTCCCGAAGCCCTGGCTGATGAGCACGACGAAGTCGGGCAGGTTCCGGTTGCTGCTGCCGAGGCCGTAGCTGATCCAGCTCCCGAACGACGGGCGCCCCGGCTGCTGCGTGCCGGTCTGGAAGAAGGTGATGCCGGGCTCGTGGTTGATCGCCTCGGTGTGCATCGAGCGGATGATGCAGAGGTCCCGGCTGAGCCCCGCGGTGTGCGGGAGCAGCTCGCTGATCCACGCGCCGTCCTGCGCGTTCGGGTAGCGGCTGAAGCGGAAGATGCTCGGCGCGACGGGGAAGCGCGACTGGCCGCTCGTCATGCCGGTGAGGCGCTGGCCCCGGCGCACGGAGTCCGGCAGCTCCTGGTCGAAGCGGTCGCGGAGGCCGGGCTTGTAGTCGAAGAGGTCGAGCTGGCTCGGCGCGCCCTCCATGTGCATGGAGATGACGCGGCGCGCGCGGGGACGGTGGTGCACGCGCAGGAGGTCCGCGGCGCCGTCGTCGGGCGACGTCGGATCGTAGGGTGCCGCGCCGCCGAGCACGGACGACAGGCCGAGCCCGCCGAGCGCCGCGCCGACGCCGGCGGCCGCGCGGCCGAAGAAACGGCGGCGCGTCAGGTCGAGGCAGCGTTCCTCGCGGGGGTCCATGACGGGTTCCGGGGACGGGTTCCGGGGGCGGGTTGCGGGTCGCGCGCGGGGCGCGATCGGTCGGCGGGCGTGGGGCGGGCGGCGCGCGGCCGCGGGTTCAGTCCTGGGTGATCGTCTCGTGGAGGTTGAGGACGGTGTGGGCGAGCAGCGTCCAGGCGGCGTGCTCGGAGGGCGGCGCGTCCGTGCCGCGCGGCGCGTCCCCCACCGCGAGCAGCGCGTCGGCGGCGGCCGGGTCGTCGGCGAAGCGCGCGCGCCAGTCGTCGAGCGCGCCGGCGAGCAGCGCGAGCTCGTCGGTGTCGGGACGGCGCGCCGTGCACGTGCGGACGATGCGGACGATGCGCGCGGCATCCCGCGCGTCGGGTTCGCGCGCCCGCGGGTCGCCGCCCGCCGCGTCGTCGTCCGGGGCGTCGTCGTCGACGGCGCCGTCGCCCGACGCCTCCTCGAGCGCGCGCGCCGCGAGCACCCGCGCGGCCTCGACGAACTGGTCGTCGTTCCAGAGGACGAGCGCCTGGAGCGGCGTGTTCGTCGTCGCGCGGCTCACGACGCACGACTCGCGCGTCGGCGCGTCGAAGGTCAGCAACGCCGGCGGCGGCACGGCGCGCTTCCAGTAGGTGTAGAGGCTGCGTCGCCAGAGGTCGTCGCCCGCGCCGCGCTCGAACTCGCGCGTGTTGCTCTGGAGCATGGCGACCTCCTTCCAGAGGCCGGCGGGCTGGTACGGCTTCACGGGCGGACCGCCGAGGCGCTCGACGAGCAGGCCGGAGCTCGCGAGCGCGAGGTCGCGGATCTGCTCCGCGGAGAGTCGGCGGCGCGGGTAGCGCGCGAGGAGCCGGTCCTCCGGGTCACGCTCGGCGAGGTCGTCGCGCGCCGCGGAGGCCTGCCGGTAGGTCGCGCTCGTGACGAGCCGCCGGAGCAGCGCGTGGACGCTCCACCCGGACGCGCGGAAGTCGAGCGCGAGCCGGTCGAGCAGCGCGGGGTGCGTCGGCCACGCGCCCTGCAGCCCGAAGTCCTGGCTCGTGCGCACGAGTCCCGCGCCGAACACGTGCTCCCAGAAGCGGTTCACGGAGACGCGCGCGAAGAGCGGGTTGTCCGGCGAGATCATCCACCGCGCGAGACCGCGGCGGTCGCGCGGCGCGTCGTCCGGCAGCGGCGCGAGGAACGCGGGCGTGCGCGGCTCGACGGGGCGCGTCGCGTCGGGGTGGTCGTACTGGCCGCGCATGAGCACGAAGGCCTCGCGAGGCTCGTCGCGCTCGCGCATGACCATGGTGCGCGGCACCTCGTCCTCCACGGCGGCGCGCTCGGCGAGCGTCGCGGTGCGCTCGTCGTCGAGGGCGCGCCACGCCTCGAAGCGCTCGCGGCGCCACGCGACGCGGAAGTCATCCTGCTGCTCGGGGGTCACGGCGTCGGGCGGCAGGAGCGCCGACGCGAGCTCGCCGACGAGCACGTCCTCGTCCTGCAGCGCCTCCCACGCGAAGGCCGTCGGCCCGCCCGTGTTCACGACCTTCAGGACGAGCGTGTTGAGCCCGGGGTGCAGCGCGAGCGTCACGCGGTCCTGGTCCGGCGCGGCGCCGCGGTCGACGCGCTTCTCGAAGACCAGGACGCCGTCGTGGAAGACCTGCACGCCGTCGTCGCTGCCGAGCGCGACCTCGACCTCGCGCGCGTCGGGCGACCAGACCGGCCGACCGACGAAGGTCGCGCCGACCGTGTCGCCCAGCGGCGAGACGGCGCCGTCGACGAGCGCGCCGTCGAAGCTCCATCGCCGCGCGGCCTCGCCGAAGGTCGCGTCCCGGTCGAGCGCGACGGCGGGCGCGGGGAGCCGGCCGCTCGCCTCGGGGCCGCCGTCCTCGGGTCCGAACACCTCGTCGTACGCCCATGCGCGCTCGGCGCCCTCGGGCGGGGCGAACGGCCCGACGCGCCACCAACGCCCCTGCGCGATCGGGAACGCGCTCGTGTCCGTCACGGGCGACACGCGGAAGCGCACGTGCCCGAGCGAGTGCTGCACGTACCGCGACCGGAACGCGACGCGGATGCGCAGCACGGTGCCGCCGTCCACGCCGAACGGCTCGTCCGTGAGCAGCACCAGGTCGCGCGGCCCCTGGCGCTCGTTGCCGTCGAGCGCCCACCCCAGGTCGTCGCGCCCGTCGAGCGCGTTCACCGGGTCGTGGTCGTAGTTCGTCTGGAGGTGGTCGGTCCAGGCCCAGCTGAGCGGGACGTCGCACCACGCGCTGCCGGGCTCCGCCGACCGCTGCTCGAGCGTGATGGACGTGACGACCGCGTTGCCGTGGCTCGCGCGCCCCGCGCCCTCCTGCCCCGGCACGGAGAGCGCCTCGAGCAGCAGCGCGCGCAGGCCCGTCTCCTCCGTGGCGAGCACGACCGTCCAGGTCTCGGTCATGGGGTGCGGGCCGCCGACGAGCAGCGCACCGTCGTCCTGCAACGTGAAGGTCACGTCCTCGTCCGTCGACTTCGCGTGGCTGAACGCCGGCGTCGTCCAGTGCAGCCCCGCGCTCATGGCGACCGACCACACGAACACCTTGCGCTGCTCCTCCTCGCCGGGGATCGGCGCCGCGAGCTGCGTCTCGAGGTCTGCGAGCGTCTCGTCGAGCGCGTCGAGCCGCGCGCGCTGCTCGTCCGTCGGCACGGCGAGGAACGGCTCGTACGCGCGCTGCTGCACCTCGGGCGTCTGGCTGTAGAGCCCGGGCTCCGCGTTGTCGTCGAAGAACGCGAGCAGCGAGTAGAAGTCCTCCTGCGTCACGGGGTCGTACTTGTGGTCGTGGCAGCGCGCGCAGCCCGTCGTGAGCCCGAGCAGGACCGCGCTCGTCGTGTTGACCCGGTCCACCGCGTACTCGACGAGGTACTCCTCGTCGATGGCGCCGCCCTCGTCCGTGATGACGTGGCTGCGCAGGAAGCCCGTCGCGACCTTCTGCGCGTCCGTCGCGTCGGGCAGCAGGTCGCCCGCGAGCTGCTCGGTCACGAAGCGGTCCCACGGCATGTCGTCGCGGAACGCCTGGAGCACCCAGTCTCGCCACAGCCACATCTGCCGGCCGTTGTCCGTGTGGATGCCGATCGTGTCGGCGTAGCGCGCGGCGTCGAGCCAGGGCGTCGTGAGGTGCTCGGCGACGCGCGAGCGGTACGGCTCGCGCGTGAGCAGCCGGTTCACGAGCGCGCGGTACGCGCCGTCGTCGACGGGGACCTCCGCCGCGTCGACGTCGACGTCCGCGACGGCCGCGCACTCCGCGAGGAAGTCGTCGAGCTCCTCGACCGTCGGCGGCAGGCCCGTGAGATCGAGGAACACGCGCCGCGCGAGCGTCGCCGCGTCGGCGGGCGGCGACGGCGCGACGCCCGCGGCCTCCATGCGCGCGAGCACGAACTCGTCGAGCGGGTCTCGCGCCCACGACGGGTCGCGCACCTCCGGTGCCGGCGGGCGGCGCTTCGGCGCGACGAACGCCCAGTGCGGCTCGTAGGTCGCGCCCTGCTCGATCCACCGACGGAGCGTGTCGACGTCGGCATCCGTGAGCGGGCGCTTCTTCGCGCCGGGCGGCGGCATGACCTCCTCGGGGTCGTCGCTCGTGACGCGACGCCAGAGCTCGCTCGCCTCGACGTCGCCGGGGACGAGCGCCGCGTAGCCGCCGAGGTCGGCGATCGCGTGCTCGAAGCCGTCGAGCCGCAGGTCGGCCTCGCGCGACGACGCGTCGGCGCCGTGGCACTGGAAGCATCGGTCGGAGAGCAGCGGACGGACGTCGCGGCCGTAGCGCACGGTCGCGTCGGTCGACGCGGGCGCGACGGCGGGCGCGTCGTCGCCCGCGGAGTCACCGGTCGCGAGCGTCGGCGACGGGTCCGGCGCCCACGGCGTGGGCGGCGCCGGGTCGGTCGCCCGGGGCTCGGCGGCCCACGTGACCGCGACGAGACACGCGAGCGCGGCGACGGCGCCCACCCACCCGCCCCCGACGGCCGACACGCCGCGGCGTGACACGACCTGGGCGCGGCGGTGGGACGCACGGGACGGCAAGGGCGCGACCTCGGAGGAGAGCGGGGGCGCCGCGCGCGACCGGCCCGATCGGCCGCGCCCGCCCCCGGGAGCCGGAGCGGCCCAGGATACCGGGCACCCGCGTCGGGCGGCCAGCGGTGCGGCGACACCGGTCAGAGCGCGCCGAGACCCTGCGTCACCCGCCGTCCGGCGACTCCGAGGCCGGGCAAACCCCGAAGCCCAGACTCGAGACTCCCAGGGAGGCTCCATGACCCCGTCACCATCCTTCTCTCCGCAGCTCGCATTCGCCGTCTCGCTCGTGCTCGCGGGCGCGCTCGTCGAGCCCGCGACCGCCCAGCGGGCAGCGCCCGCCCGACCGACCGCGATGCCCGCCTCCGCGGCCGCCGCCGGCCCGCACCTCATCCGTCGCTATCCCGCGTTCCACGCGCGGTGGAACAACGACACGACGCTGACCCTCAGCGGGATCGAGTCGATCGCCGGGCACGACCTCAACGGCGACGGCGACATCCTCGACGGCATCCCGATGATCGCCGACCTCGCCACCGGTGCGCTCCAGGTCGTCCCGCGGGCCGCCGTCTCCTCATACTGGACCGGCGACCCGGCGCCGCGCTTCATCGCCCTCACCACGAACGAGCTCGCGGAGGGCGTCGACCTGGACGGCAGCGGCTTCCTGAGCCTGGTCGCCGAGGTCTTCGACACGCGCACCTCGACGATCCGGACGATCGTCACGGCCGAGTCCGGCGTGGCGATGTCGAGGGGCTCTCTCTACACGCAGGCGCTCGAGGACTCCCTCGGTCAGGACGTGAACGGGGACGGCTTCCTGCTCGACGCCGTGGACATCGTCCATTCGTTCCTCACGGGGCACACCCGGCTCCTCGGGGTGGGCCAGAACTTCCTGGGGTTCGCGGGCGACGGGCAGATCCTCCTCGGCCGGTTCGACCCGACCACCCTCGGGACGGGCTTCGTCACGGCGTACGACCCGACGGATGACTCGACCACGCCGCTCCCGCTCAGCGGACTCGTCCAGGTGTTCGACAACAGCGACGTCCGCTGGCTCCTCGAGGTCGAGGGCGCCGCGCTGCAGGACATGAACGGCGACGGCGACACCGCGGACCGCGTGATCGTCACCTATGACTCCGCGACCAGGACCGTCACGAACACGGGCGTCGACACCGACTGGGCGCTCGAGACCGAGGACGCGCTCCACTTCGTGACGCTGGAGAGCACGCTGGGTGTCGACAGCAACGGAGACGGCGACATGCTCGACGGCGTCTTCACGAGGCTCGACCTGGACACCGGCGTGCTGACGTCGTCGGACGTCGTCCTGGAGATCGACCACCACCCCGACGGTTCCTGGGACATCATCCCCGGCGGCGTCGGTCCCATGCAGGCCGCGGGTCCCTGGCTCTACGCGAGCGTCTGGCTCTCGCCGGCATCGCTCACACGGACGCTCGTGGTCATCGACACGACGACGGGTGTCTCGGAGGTGCTCTCCACGGACGCCGAGCCCGCGGGCTCCACGCTCCACCTGACCTACCAGCGACTCCCGAGGTGGGTGGACGACCGCTGGGCCGTGTGGCTGCAGCCCGAGAGCACCGCGGATCTCAACGGGGACGGCGACGTCGACCCGGCGGACCTCGTCCTCCACGTCCGGGAGCACGCGACGGGCACCGTCCAGGTGATCCCGTTCGCGTGTCGTGGGCACGAGACCTGGATCGAGGACGGGCTCGCCGTCTCCATCGTCGACGAGGCCCGACAGGGTGCCGACCTGAACGGCGACGGCGACCTCGACGACGGCGTGCCCTTCGGCATCGATCTCGCGACGGGCAAGCGGGTCCTCTCGGGCGTCGCGGGGCAGTGGGTCGTCCCCCAGCCGGGCGGCGCGCTCATGAGCTTCCGCGAGCAGGTGCCGGCCGGCCTGGTGCTCACCGTGATCGACCTGCGCACGGGCGAGCGGCTGTCGGCGCCGGACGTCGGGACGCTCTTCCCGCTGGAGCAGATCCGCGGTCGCCACGCGGCCGTGCCGCGCGACGAAGGGCACCCGGACGTCGGCGACCTGAACGGCGACGGCGACACGGACGATCGCTTCGTCGAGCTGTGGAGGTTCTGAGCGGCGCACGTCCGCCCCGCCGCGGCGCGTCCGCCCCGCCGACCACCGGACCCGGGGGTCGGCGGAGGCGCGCGTCGCGCGCGACGGCCCTCCACCCCCACGCCGCCGGATGCGGGGTAGTCTTCCCCGGACACCTCCGCGCGCACCTTGCCGACGGACCCGCGCGCCTCCCGCACCCGAGACGCACACCATGCACCGCGGCCTCCCCGCCGCGACCCGGGCGGCGCTCTGCGCCCTCGCGGTCGCGACCCCGATCCTCCCGCTCGCGGCCCAGGCCCTCCCCGGGCAGGTCCGCATCGACCCCGACCACCCGCAGTGGCTCGAGCTCGAGGGCGGCGGCCATCCTTTCTATTGCGGCACCGGCGACCCCGAGGACTTCTTCTACCGCGGCACGCGCCTGCCCGACGGCACGCGCGACGGCGACCAGGACGCGCTCCTCGACCGGCTCGCGACCTTCGGCGGCAACACGCTCTACCTCGAGGTCGTGCGCAGCCACGGCGGTGACGGGCAACCCGACCACAACCCGTTCGTGAACAGCGACCCCGCGCAGGGTCTCGACCAGGACATCCTCGACCAGTGGGAGGGCTGGCTCCAGCGCTGCGAGGACGAGGGCATCCTCATCTACCTCTTCATCTACGACGACAGCGCGCGCGTCTGGAGCACGGGCAACCAGGTGCACCAGGCCGAGACGGACTTCATCACCGGCATCGTCGACGAGTTCGAGCACCACCCGAACCTCATCTGGCTCGTCTCGGAGGAGTCCGAGGAGGCGATGAGCCACGCCAAGGTGAACAACATCGCGGACATCATCGCGAACGCCGACGAGCACGGGCACATCATCGGCAACCACCACCACTCCGGCACGACGTTCAAGGCGTGGCAGGACGGCGGATCGCTGAACCACTTCTCGATGCACTACAACATCGCCGCGGGCGACGTGCACGCCGGCGCGCTCGAGGCGCGCGGCAAGGGCGAGGCGGCCGGCGCGTCGGGCAACGGCTACTTCACGATGTTCACGGAGTGCAACTTCACGAAGAACGCCGCGGACCCCGCCATCCGCCGCTACCTCTGGGACTCGTCGATGGCCGGCGTCATGCCCATGGTCTACGGCGAGGACATCGCGACGACGTCCGACGACGTGCTGCGCTGGTGCCGCATCGTGCAGACCTTCTTCGAGGGCACGGACTTCCACCGCATGGAGAGCCGCGACGACCTCGCGTCCGCGGGGACGACGTGGGTGCTCGCCGCGCCGCCCGCCGGGTACATCGCGTACGCGGACGGCCCGGACGGCGACCTCGGGCTCACCGGCACGACGGCCGGCTTCTACGACCTGCACTGGGTCGACACGATCACGGGCGCGACCGCGGTCGAGACCGGCGTGCCGCTGCCCGGCGGCGGCGCGACGTTCGCGCGCCCGGCCGGCATCGGCGACGAGTGCGCCGTGTGGCTCACGCGCGTGTGGACCGACCTCGGGCTCGGCACCGCGGGCGCGTCCGGCGTCCCGACCCTCGACGTCGAGTCGACGATGATCCCCGGCGACCCCATCCGCCTCCAGCTCGACGGCGCGCGGTCGAACGCGTTCGTGTGGAACGTCGCGGGCTTCAGCCCGCTGCTCGTCCCCTTCGAGGGCGGCACGATGGTCCCGTCGATCGACGTCATCGTCCCGGGCGGCACGGACGGCGCGGGCGCCCAAGTGCTCCAGGCGAGCTTCCCGGCGGGCCTCGCCCCCGGCGACTCCGCGTGGATCCAGTGCTGGGTCGCGGACCCGACGGCGCCCTCGGGCCTCGCGGCGAGCAACGGCGTGCAGGGGATGGCGCCGTAGCGCGCATCACGCGCGCGGCGACGCGCCGACGGAGCCTTCCTCGACGTGCTCCTCTACCGAAGGAGCGGGCGGACGCGCACGGCCGGGCTCAGAACGCGGCGTCCAGCCCCACGAGCGTGATCGGCTGGCCGAGGTGCAGCGCGCCGCCCGCGTCCTGCACGAGCGGTTGGAGGAACAGGCGCAGGGACTCGACGCCCGGGCCGAGCTCCGGGAGGGAGGTCGGCACGTCGAGCGTGCCGCCGGCCGGGACGAAGCCGAGCAGGCGCAGGTGCACGGGCGGTCCCAGCGAGACGAGCAACTGCCCCGGCAGGTCGGGGACCTCGACGTGGTCCGGCGACGTGCTCCAGAGCAGCGCCGCGAACTCCCCGGGCGCCGCCGCCACCGAGCCGGTGAACGGCTCGGACTCGCGCAGCGGCACGGGGAGGGTGAGCACGCGATGGAGGCCGGGCACGGACTGCACCGTCACGCCCTCGAGCGGCACGCCGGGTTGACCGTCCTGCGGCAGGATGCAGTTCGGGTTCCAGAACCCGCCGGGTCCTCCATCCCCTCCTGCGATCGCCGAGTCCCGCGCGCGGAGTTCGACCCCGCCGAGTCCGCGCACGCCGGGACCGCCGTCGCCACCGTCACCGATCGAGAACGAGGCCTGGCACCCCGCGCCGACGCCCCCCGTCCCACCCGTCACCGTGCAGCCGGAGAGGAACACCGTCGAGGACGTCGCCTCGAGAGCGGCCCCTCCGGGGCCGCCGTCGGACATGACCTGGAGCACTCCCGCGTTCCCCAGGCCTCCCTCGACGAGGCACCCGTCGAGCGACAGCCGGCTGCCCGTGACGCGCAGGCCGGGCTCGCCCGGTTGGCCGGCGGAGGTGAACGAGGGGATGCCCGGGTTCCCCGCCGCGACGATGCAGTCCACGAGTGCGACGTCCTCGCAGCCGAACACCCGGAGTCCGCCGGCCGTTTCGCCCGAGAACACCGACGGCCCGCGGACGATGCATCGTTCGAGGCGCACCGATCCCTCGTCGAGCGCGACGTTCAGGACCTGTGGGACCACCGCACCGAATGCGGGGAGCTGCCACTCGACACCGGCGAGGAGCACGTCCTGTCCTGCACCGAGGTTGACGACGGCCGCGGGACCCTCGATGAGCACCGTGGCGCCGGTGTCGGCGATGACCGACACCGCGACACCGTCGATGACGAACCCCGGATAGACGCCGTCGGCGACGAGGACGACGTCCCCGTCCACAGCGGACAGGATCGCCGCGTGGATCTGGGGGAAGTCCCCACCCGGCCCCACGGTGATCACGTCGGCCGAGGCGGGAGCCGCGATCGCGGCCAGGCCGAGGCCGAGACCGAGACGGACGATGGTATTCATGGGACCTCCTTCCGGGTGCGGATCTCCTCCTCGAGGGTATCCGCACCGCCGCGGGAGGTGACACGGCCCCGATCGGCGGCGGACCGCCCCGGACCGCTAGAATCGCGTCATGCCGACCGAACGACCCGCCCGGCTCGCCGCGCTCACCCTCGGCGCGGTGATCGCCGCGCGAGGCCTCGTCCCCACCCCCGCCGCCGAGGACCCCGTGCCCGCACTCCTCCCGCTGCGCGAGCGCGCCGCGCTCCGCGACCGCTGGCTCGCCCACCGCCTCGACACGCTGCTCCCCGCGCTCATGCGGCGCGAGGGCGTCGACTGCTGGGTGCTCGTCGCGCGCGAGTACAACGAGGACCCCGTGCTCGCGACCATGGTGCCGTCGGCCTGGCTCGAGACGGCGCGCCGCCGCACGATCCTCGTGTTCCACGATCGAGGGCCGGAGCAGGGCGTCGAGCGGCTGGCCGTCGCGCGCTACGACATCGGCGACGCGATCGCCGGCTCCTGGTCGCCCGAGGAGCAGCCCGACCAGTGGGCGCGCCTCGGCGAGCTGCTCCGCGAGCGCGACCCCGCGCGCCTCGCGGTGAACACCTCGTCGACCTTCGCGCTCGCGGACGGCCTGAGCAAGTCGGAGCACGACGCGCTCGTCGACGCGGTCGGCCCGGAGCTCGCGGCGCGGATCGTCCCCGCCGAGCGGCTCGCCGTCGGCTGGCTCGAGACGCGCACGGCGCCGGAGCTCGAGGCCTACCCGTCGCTCGTCGCCGTGGCGCACGGGATCATCGCCGAGGGCCTGTCGGACGCGGTCATCACGCCCGGCGAGACGACGACCGAGGACGTCGAGTGGTGGTTCCGCGAGGAGGTCGCGGCGCGGAAGCTCGACACCTGGTTCCACCCGTCGGTGTCCGTGCAGCGCGCGGGCGGCGACGCGCGCGACGGGAGCTTCGCGAGCGAGGACGCCGCGCGCCCCATCGAGCGCGGCGACCTCGTGCACGTCGACTTCGGCATCGTCTCGCTCGGGCTGCACACGGACACGCAGCAGCACGCGTACGTGCTGCGCGAGGGCGAGACGGACGCGCCCGACGGGCTCAAGCGCGCGCTCGCCGTCGGCAACCGGCTGCAGGACCTCTTCCTCGCGGAGTTCCGCACGGGGCGCACGGGCAACGAGATCCTCGCCGCCGCGCTCGCCGCCGCGCGCGCCGAGGACATCGACGCGACGATCTACACCCACCCGCTCGGCCTGCACGGCCACGCCGCGGGCCCGACCATCGGTCTGTGGGACCGGCAGGACGGCGTGCCCGGCACGGGCGACCACCCGCTCTTCCCCGACACCTGCTACGCCATCGAACTCAACGCCGCGGTGCACGTCCCGGAGTGGGACGAGACGGTGCGCATCATGCTCGAGGAGGACGCGCACTTCGACGGCGAGCGCGTGCGCTGGCTCGACGGCCGCCAGACCGCGCTGCACCTGGTGCGCTGAGTGACGGCCGACCCGATCCGGCGCGCGGTCGCGGCGCTGATCGCCGCGGCGACCCTCGCGGCGTGCGGCGCGGAGCCCTCGGACGGCGCGCGACGCGACGCCTGGACGCACGACCTCGTCGCGCGCCACGCCGAGGCGCTCGTGTCCGCGGACGAGGGTCGCGTCGACCTCGCGCGACCGGACGCACGCGACGCGCTCCGGGGCGGCTGGGCGTTCCCGCGAACCGACGCGCCCGGCGGCCTGTGGACCGACGCGGCGGCGTCCCGCGCGGCGCTCTTCGTCGCGCGCCCGTCGGAGCGTGACCTCACGATCCGCGCGCGCGTCGCGCACCCCGGCGTGCGGGTCCTCGCGCGCTGGGACACGACGGAGCTCGGCGCGCTCCCCGTCACGACGACGCTCGCCGACCACGTGCTGCGCGTGCCCGTGCCGGCGCAGCGATCGGGCGAGAACGTGCTCACGCTCGTCACCGCGGTCGACGGCGAGCCCGAGACCGCGGTGCGCGGACCGATCGACGACCGACTCTTCGTCGCCGCGATCACGTGCGCCCCGACGGACCCCGCCGACGCGGCGCTCCTCGGGCGGACGCGCGCCGCGGTCCCGGGCGGCGGTTCCGTCACGGACGACGCGAACCCGGCGCTCGTGCAGGCGTGGTCGGCGCGCATCCTGCACGCCGCGCGG
>JAUIEF010000076.1 GCA_030428785.1 bacterium
GGCGGGACGCTCGGCGCCGGTCGGCGCGCCCGCGTCCTGCGGGACCGCGAGCACGACGGGCGTCGCGTGGAGCACCGCCGTCGCCGCGAGCACGGACGACACGCACGGCGCCCCGCCCGCGCGGACCGCGGGCGCGAGGCCGACCAGCGCGAGGACGCACGCGCACCCGGCGCGCACGAGCGCCCGCCGGGTGTCGCGCCGCGTCACGGTCACTTGCCGGTCGCCGCCGGCTCCTCCTCCGCGGGCTGCTCCTCGCCGGTGAAGGTGAGCGCCTTGGGCTTGCCCTCGTCGTCGGTCTCCTCGCCGATGTCGGCGGTGACCTTGTGCGCGCCCTCGAGCTCGCCCTTGAGCAGCACCTCGGACAGCGCGTCCTCGACGAAGCGCTCGACCGCGCGACGCAGCGGCCGCGCGCCCATCTCGAGGTTGCTGCCGTTCTCGATGAGGAAGTCCTTCGCCGCCGGCGTGAGCGTCAGCTCGATGCCGCGCTCGGAGAGCCGCGTGCGGATGCCGCGCAGCTCGATGTCCAGGATGCCGACGAGGTCCTCCTTCTCGAGCGGCTTGAACACGATCGTGTCGTCGAGACGGTTGAGGAACTCGGGGCGGAAGAAGCGGCCGACCTCGTTCATGAGGTTGTCCTTCATGCGGCCGAACTTCTTGCTCGTGTCGCGCGACGCGAAGCCGAGGCCCGTCTGGTTCTTGATGATCTCCGCGCCGATGTTGCTCGTCATGATGAGCAGCACGTTGCGGAAGTCGACCTGACGGCCGAACGAGTCGGTGAGGCGGCCCTCCTCCATGATCTGGAGGAGCATGTTGTAGATGTCGCTGTGGGCCTTCTCGATCTCGTCGAGCAGCACGACCGCGTACGGGCGGCGGCGGATCTTCTCGGTGAGCTGGCCGCCCTCCTCGTAGCCGACGTAGCCGGGAGGCGCGCCGACCAGGCGGCTGGCGTTGTGCTTCTCCATGTACTCGGACATGTCGATCTGCACGAGCGCCTCCTCGCTGCCGAAGAGGAAGGCCGCGAGCTGCTTGGCGAGGTGCGTCTTGCCGACGCCGGTGGGGCCGAGGAACAGGAAGCAGCCCATGGGCCGCCGGGGGTCCTTGAGGCCGGAGCGCGAGCGACGCACCGCCTTGGAGATGGCGACGATCGCGTCGTCCTGGCTGACGACCGTCTTGTGCAGCTCCTTCTCCATGGCGAGCAGGCGCTGCGCCTCGCCCTTGTCGAGCCGCGTGAGCGGGATCGACGTCATCTTGCTGACCGTCTCGCTGATGACGTCTTCGTCGACGGTGCCGTCGATCTCGACCGACTTGGTCTTCCAGTCGTGCTCGATCTGGTCGCGCTTCTTGCGGAGCTTGTCCGCGTAGTCACGCAGGTAGGCGGCGCGCTCGAAGTCCTGGTCGGCGACGCACTCCTCCTTCTCCTTGTCGAGCTTCAGGATCTCGACCTCGAGCTCCTTGAGGTCCGGCGGCGCGGTCATCGCCTTGAGGCGCACGCGCGCGCCCGCCTCGTCGATGACGTCGATGGCCTTGTCGGGGTGGAAGCGGTTCGTGATGTACCGCGTCGAGAGCTCGACGGCGAGCTCGAGCGCGCCGTCCGTGATCTGCACGTTGTGGTGCTTCTCGTAGCGCTCGCGCAGGCCCTTGAGGATCTCGATGGTCTGCTCGGGCGTCGGCGGCTCGACCATGACCGACTGGAAGCGACGCTCGAGCGCCGGGTCCTTCTCGATGTACTTGCGGTACTCGGTGAGCGTCGTCGCGCCGATGCACTGGATCTCACCGCGGGACAGCGCCGGCTTGAGCACGTTGGACGCGTCGATCGCGCCCTCGGCGCCGCCCGCGCCGACGAGCGTGTGCAGCTCGTCGATGAACAGGATGATGTTCTTGGCGCGGCGCACCTCGTTCATCACCGACTTGATGCGCTCCTCGAACTGGCCGCGGTACTTCGTGCCGGCGACCATCATCGCGAGGTCGAGCACGACGAGGCGGCGACCCTTGAGGATCTCCGGCACCTCGCCGGCGACGATGTCCTGCGCGAGGCCCTCGACGATGGCCGTCTTGCCGACGCCCGCCTCGCCGAGCAGCACGGGGTTGTTCTTCGTGCGACGCGAGAGGATCTGGATGACGCGCTCGATCTCCTCGCGCCGGCCGATGACCGGGTCGAGCTGCGTCTCGCGCGCGAGCTTCGTGAGGTCGCGACCGAAGGCGTTGAGCGCGGGCGTCTTGCCCTTGCCGCGGCCGCCGCCGCCACCCCCGCCGCCGCCGCCACCGCCCGTCTCGCCCTCGCCCTCGTCACCGCGCTCGTCGTCCTCGATCTCGCCGCCCTCCTGCGGGGCGCCGAGGAACTCGAGCACCTCCTCGCGGACGTCCTCGAGCTTCACGGAGAGGTTGGTGAGCACGCGCGCGGCGATGCCCTCGCTCTCCTTGATGAGGCCGAGCAGCAGGTGCTCGGTGCCGATGTAGTTGTGGCCGAGCTGGCTCGCCTCCTCGAGGGAGAGCTCGAGCACCTTCTTGGCGCGCGGCGTGAACGGGAGGTTGCCCATCGGCACCATCGTCGCGCTGCCCTTCACGAGCTTCTCGACCTCGTTGCGGATGCGCTTCAGGTCGATGCCCATGCCGCGGAGGACGTTCGCGGCGACGCCGCTGCCCTCCTGGACGAGGCCGAGCAGGATGTGCTCGGTGCCGATGTACTCGTGGTTCAGGCGCTGAGCCTCGCTCTTGGCGAGGTTCATGACCTTCCGGGCGCGGTCGGTGAAGCGATCGAACATGGGATTGCCGGTGTCGGGGGAAGGATGCGGTGGGGCGGGACGGCGTCAGGTCGCCAGGAGCTTCCCGCGGATGAGATCGGCCCGGACCTCGTCCCGCCGTTCGGCGGTGAGCTCGGCCTCGGCCTGGTACTGGAGGTGCCCCGGTCGCATGTCGACCATGAGCCCTTGGAGGGTGGGGACGTCGACGGCGTCGACGATCCCGAGGCACACGCCGAGGCGCAGCGCCGAGAGCAGCGTGAGCGCCTCGGTGCTCGTCATGCGGCGGGCGTGCGTGAGCACGGCCCACGCGCGCCAGACGTGGTCCTCGATACGGGTCCGGTTGCGCTCGAGGTGCGCGTCGCGGTTGCGGCGCTCCCAGTCGAGGGTCATGCGCACGAGCTTGCCGACGTCCTCGAGCGTCTGCTCCGGCCGCCGACCGAGCGTCACCTGGTTGCTGATCTGGTAGAAGTCGCCGTCCGCGCGGCTGCTCTCGCCGTAGAGCCCGCGGATGGTCTGGCCGAGCTGCTGCGCCGCGTTCTGGAGGCGCACGACGTCCTGCTCGGCGCCGCGCGGACGCCCCTCGAGGCGGCCCGAGAGCGCGGGCAGGTGCAGCATGACGGAGACACGCAGGCCCGTGCCGGTGTTCGTCGGACAGGCCGTGCGGTAGCCGAACCGCGGGTCGAAGCTGTAGGTCACCCGGCCGGCGATGCGGTCGTCGATGCCGTTGACCGCGCGGTCGAGGTGCTCGAGGTCGAGGCCCGGCGCGAAGACCTGGAGGCGCAGGTGGTCCTCCTCGTTGACCATGATGCTCGACGTGCCGTCGGCACTGAAGCTCACGCCGCGCGGGTGCTCGTCGGCCGCGTGCTCGCGGCTCACGAGGTGCCGCTCGAAGAGCACCTTGCGCTCGGTGGCGCTCAGGTCGTGCAGGCCGTGGTAGCGATTCGAGGGCTCCGACTCGCGCAGGACCTCGCGCAGGTGGACCTCGAGCCGCTCGCACTCGCCCTCCATGAAGCGCGGCTTGAAGTGGAAGCCGTCGAGGTTGCGCGCGAGGCGCATGCGGGACGACACGACGACGTCGCTCTCGGGACCCGTCCGCAGCATGAAGAGGTCGGGCAGGCGGAGCGTCCCCCCGGCGGCGTCGCCGTCACCCGGGAAGAGCGGTGCCTGGTCGTCGGGTCGGGCCACGGCTCACTCCGCCTCCGCCTCGCCGGCGGGCGGCGCCGAGCGGGCCGCCGTCATGCGGCGGATCTCGTCGCGGAGGCGCGCCGCCTCCTCGTAGTCCTCGGACGCGACGGCCTGCGCGAGCCGCGCCCGCACCTCGCTCGTCTCGTCGACGAGCTCGCCGTCCTCGACCTGGCCGCCCTCGGGCGTCTTGCCGCTGTAGCGCGAGACCCCGTTGTGGATCCGCTCGAGCAGCGCGACGACCTCCTTCTCGAAGACCTCGTAGTCCTTCGGGCAGCCGAACCGGCCGTTCTGCCGGAACTCGGCGTAGGTCATGCCGCAGTCGGGGCAGGCCTTGACCGACTTGCCGCCCTTCTGCCGGCCGACCTGGCTCGGGTCGAAGCTCTTGAGGAGCGTCTGGAGCTCCTTGTTGGCCTGCGGGACCTGGAGCACCTTGGCGCAGTCCTCGCACAGGTGGCGCTCGGTCTTCGTGCCACCCTTGATCTCGGTCAGGTGGAACGTCGCGGGGCTCTCGCAACGGTCGCAGGTGTGGAACATCGCTCGCGGAAGGCCTCCAGATGGCAGGCAGCCCCCATTTCTAGCACTCTGCCCAACCTCAGGACAGAGCAGGGGGCCGCTCCAGGTCGCGCACCGCCGCGCGGAAGACCGCGGCCCGTTCTTCGAAGTGCGCGAACTGGTCATGCGAGGAATAGCCGGGCGAGAGCAGGACGGTGTCCCCGGTGCTCGCGAGAGCCGCGGCCCGAGCCACGGCCGCAGGAACCGTGTCCAATTGTTCGGCAGGGACCCCCGCGCGGTTGAGCCGCTCGGCGAGGGATCGGCCTTCCTCGCCCACGGTGAGGACCTGCCGGGCGAAGCGGCGGGCGGCCTCGACGAGCGGACGGGCGTCCAGGCCCTTGTCCCGGCCCCCGGCGATGAGCAGGCAGGCGCCCCCCACGGCCTCGAGGGAGGCGGCCGTGGACTCGGGGGTCGTGGAGACCGAGTCGTCCACCCAGCGGACACCTGCCCGGGAGGTCACCTGTTCCAGGCGGTGGGGCGGGGGCCGGTAGGCGGCCAGGCCGCCGGGGAGGGCCGCGAGGGCCCGGGCGGGGTCGTCGAGGAGCCCGCCCGCGGCGAGGGCCGCCGCGGCGACGTTCCAGCGGTTCATCCGGCCGGGGAGCGGCACGTCCTCCGAGGCGAGGACCCGGACGCCGGCCCGGTCGACGAGGTGGCCGCCCGCGTCCACGCCGAGGTCCGGCCGCCGGGGGACGGCGACGGCCGTGCCCGCCGCGACCGCCGCGCCGCCCGCGCTCCGGTCCCCGAACCACAGGACCCGCGCCTTGCGCTCCGCCGCGCGGCTCGCGAGCGGCGCGAGCCAGGGGTCCCCGACGGGCAGCACGACACAGCGAGCGTGCCGGAGGATGGCGGCCTTCGCCTCGCGATAGGCCTCCATCGTCCCGTGACGATCCAGGTGATTGGGGGTCAGGTTCGTGAGGACGGCCACCTCCGGGCCGAGGCCCCGCTCGCCCAGGAGCTCGAGCATGAACGAGGAGAGCTCGAGCACGGCGACCGTGCCGTCCGCGACCTCGCCGAGCCGGCCGAGCAGCGAACCGCCCAGGTTGCCGCCGCGCTCGGCGGGGACGCCCGCCGCCTCGAGCAGCGCGTGGAGGAGCCCCACGGTGGTCGACTTGCCGTTGCTGCCCGTGACACCCACGACGGGACCCGGCCAGCGCTCCATGAGCAGTGCGATCTCGCTCGTCACGACGACGTCGCGGGCGCGGGCCTCCTCGACGAGGGGCGCGGTGAGGGGCACGGCCGGGTTCACGACGAGCAGGTCCGCGTCGCCGAGGTCGACGCCGGCGTGCCCGCCCAGCACGAGCTCGGCGCCGCGCGCCGCGAGCTCGTCCGCCGGCTCGGCGAGCACCTCGCGGGGCAGCCGGTCCGTGACGAGCACGGAGGCGCCGCTGTCGAGCAGCCAGCGCGCGACGCCCAGCCCGCCGCCGAACCGCCCGAGCCCCAGGACGACGACCCGCGCGCCGGCCAGGTCGGGAGCCGTGTTCACGGGTCGGACCTCGTGTCGGGCGCGGAGTCGGCGTCGTCGTCGGCGGCGGGGTCCCCGTCGCCCTCGGGGTCCCCGTCGCCCTCCGGCGCCGCGTCGGGCTGCGCCGCGCGCACCGCCTTGAGCAGCTCGTAGGCCTCGCGCGCCGCGGCCTCCGCCTCCTCGGGCCCGGCGAACGCGCGGTGCGGCCGGAGCACGATCTCGAATTCGCGCTCGTCCTCGAGGGTGAACGGCAGGAGCACGTCCGTCACGAGCGACATGGGGAACACCTGCCACCACGGCCGCCACACGTCGAGCTCCGCGAACTCGCGCTGGAAGCCCGGGAGCCGCAGCTCGACCGAGCGGACGCCGTACGAGAGGAACTCCTCCTCGTAGGGCGTGGTCCCGACGACCTGGCCGTCGAGGATGACCTGCGCGCCCGGCGGGTCGCTCTTGAGGAAGAGCTTGCGCGTCACGCAGCCGGAGAGCACCAGGGCCAGCGTCGCGACGAGCGCGAGCGTTGGCGGACAGGGAGGGATTCGAACCCTCGGACGGGGGCAATTCCCCGTCAACAGATTAGCAATCTGCCGCAATCGACCACTCTGCCACCTGTCCGGTGGAGGGGACGGATTCTTCCGGGGCTCGTGGCCTCTTGTCAACGACCGCGACGACGGGACGCGCGCGCGGGGATGGCGGAGGGGGTGGGATTCGAACCCACGGGCCCTTGCGGGCCAACGGTTTTCAAGACCGTCGCAATCGACCACTCTGCCACCCCTCCGGTTGCTGGGGATTCGGGTTCGGCGGGGCGCGCCGCCGGGCCGTCAGGCGCCGACGTCCTCGCCCGCGCCGGGCTCCGCCTCGACCACGCCGATCTCGTCGAGGATCTTCTCGGCGGCGAACAGCGGGCTCGACACGCCGGTCGCGACGGCCACGGCGTCCGAGGGCCGCGCGTCCAGCGAGTACGTGCTGCCGTCGGCGCCCTCGAAGTTCATGCGGGCGTAGAACACCTCGTTGCGCAGCTCCGTGACCTCGACGCTCACGAGGGTCAGCCCGGCCGCGTCGATGAGCGACGCGAAGAGGTCGTGCGTCATGGGCCGGCGCATGGGCACGCCGTGCACCTTGCGGTAGATCTCCGCCATCTCGTTCTGGTGGATGATGATGGGGAACACCCGGCCGCCCTCCAGCTCGCGGAGGTACATGTGGCACTCGGGCGATTTGTCCGAGCGGATGATCCGGCAGAGTTCGACCCGCTTCATGCCCATGGCGCGCGAGTATAGCCTCGGAGGGGCCCGCTCCCCGCACGTCGCGTGCGATGGATCGGGCGGGTCCCGGACCGCGGAGGACACCCCATGGAGAGCGCGCCGCTCGCGCTGCCGACGCTCCCCGAGCGCCCGGCCGACAGCCACAAGGGCACGTGGGGTCGCGTGCTCGTCGTGGCGGGGTGCGCGCGCTACCCGGGCGCGGCCGTCCTCGCCGCGCGCGGGGCGGGGCGCGCCGGCGCCGGGCTCGTCGACCTCGCCGTGCCCGAGCAGGTGGGGCGCCTCGTGCTCCCGGCCGCGCCCTTCGCGATCCTCCACGAGCTGCCCCGCGAGCCGGGCGGCGGCTTCGCCGAGGAGGCGGCCGACGCGCTCGGCGACGTCCTGGGGGAGGCGGACAGCGTCGTGCTCGGTCCCGGGCTGGGGCCGGCCGAGGCGACGGGCGCGTTCGTGGGCCGGCTGCTCGGCGCGGTCGTTGCGCCGCTCGTGCTCGACGCGGACGGGCTGAACCACCTCGCGCGCCTCGGGGTCGAGCGGCTCGCCGGACGGCGCGGGCCCACCGTGCTCACGCCGCACCCGGGGGAGTTCGCGCGGCTCGACGGCGGGGACGCCCCGCGCGGCGACGACGCGCGCCGCGAACGGGCGCGGACGCTCGCCGAGCGGACCGGCGCCGTGATCGTGCTCAAGGGTCACCGCACGGTCGTGACGGACGGGCGACGCGTCCGCGTGGAGACCGCGGGCAACCCCGGCATGGCGACGGGCGGCATGGGCGACGTGCTGAGCGGCGTCCTCGGAGCGCTGCTCGCCGTGCACGACGACCCGGCGGAGGCCGCGGCGCTCGCCGTCCACCTGCACGCGACCGCGGGCGACCTCGCGGCGGACGCGCTGGGCGAGGAGGCCGTGCTCCCGACGGACGTCGCGGACCGGCTGGGGCTCGCGTTCCGGAGGGTGCGCGCCGGCTGACGCAGCCGACGCCGACGTCAGCAGCGGGGCCGCCGGACGGGTGGGCGGGGCCCGCCCCGATCGGATATCCTGGCCGCAATTTGGCCGAGCCCCGCCGGCCTGCCCGCCCGCCTCCCGAGCCGAGCCCGCCCGTGCCGCGTCGCGACGACCTCCAACGCATCCTCATCGTGGGCGCCGGCCCGATCGTCATCGGCCAGGCCTGCGAGTTCGACTACTCCGGCACCCAGGCCTGCAAGGCCCTCCGCGAGGAGGGCTACGAGGTGATCCTCGCCAACAGCAACCCGGCGACGATCATGACCGACCCGGAGTTCGCGGACCGCACGTACATCGAGCCGGTCACCGTCGAGACCGTCGCGAAGATCATCGAGCGCGAGCGTCCCGACGCGATCCTCCCGACGCTCGGCGGCCAGACCGCGCTCAACACGGCGGTCGGTCTCTACGAGGCGGGCGTGCTCGAGAAGTTCGACGTCGAGATGATCGGCGCGAAGTACGACGTCATCCAGAAGGCCGAGGACCGCAGCCTGTTCAAGGCGGCCATGGACGTCGTCGGCGCGAAGGTCGCCGAGTCGGGCATCGCGCACTCCATGGACGAGGCGCGCGAGGTCGTCGAGCGCATCGGCCTGCCGGTCGTCATCCGGCCCGGCTTCACCCTCGGCGGCACGGGCGGCGGCATCGCCTACAACCCCGAGGAGTTCGAGACGATCGCGAAGCGCGGTCTCAGCCTCTCGCTGAACACCGAGATCCTCATCGAGCGGTCGATCGCGGGCTGGAAGGAGTACGAGCTCGAGGTCATGCGCGACCGCAAGGACAACGTGGTCATCGTGTGCTCCATCGAGAACCTCGACCCGATGGGCATCCACACGGGCGACTCGATCACCGTCGCGCCGCAGCAGACGCTCACGGACCGCGAGTACCAGGAGATGCGCGACGAGGCCATCCGCATCATCCGCGAGATCGGCGTCGAGACGGGCGGCAGCAACATCCAGTTCGCGGTGGACCCGGCGACCGGCGACCGCATCGTCATCGAGGTGAACCCGCGCGTGTCGCGCAGCTCGGCGCTCGCGTCGAAGGCCACCGGCTTCCCCATCGCGAAGATGGCCGCGAAGCTCGCCGTCGGGTACAGCCTCGACGAGATCCCGAACGACATCACGCGCCAGACGCCGGCCTGCTTCGAGCCGACCATCGACTACGTCGTCGTGAAGGTGCCCCGCTTCGCGTTCGAGAAGTTCCCGGAGGCCGACCCGACGCTCGGCACGCAGATGAAGTCGGTCGGCGAGACGATGGCCATCGGGCGCAACTTCAAGGAGGCGCTGCAGAAGGCGCTGCGCGGGCTCGAGACGGGGCTCGACGGGCTCGGGCTCAAGAAGGGCGACCCCGCGCTGCCGAGCGCGCCGCGCCACCTGAAGCGCATGTCGGACCGCGAGCTGCGCCGCCACCTCGGCCGCCCGCTCACCGATCGGCTGCAGACCGTGCGCCTCGCGATGCGCTCGGGCATCTCCGCCGAGGAGATCCACGAGATCACGCACATCGACCCGTGGTTCCTGCGGCACTTCGCGGAGATCATCGAGCTCGAGGACGAGATGCTGGCGTTCGAGTCCTTCGAGGACGTGCCGGCGAGCGCGCTCGCGAAGTTCAAGGCGGCCGGCTTCTCCGACCAGCAGATCGCGAACGTCTTCGGCACGGAGTCCGCGCGCGTGCGGCTGCGGCGGCACGAGCTCGACCTCGTGCCCGTCTACAAGCGCATCGACACCTGCGCCGCCGAGTTCGAGTCGTACACGCCCTACCTCTACTCCACCTACGAGTCGGAGACGGAGGTCGAGGAGACCGACAAGACCAAGATCATGGTCATCGGCGGCGGCCCGAACCGCATCGGCCAGGGCATCGAGTTCGACTACTGCTGCGTGCAGGCGTGCATGCGGCTGCGCGAGCGCGGGTACGAGATCATCATGGTGAACAGCAACCCGGAGACGGTGTCGACGGACTTCGACACCTCCGACCAGCTGTTCTTCGAGCCCGTCACCGTCGAGGACGTGCTGCACATCCACGAGACGCAGCCGGTGCACGGCGCGATCGTGCAGTTCGGCGGGCAGACGCCGCTCAACATCGCGCACGGCCTGCAGCACGCGGGCGTGCGGATCCTCGGGACGTCGCCCGACTCCATCGACATGGTGGAGGACCGCGAGCGCTTCGCCGAGATGCTCGAGAAGCTCGACATCCCGCAGCCGCGCAACGGCATCGCGACGAACGCGGACGAGGCCGACGAGGTCGCGGCGCGCATCGGATACCCGGTGGTCGTGCGTCCGTCGTACGTGCTGGGCGGACGCGGCATGGACATCGTCTACGAGCGCCGCTCGCTGCTCACGTGGATCGAGACCGCGGTGGACGCGTCACCCGAGCACCCGATCCTCATCGACAAGTTCCTCGAGAACGCCGTCGAGGTGGACGTCGACGCGGTCTACGACGGCGAGCGCTGCGTCATCGGCGGCATCATGGAGCACGTCGAGCCGGCGGGCATCCACTCCGGCGACAGCATCTGCGTGCTCCCGCCGTTCTCGCTCTCCGAGCGCCTCCAGGAGACCATCCGCGAGTACACGACGCGGCTCGCGGAGGAGGTCGGCGTCCACGGCGTCATGAACATCCAGTACGCCGTCAAGGAGGGGAAGGTCTACGTGCTCGAGGTGAACCCGCGCGCCAGCCGGACGGTGCCGTTCGTCTCGAAGGCCATCGGCACCTCGCTCGCCGGCGTCGCCGCGCGCGTCATGGCGGGCGAGTCGCTCGAGGAGATCGGCTTCACCGAGGAGATCGTGCCGCCGCACTACTCGGTCAAGGCGCCGGTGTTCCCGTTCGCCAAGTTCCACGGCACGGACATCATCCTCGGCCCCGAGATGAAGTCGACGGGCGAGGTCATGGGCATCGACGAGGACCTGGGCTGCGCCATCTACAAGGCGTTCGACGGCGCCGGCCGGACGCTCCCGCTCGAGGGCACGGTGCTCCTGTCCGTGCGCGACCGCGACAAGTACGCGGCCATCCGCGTCGCGGGTGCGTTCCACGACCTGGGCTTCACGATCCTCGCGACGCCCGGCACGCGCGCGGCGCTCACCGAGGCGGGCATCCCCGCCGAGGTCGTCTTCAAGCGCGGCGAGGGCCGCCCCGACGTGACCGACGTCATCGCCAACGGTCAGGTGCAGCTCGTCATCAACACGCCCTCGGACGACCCGCTGGCGCGCGAGGACGAGAAGGCCATCCGCACGACGGCGCTCACGCGCGACATCCCGACGCTCACCTCGATCTTCGGCGCGAGCATCACGGCCACGGCCATCGAGGCCATGCGCAAGACGGGCCTGCGCGTGCGCTCCATGCAGGAGTTCCACGCCTCGATGGAGGCGACGGCGCGCAAGGAGGAGAGCGTCTGACGCGACCGCGCGGCTAGAGGCTGTCGAGCTCGCGGCGGATGTCGTCGAGCAGCGAGTCGACGTCGTCGTCCTCGTCGAGGTCGAAGCCCTGGGCCGGGACGGGCGGGTCCTTGCCGAGGTCGCCCAGGCTGAGCGTGGGCCGCGGAAGGTCCGACGGGACGACGCCGCTCTCGGGGCCGTGCGCGACGACGTCGGCGGGCGAGTCCGTCGGCGAGCCCTCGAGGTTGCGGAGCTGCTCGCTCTGCTTCTTGACGGTCTCGAGGAGCTGGCGGCTGCCCTCCTTGAGCTCCTTCATCTTCACCGCCTCGCGCAGCGAGACGATGAGCTCGGACTCGTTGCAGGGCTTGGTGAAGAAGCGGTAGATCTCGCCCGTGGTCACCGCGTTCATGACGACGTCCCGGCGCGGGTCGCCGGTGAGCATCATGCGGATGACCTGCGGGAACCGGCGACGGACGACGCTCAGCAGCTGCGTGCCGTTCATGCCGGGCATGTTCTCGTCCGCGATGATGACGTCGACGTCCTGCTCCTCGAGCACGCGGAGCGCGGCGTCGGCGCCCTCGGCGTACACCGTCTTCCAGTCCGCCTCCTTGTGCAGCGCACGCCGGAGCGCGTTGTAGACGTTGGGCTCGTCGTCGACGATGAGCAGCCTGTAGTGCATGGGCATCCTCCTTGCAGCCGCCGGCGACGGGCCCGTCGCGGACACGTCACTCCGAGGCGCTATCGGCAGCGCGTGCGGGTGACCTTCGGCTGAACTCCATTCCGTCCGGCTCCCGGGAGCCGGTTGTCAGTCGTCGCCGCCGGCACGGGCCGGCGGGTCGAGCACGTCGGCCCAGCCGATCGCCTCGAGGAAGGGCGCGAGCGAGCCGTCCTCCTCCTCGCCCGCGGCGAGGCGCGCGGCGGCGAGGGAACCGGAGACGCCCATCGCGGCGGCGCTCGGCCGCTCGATGCGCCGGCCGCGCGTGACGGCCGCCACGCAGTCGTCCGAGAAGCCCGCCGTGGGCAGGAGCCAGGCGAGCACGTCGAGCCAACGGTCGTCGCGACCCGCGGCGAGCCCCTGGTGGAGGAGCGCCGCCGCGAAGGCCTCGTCGGCGACCTCGTCCGGGAGGCCGCGCTCGCCGGCGATCCGGGCTGCCGCGGCCGCCACCTCGACGGGCGAGCGGTCCTCGTCGACGACCACGCCCACCGTGCGGAACACGCGCGCAACCATCATGAGCGAGAGCGACGCCCGCGCGCCGAGCCGACGCACCGCCTGCTCGGGGTCGAGCCCCTGCGCGTCCTCGGCGAGCATCGCCCGCACGCGCTGCCAGAGCTCGGCGTCGCGGCTCAGAAGCACGACGACATCGTCGCCGCTCACCACGGGGTCCGACGAGAGCGCCGCCGTCACGCGGTCCAGCGCGAGGTCGTCCGACGGCTTGCGGCACCACAGCCGCTCGAGCACGGGGTCCCCGAGCTCGTCGAGCTCCTCGCGCACGGAGAGCGCCTGGCGCATCTCGAGCTGGAGCAGGTCCGGCGGGCACGGCTTGTCGAGGTAGCGGTGCGCGCAGCTCGCCGCGAGGCGGAGGCGGTCGCCGTCCGCGTGACCGGACAGCACGAGTCGACCGCAGCGCTCCTGCGCGAGCGCGACGTGCTCGAGCACGCGCGCCCCGTCGACGATCGGCATCTGCATGTCGGTGACGAGCAGGTCGAACTCTCCGCCGTCGACGGCCTCGAGCGCCTCCGGCCCGCCGGGCGCGAAGGACATCTCCCACTCCTTGCGGAGTCCGTGGAGCTGGCGACGCAACCCGTTGAGGATGTGTCGCTCGTCGTCAACGAACAGGATGCGCTTCATGGCTCTCCTCGGGTGCGGCCTGCTGCTTGAAAGGGATGCGGATGATGAACGTCGTGCCGACCCCCTCCTCGGTCTCGAACTCCAGTCGTCCGCGGTGCTTGTCCACGACGACGGAGCGCGCGATCGCGAGCCCCAGACCGGTCCCCCGACCGACCTCCTTGGTGGTGTAGAACTGGTCGAAGATCTTGGCCTGCGCGTGCTTCGGGATGCCCGTGCCGCTGTCGGTGAAGCGCACCTCGACGACGTCGCCGTCCGCGCGCGTCGAGATGCTGATGGTCCCCAGCTCGGCGCTGTCGTCGCCGATCTTGTCGCGGATCGCGTGCGTGCCGTTGACCAGCAGGTTCAGGAAGACCTGGTTGAGGTCCGCGACCCAGCACTCGACCGGGCCGATGTCGCCGAAGTCGGTCTCGACCTTCGCGTAGTACTTGTACTCGTTGCGCGCGACGGCCAGCGTCGTCTCGATCGCGGCGTTCAGGTCCGCGGCCTCGACGCCGTCGTTGCCCGGATGCGAGAAGTCCTTCATCGCGCGCACGATGGTCGTCACGCGCTGGACGCCCTCGAGCGTCTCGTCGATCGCCATGGGCATCTCGTCGGCGACGAAGTCCACGTCGACGTCGCCGAGCATCTGCTCGATGAGGTCCAGGAGCCCCTGGTCGGGCTCGCCCTTTCGCGCCTCCTCGATGAGGCCCGGCACGAGCTGCAGCACGCCGATGATCGGGTTCACCGACTGCGACAGGAAGCGCACGTTGTCGCTCACGAACTGCATCGGCGTGTTGATCTCGTGCGCGATGCCTGCCGCGAGCGTGCCCACCGACTCGAGCTTCTGCGAGTGGTGCAGCTGCATCTCGAGCATGCGGCGCTCGGTGACGTCCGCGCCGATGATCGAGAAGCCGCCGGCGCGCCCCTCCTGCGTCGGGTTGACCGTGAAGCTCACGACGCGCGGCTCCTCCTGCGCGCCGAGGTCCACGCTGATGTTGTCGCGGCGCACGCGGTCGCCGGAGTCGACGCACTGCTCGACCGCCTCGGAGATGCCCTCGACGTCCCACGGCAGGTTGAGGTCCGCGAAGCGACGCCCCAGCGTCTCGCTGCTGCGCAGGCCGAAGAGCTCGCTCGACACGAAGTTCCACTCGGTGACGACGCCGTCGCCGTCCACGCCGATGAGGAACGCGGAGAGCGAGTCGAGGACGCGCCGTTTCTCGCGTGCCGTGCGACGGAGCCGCTCCTCGGTCGCGCGCAGGTTCGCCGCCTGCTCCTGGAGCGACTCGTTCGCCTGACGCAGCGACTCCGAGCGGTCCTCGATGGTGCGGTTCGCCTCCTCGAGGGAGGCCGCGCGCTCGCCGAGCAGCTCGGACTTGCGCACCGCGAACGCGATGGACGCGGCGAGGAAGATGCCGACCCACAGGATGAGCGTGTTGCTCGCGCCGCGCTTGCCCGTCATCCAGAACGGCTCGGCCGTCGCGTTGAGCGTCCAGATGCGGTCGCCGACGGCGAGCCGGCCCACCGAGTTCTCGCCCGCCAGGTGGTTCGCGACGTGCCGCTGCGGCGCCGTGTACGAGTCGTACGAGCGGTAGAACACCGCGCCGCCCGAGGTCGCGAGCTCGACGTCGACGGAGCGTCCGACGCCGCCGGAGAAGATCGCGTCGAAGAACGGCCGCACGGCGTGCTCCGCGACGAGGTGCCCGGTCGGCGCGCCGCGGGCCCCCAGCGGGATGCACACGAAGAAGGTCTCGACGTTGCCGTTCGCCGCGACGGGGTCGCTGGTCGTCGTCGTGCCCTTGCGCCGGCCGGCGGCGACGAGGTCGGCGACCACGGGAGACGCCGCGACGCGCTCCGCCCAGCGGTCGCCCGCGGCGCCCGGCCCGCGGTGGAACCCGGGCTCCCCATCTCCGTCGAGCACGACGAGCCCCACGAAGCCGGCCGTGTCGCCGACGAACAGCTCGACGTCGCGCCCGAGCTCGCGCTCCGAGCGGTCGCCGACGTCGGCGAAGAGGTCCGCGAGCCGCTCGAGCCCGCGCACGTGGTCCTGGATGAGCTGGTTGGCGTGCGCGAGCGCGGCCTCGTGCGTGCGGGTCGTCGCCATGACGCGCATCCGCTCCTCGCTCGACGTCAGGCCGACCCAGATGCCGAGGATGAGCAGGCCGACGCCGCTGCCGGCGGCCCACGCGGCCCAGGACGGCAGGCGGCGGTCGGTGCTCCGCGTGCGGAAGTGGCCGACCATCCCGAAGAACGCCACGCCCAGGCCGACGAACGCGAGCCCGGTGTGTACGTCCATCTGCGTGAATCGCGCCCACCCCTGCGACATGTCGTTGTCGAGGATGTAGCTGATGAGGCCGACGAAGCCGGCCGCCGCGAGCAGCGACGCCATGACGCCCATCGCCGTGTTGCGCCAGCGCTGCGACGTCCCGCGGATGCTCGCGACGAGCACGATGCCGCCCGCGATGGAGAAGCACAGCGCGGTGTTCGGCGCCATGAGCGGCGCGGTCGAACCGGACTCGGTGCGCCCGAGCAGCGCCGACACGAGCTCGAACTGCCGGCCGAGCGCGGCCTCGGCGAGCGACACGCTGCCGAGCCCCGCCGCGAGCGCGCCGCACACGAGCGCGGTGCGCCGACGGTTCACGCAGTGCGCGACGACGGCGAGGCCGGTGAGCACGAACCCGACCGCGGTGTTGTACTGCATGGGGACCCAGAGGGTCGGGAGCGTCACGAGCTCGAGCGTGTACAGGTACCAGCTGATGAGCACGATGCCGCCCAGGAAGGCGACCGTCGCCCCCAGCAGCTTGGGCGTGGTCAGCTTCTGGGCCGGGACGTCCTGGGGAGGGGCGCCGGGTCGCTCCATGACCTGTCTCGCGAGAGGGGATCCGTGCGGATCCCTCCCCTTTCGGCCGGGGCGCGGCCCGGGGTGGAGCGGAATCGGCGGCGGTCCGGCGGGCGGCCGCGCGCGGCGCCGGACGGGCCCTCAGCGCCCGAGAGGGGCGCTCCTCAGGCCTCGACGTCCGTGAGGATGTCGGCCCGACGCTCCGTGATCTCGAAGAGCGGCTTCCAGTCGTCGCTCGTCGCGCCGCGCCGGTTCGAGATGTCCAGCTTGATGCGCGTGATCTTCATGAGCGTTGTCTTCGCCTCGACGTGGAGCAGGAAGACGGCGAGCTCCTCGCGGTTGAAGTCCATGTTCGCCTGGCTCGGACGGAGCGTGTAGACGGTGTCCGTGTAGCCGTCCTGCTCGTCCTCGGAGCCGGGGCCGATGTCGAACTTCTTGCCGATCTTGCTCTTCACCATCTGCGACTCGAGGTAGGCGAAGGCCTGCATGCCCTGCGCCACGTCGTCGTCCCGGATGGCGACGCGCAGGGCGAGGATCTCGCCCGCCGTGCGCCCGATCTGCGCGAGCCGGTTCTCCGCACGCGGGAGCGCCGCGTTGAGCTCGTCGGCGACGCCGCGCTGCCAGATGATGACGCCCACGCCGGCCAGGATGAGCACGGCCATGAACGCGAGGAGGCCCTTCTCGAAGTCCCATTCGATCTTCATGCGGAGGCGGCCTCCTTGCGCGCCGACAGGATCTCGAGGTCGAGCGTGATGACCGTGTCGCCGAAGGACGAGAGGTCGTTGTCGGTCGGGCTCGTCGCGCCGGGCGACACCTCGAGGAACAGCGAGTCCGCGCTGAGCAGGTCGAGCAGCGTGTTGTACTTCGTCGCGCTCTCCATGACGCCGCTGATGCGGATCTCCGGCGGGCGCGACATGACGGACACGTCGAAGCGTCGCAGCCACAGCCGCCCCAGCGTCGCCTCGTTGGCCTTGATGAGCTTCGAGAACTCGATCCAGACGTGCAGCGCCGAGGGCAGCTCCGGGATGATCTCCGAGCGGCCGAGCTGACGCGCGGCGTCCTCGCGCAGCGAGGAGATCTTGTTCGCGATGGCGTCCACGCGCCGCGGTCCGAACTCCTGCGGCTCCCAGACGCGCCGCGCCGCCTCGTTGTCCTCCATGAGGTTCTCGAGGTTCGTGCGCGCGGTGTCCGTGATGAACGCGAACTCCTTCTTGACCTTCCGCACGCGGTAGATCGCGTCGATGCAGCCCAGCGCCACCACGAGGAAGAGCAGGAACGAGAGCACGATGAGCGGCGACTTGACCTGGTCGAACTTGCGCGTGTACGCCGCCTCCTCGCGCCGGTAGTCGGTCTTCGTGAGGTCGAGGCCGGCCAGCTTGAACGCGATGCCGAGCGCGACGCCGACGTCGGGGCCGAACCGCGCCGCGTCCTCGTCGGAGAGCTTGTGGTCGACGTACGAGAGGAGGTCGAGCGGCTGAGCGTCGACGCCGAACGCCTCGCTCACCGTGTCGACGAAGCCGGCGATGCGGCTGCCGCCGCCCATGACGTGCACGGCCTCGATCGGCGGGAGCCCCGCGAGCGTCGTCATGGTGCGCCGGATCTCGCGCTTGAGCCGGCCCTCGTAGTCGTGGGCGCGCGCGGTCTCCAGCTCCGCGTCGTCCGCCGGGGCGCCGCCCGCGTGGATGCCGTGCGTGCCGAGGCGCAGCGTCCGCACCGCGTAGAGCTTGCCCTCGACGAGGAACATGAGGCTCGTCGAGCTGTCCTGCGCGTTGACGACCACGCTCACCGGGTGCTCCTCGGCGACGCCCGTCGCGACGAGCGCGTGCATGAGCGCGAAGACGTCCATGTCGACGAACATCGGGTCGAGGTTCGCCGCGTCGAGGATGTCCAGGCGGTCGAGCAGGTCGTCCTTCTTGAGGGCCGCCGCGAGGATGTGGCTCTTGTCGCGCGTCGTCCGCAGCACGAGGTGCTGCATGATGACGTCGTCGATGTCGAGCGGGATGTGGCTCTCCGCCTCGAAGCGCACGACCTTCTCGACCTGCTCCGCGTTGGTGAACGGCAGGTCGAATTCACGGAAGAGCGCGCTCGCGGCGTCGTACGCCATGCCGCTCGGGTCCGTCGTGAAGCCGCCCTCCTTCACCGCGCCCGCGATGGCGTCGGCGCGCAGGTCGTCCGCCTCGAGCTCGTCCTCGCCCGTGGTCTGGACGGCGAGGTCGACCTCGGACACGGCCAGCACGCGCAGGCGCTTGCCCGACCCGTCGAATTCGAGGAGCCGGAGGCGGGTCGTTCCGTAGTCGATCGCGGTCTGCGTGGCCATGTGCGCGCCTGGTGGGTGTCGGGCCCGGTCGCCCGATGGTAGAGGTCGCCGTCAGCCGTTCAATCGCGGTTCAGTTCGCGATACCGGCTTCTCTGCTGCTCGTCGAGGATCGCGAGGACCGCGTCCTCCGTCTGCTGGAGGCGCGCGGCCATGGGCTCGCGGAGCGCCTTCCGGTGCTCCTCGAGGAGCCGCTCGATGTCCGTGTCCGCCTCCGAGAGCACCTCGTCGATGCGGGTGATCTGGTCGGTCCGAAGCTCGAGCTCCTCGGCGAGTCGGCGCAGGTACTGACCGCCCTGCGCCTCGGCCGGCCGCGACCGGCTGCCCAGGACGTAGCCCGTCGCGCCCGTGATGAGCGCGAGGAGCACCGCCACGCCGACGGTCGCGGTCCGGGGGTTCATCGGTCCTCCGCGGCGTCACGGGCCGGCGCCTCGTCGTCGGAGGACGCGGCCGCGCCGAGCGCGTGGTGCGGCAGGAGCTCGCGCAGCGCGGCGTCGACGTCCGGCGCGGCGAACGGGTCGGGCCGCAGGAGGTCGACGGCGTGGGAGCGGTCGCGCTCGAGGTCGTCACCGGCGGCGGCTCCGCCCGGCGTGCTCATGTCGACGCCGATCGTGACGGCGAGCAGGAGCGCCGCGGCGGCGGCGAGCCGCTGCATCATCGGCAGGACGCGCCCGCCCTCGCGGTCCCGGCGGCGGCGCGCGGCGAGCACGCGGTCGGTGAAGCCGTCGGGCGCGGTCCGGGTCGGCTCGGAGGCGAGCACGGCGTCGACGGCCGCCATGTCGTCGGCGGCGCGGCGGCAGGCCGGGTGCTCGTCCGCCCACGCGCGGGCGCGCTCGAGGAGCGCCGGCGGGACGTCGCGACCGTCGCGGTCGAGCATGAGCACGAAGAGGCAGAGGTCGTCGTCCATCGGGTCGTCGGGCCCGAGGGAGGTCGCCGCGGGGAGTCGGGGGTCGGGGGTCATGGCGGTGTCGTCCGGGGCGTGTCAGTCGGTGGGGAGCGTCGGGAGCTCGGCGAGCAGGAGCGCGCGGAGCTTCGACCGGGCTCGGAACAGGCGCGACTCGACGGTCCCGATGGACACGTCGAGGATGCGGGCCACCTCCTCGTAGGCGTGGCCCTCGAGCTCGCGCAGGATGAGGGTGGTGCGGAAGGGTTCGGGCAGGCGGTCCATCGCGTCGCGCACCCGCGCGCGGAGGTCGTCGACGCCGGCGGCCTCGAGCGGCCCCGCCTCCTCGGAGGGCGGGTCGACCACGCCGGCCGGGAACGCGTCGAGGGAGACGGCGGGGCGGCGCCTCCGGTGGGCGACCCAGTCGCGGGCCGTGTTGACGCCGATCCGGTAGAGCCAGGTGTAGAGCGCCGACTGGCCGTGGAAGCGGTCGATGGCGCCGAACGCCTTGAGGAAGGTCTCCTGGGCCAGGTCCTCGGCGTCCGCGTGGCTCCCCGCGACGCGGGCCACGACGGTGAGGATGCGGTCCTGGTAGGTGTCGACCAACTCACGATAGGCGTCCTCTTCGCCCGCCCGGAGACGAGCGACGAGGAGGCGCTCGTCCTCGTTCATACCGTGTCTCCGTGCCGGGGTGCGGCTTGGACGCCCGCCCGTCGGGGCGTATTCCTCCCCGCGCCGATCGGCCGTGGAGGACCGGGATCGTGAGCGGATCGGGCGATCCGCGGCCGGAGACGTCGGTCAGGCGTCGCCGCCCGACTCCTCGGCCGGACCCCGCCCCGGCTCGGGCCCCTCCGCCTCGGGCCGCGCGCCGCCCGCGTGCCCCAGGTCGAGGTCGTGGCCCAGCTTGTCGCGCTTCGCCTGGAGGTAGGCCGCGTTGTGCGTGCCGGGTGCCATCTGGAGCGGGACGCGCTCCGCGATCTGCAGGCCGTACCCGCGCATGGCGTGGTACTTGGCGGGGTTGTTCGTGAGCAGCCGCAGCTGCCGGATGCCGAGGTCGCGGAGGATCTGCGCGCCGACGCCGTAGTCGCGGACGTCGACCGGCAGCCCGAGCGCGCGGTTGGCCTCCACCGTGTCGAGGCCCTGCGTCTGTTGCAGGTGGTACGCCTTGAGCTTGTTGGCGAGGCCGATGCCGCGGCCCTCCTGGGCGCGCATGTAGAGCACGGCGCCCTCGCCCGCCTCGGCGACCTGCGCCAGCGCGGCGGCGAGCTGGTCGCCGCAGTCGCAGCGCAGCGAACCGAGCACGTCGCCCGTGAGGCACTCGCTGTGCACGCGGACGAGCACCGGCTGCTCGAAGCCCTCGACCTGCGCGGGCTCGAGGCGGCCCATGGTCATCGCGACGTGCTCGCTGCGGTCCTCCTTGGAGCGGTAGAGGTGGCAGCGGAAGTCGCCGAACCGCGTGGGGAGGTCGACGGTCACGACGTGGTCGATGAGCCGCTCGTTCTGGCGGCGGTAGCTGATGAGGTCCGCGACGGACGCGACGGGGAGCGCGTGCTCCTCGGCGAAGCGCAGCAGGTCGGGCATGCGCGCCATCGTGCCGTCGTCGTTCATGATCTCGCACACGACGGCGACCGGGCGGTCACCCGCGAGACGCGCGAGGTCCGTCGCGCCCTCCGTGTGCCCGGCGCGGCGCAGGACCCCGCCGGACATGGCGCGCAGCGGGAAGACGTGGCCCGGGCGCGCGAGGTCGTCGGGGCCGGACTCCGGGTCGGCCGCCACCTGGATGGTGCGCGCGCGGTCCGCCGCCGAGATGCCGGTCGTGACGCCGGTGCGCGCCTCGATGGACACGGTGAACGCCGTGTTGCGCCGCGACGTGTTCTGGTCGACCTGGAGCGGGAGGTCGAGCGTGTCCGCGATCGACTTCTCCATGGGCATGCAGATGAGCCCGCGGCCGTACCGCGCCATGAAGTTCACGATGTCGGGCGTGACCTTGCTCGCGAGGCAGACGAGGTCGCCCTCGTTCTCGCGGTCCTCGTCGTCGACGAGGATGATCATCCGCCCGGCCTTGAGCTCCTCGATGACCCGGGGGATGGTCGCCAGGGGTTCGTGCGTCACGTCTCGGTCTCCGGGTCGTCGTCGGTGTCGTCGGGCGTCTCCACGGCCCCGTCGTCACCCTCGTTGGACTCCCCGGTCGCCTCCGTGTCCTCGAGGCTCGCCGCCGGACCGCCGTCCGTGGTCGCCCCGTCGCCGTCACCCGCCGCGCCCTCGCCGTCCGAGCCGTCGTCCTCGTCGGGCTCGATCCGCGCGACCGACGCCACGCGGTCGTCGTCCTTGAGCGTGATGAGCCGCACGCCCTGCGTCGCGCGCCCGATCTGCGAGATGTCCGCCACGGGCGTCCGCACCACCTGGCCCTTCGTGGTGATGTAGATGACGTCGTCCTCGTCGGCCACCGCGCGGATGGCGACGACCGGACCGTTGCGGTCCGTCGTCCGGATGTTGATGACGCCCTGCCCGCCGCGGCCGCGCGTCGGGTACTCCTCGAAGGCCGTCCGCTTGCCGTAGCCGTTCTCGCTCACGGTGAGCAGCGAGGTGTTCTCCGTGACGACGGCCATCCCGCAGACCTCGTCGTCGCCGAGCAGCTTGATGCCGCGCACGCCGCGCGCCGGCCGGCCCATCGAGCGGATGGCGTTCACGGGGAAGCGGATCGCCTTGCCGTGCCGCGTCCCGATGACGATCTCCTCGTCCTCGTGGCAGACGCGCACGCCGACGAGGCGGTCCCCCTCGTCGAGGCCGATCGCGATGATGCCGCCGGCCTTGGGGCGCTTGTAGTCGGTGAGCGGCGTGCGCTTCACGGTGCCCTTGGCCGTGCAGAACAGCAGGTGGCCGTCGTCGAAGTCGCGCACCGGGATGACGGCCTGGATGTCGTCCTCCGGCGGGAAGCCGGCCAGCAGGTTGACGGCCGCACGTCCCACGGCCGTCCGGCCGAGGTTCGGCACGCGGTAGACCTTGAGCTGGTGCAGCTTGCCGGCGCCGGTGATGAAGAGCAGCGAGTCGTGCGTGTCCGCGAGGAACAGCTGCTCGACGAAGTCGCCGTCCTTGCTCTCCGTCCCGCGGATGCCCGACCCGCCGCGCCGCTGGCTGCGGTACGTGTCGAGGTTCATCCGCTTGATGTACCCGTGGTTGCTGAGCGTGACCGCGACCGTCTCGTCGGCGATGAAGTCCTCGTCCTCGAAACCTTCGACCGGCGGACCGATCTCGGTGAGACGCGGCGACGTGTACTGACCGCCGAGCCGGTCGAGGTCCTCGAGGATGAGCGCGTCGATGAGCTTCGGGTCGCCGAGGATCGCCTCGTAGCGCGCGATCTTCTCGGCGAGCTCGCGCCACTCCGCCTCGAGCTTCTCGACCTCGAGGTTCGTGAGCGCGCGCAGGCGCATGTTCACGATGGCCTCGGTCTGCCGCTCGCTGAGCTGGAAGCGCTCGCGCAACTGGCGCTGCGCGTCCTCGGTGTCCGACGCGCCGCGGATGATCTTGATGACCTCGTCGATGTTCGCCTGCGCGATGCGCAGTCCCTCGACGATGTGCTGCCGGTCGCGCGCCACGCCGAGCAGGTACTCGGTGCGCCTGCGGATGACCTCGCGCCGATGGTCCAGGAACTCGTTGGCGAGCCCGGCCAGCGAGAGCGTGCGCGGGCGGTTCCCGACGAGCGCGATGTTGATGATCGAGACCGTCGTCTGCAGCTGCGTGAACTTGTACAGCTGGTTCAGCGTGATCTGCGGGTCCTCGCCCTTCTTGAGCTCGATGACCACGCGCATGCCGTGCCGGTCGGACAGGTCGGCGATGTCGTAGATGGAGTTGATGCGCTGGTCCTTGACGAGCTGCGCCATCGACTCGATGAGGCTCGACTTGTTGACCTGGTACG
>JAUIEF010000077.1 GCA_030428785.1 bacterium
AGGTCTCGCGGATGGTCGTCATCGGGCGGCACCTCGACCGCGCCGAGCTCCGGCGCGGCTGGGAGGCCTGCGGCGCGGAGGGCGGCGCGCCCGTCTGAGGCCCGGCTCCGGCGGCGCTCGCGGCCCCGCTCAAGTGCCCGCGCTCCCGCGTCGATGGGGACCCGGCAGGTACCGATCCACCCGCGGGAGGCGAAGGATGAACTGTCCGGCATGCGCGAACACGCTCCAGGAGCGGGACGTCGACGGCGTGAAGGTCGACGTGTGCGACGGCGGGTGCGGCGGCATCTGGTTCGACAAGGGTGAGCTGCACCACTTCGACGAGCCGCACGAGTCGGCCGGCGCGCTGCTCCTGTCCGTGAAGCGCGACCCGCTCCGCGACGTCGACCGCAACGCGCGCTACGACTGCCCGCGCTGCGAGCGCTACGTCATGCAGCGCCACTACTTCTCGGTGCGCATGAGCGTGCAGGTCGACACCTGCCCCGGCTGCGGCGGCGTCTTCCTCGACGCGGGCGAGCTCGCCGGCATCCGCGGCCTCTTCGACGACGAGGAGGAGCGCGAGGCCGCCAGCAAGGAGTTCTGGGACGAGGTCTTCGAGTCGCACATGGCGGACTCGGAGCAGGAGCTCGACGAGAGCATCGCGCGGTCGCGCCGCATCGCGGGGCTCTTCCGGTTCCTCAGCCCGAGCTTCTGGCTGCCCGGCAGGCAGAGCTGGGGCAGCTACTGACGCGCGGCCTCGTCGCGCGGCTCAGCGTCCGAACTCGAGCAGCCCGTCGAGCGACGCGGCGAGCGCGCGCTCGTCGTCCGTCGGCGAGCCGTCGAGCAGCCGGTCGCGCACGTCCATGACGACGAAGCGCGGCGTCTCGCCGAGCGAGTCGGGCAGGTCGAGCAGGTCGCGTCGCCCGGGGTCGAGGCCCGCGAGCAGCTCGCGCGCCGCGCCGGCGAGGTCGCCGCGCGCCGCGAGCACGCGCGCCAGCCCGGTCCGCGCGAGCGCCGCGTAGCCCGTCGCGTTCGTGAGCGTCCCGTCGAGCGCGAGCGCCTCGTCGAAGCCCTCGAGGCTCGCGCGGAAGCTCGCCGCCGCCTCGTCGGGGCGGCGCTCGTCCCAGAGGCGGTCACCCGCCTGGAGCCGCGCGAACGCCTGGTACCAGCGCACGGCGGGCCGCTCGTCCGGCCCGACCGTCGCGAGCAGGTCCTCGTAGACGTCGCCGACGCGCGCGGCGTCGCCGTCGCGCAGCAGGTGCCAGCGGAGGTGCTCGTGGAGCACGGCCGCCGTCGGGCGCTCCGTGACGCCGAGCCACGCGAGGTCCGCGTGGAGCCCGTCGAGCGCGAGTGCGCCGACGACGTCGAGCGCCGCGCCGCGCTGCCACGGTGTGGCGTGCGGGTGCACGACGAGCAGCCGGGCGCCCGCCGCGACGTCGGAGATCCACGCGGGCTCCGGGAGCGTCCCCGCGTCGAGCGTCGCGAGCGCCTGCTCCGCGCGGGCCTGCACGAGGACGTCGAGGACCTCGGCCGCGAACGGCGACCGCGCCTCGACGAACAGCCCGGGCAGCGCGCGCGCCGCCGACCGCGCCGCGTCCTCGGCCGTGCCGCCGAGCAGCCAGTCGGTGCGCGCGAAGACCGCGTGCGCCGCCGCGGGGGCGTCGCCGCCGTCGATCACCGTGCGCGCCTCGGCGCGCGCGAGCTCCCACAGGTACGCCACGTCCTCGGCGCCGGCGTCCTGCTGCGCCCGCGCGAGGTCGACGTAGGCGCGTGCCAGGCGCGCGCGGAGCGCGGCGTCGTCCGGGGCGGCGGCCAGCTCCTTGTCGAGCCGCGCCGCGAGCCCCTCGAGGACGCGCGCGCTGGGCGGCGTCTCGTCGGCGTCCGTGGCGGAGAGCTTCCGGCTCCAGGCCGCGGGGTCGAGCGCCTCCGACGGCTCGCGCGCGGCGCCGAGCACCGTGGCGAGGCGCTGCGACGCGGTGTCGTCGCGCGCGCCGAGCTCCGCGAGCACCGTCGCGACGAGCACGTCGTCGTCGTGCAGCGCCCGCGCGGCGCCCGCGAGGAGGTCCGTCGGCAGACCCGTCGGGTCGGCGGCGACCCGCTCCGCGGCGGCGCGGCGCACGTGCGCCTCCGCGTCGCGCAGCCCGAGCCGCAGGAGCTCCGGGTGCGCGACGTCGCGCGTGTCGGAGAGCGCGCCGAGGACGAGCCGCAGGCGCACGTCGGCGTCCGCCCGGACGGCGACCGCCTCGATGCGCTCGCGCGCGGCCGCGTCCGGCGACGCGAGCAGCCCCCGCTCGTCGAGCTCCGTGACGTCGGGGAGCGGCTCGCCCGCGCCCTCGTATCCGGAGAACCGCGTGTCGAGGACGCCCAGGTCGTTGAGCAGGTAGAGGTCGAACAGCACCTCGCCGTCGGGCGACACCGCGAGGTGGCGCGGCGCGACGCGCGTGCCGTCGAACCAGCGCTCGAAGACGAGCGGCTCGATGCGGATGTGCTCGTCGCAGGTCACGCGTCCGAAGCGTGAGCAGGGGACGCGCCGGCCGCGGCTGTCGTGCGTCCGGTCCGTGTGCACGTCCGGTGACGCGATGACCGGGACGAAGCCCTCCATGAGCGCGACGAACGCGGGGTCGCGGTAGCGACGCGCGGCGAGCGATTCGCTCGCGGGCTCGCCGTCCGCGTTCACGCACACGAGCAGCGGCTTGCCGGTCGCGCGCGAGAGCGCGAGCGCGTCGTCGAGGTCGCGCTGCCAGGGCACGAGGGGCGCGCCCCGCGCGGCGCCGGGCATCGCCTGGGCGGCGGCGGTCGTCGCGACGGACAGGAGGAGCGCGCCGGCGAGGAGACCGCGGCGCGCGGTCGGGCGGCCGCGACGCGGCGGCGTGCCGGTGGAGGGCGACGTCACGCGGAGGACTCAGCGGGAGGGCGGTCGGGACGCGGAGCGAGCCGGACTCTACCACGCGGATCGCGGCGTCGGGCGGGGCCCTGCTACCATCCGCGCCGTCGCGTCCCCCGGAGTCCCGGCATGTCCGCCGCGTCGCTGCTCGTCCTCGTCCTGACCCTCGCTCCGGCGCCGGGCGACGTCGCCCCGCCCTACGTCGCGCCGGACGTCGCCGCGCTCGTCGCCGGCGGCATGCGCGACGTCGTGACGCGCTTCGAGACGGACCTCGACGCGCTGCGCCGACGCTGGGACGCGCCGCACTCCTCCGAGCGCCGTGCGCGCGAGTCTCACCACCTCGCGGTGTGGGACGCGGCGCTCGACGGCATGGACTACGAGGCGCTCGACGTCGGCGGCCGCGTCGACTGGCACCTGCTGCGCAACCGCATCGCGTACCTGCGGCGGTCGCTCGAGCTGGACGCCGCGCGCTGGGAGGAGTCCGCGGCGCTCCTGACCTTCGCGGACGTCGTGCACGACCTCCATGAGGCGCGGCGCGCGCTGGAGCCCGTCGAGCCGGCGGAGGCCGCGGCGCGCCTCGACGCGCTCGCCGAGGCGGTCGACGCGCTGCGCGAGCGCGTCGTGCGCGCCGAGGACGCGACGGACGGCGAGGCCGGGGCCGCCGACGACGCCGGTCGCGCCGACGGCCCGCCCGCCGCCGACGACGCGCCGCTCGCGGTGAGCCCGCTCGTCGCGAACCGCACGGCCGGCATCGTGCGCTCGCTCGCGAAGACGCTCGCCGCCTGGGACCGCTACCGCGCCGGCTACGACCCGCTCTACACCTGGTGGTGCGAGCGGCCGTACGCCGCGGCCTCGAAGGCGCTCGACGCGTACGCGAAGCACCTGCGCGAGACGGTCGCGGGCGTCGCCGAGTCGGACGACGACACGATCCTTGGCGACCCGATCGGGCGCGAGGCGCTGCTCGTCGAGCTGCGGCGCGAGTTCGTGCCATACACGCCCGAGGAGCTCATGGCGATCGCCGAGCGCGAGCTCGCGTGGTGCCAGGCGCGCATGCTCGAGGCGTCCGCCGAGCTGGGATTCGGCGACGACTGGCGTGCGGCGCAGGAGCACGTCAAGTCGCTGCACGTCGAGCCGGGCGGCCAGCCGGAGCTCATCCGGCAGCTCGCGCAGGAGGCCGTCGACTTCCTGCGGGAGCGCGACCTCGTGACGGTCCCCGGCTACGCCGAGGCGCTGTGGCGCATGGAGATGATGACGCCGCAGCGGCAGAAGTACACGCCGTACTTCACGGGCGGCGAGGTCATCAGCGTGTCCTTCCCGACGGCCGGCATGGAGCACGACGACAAGCTCATGAGCATGCGCGGCAACAACGTGCACTTCAGCCGCGCGACCGTGCACCACGAGCTCATCCCCGGGCACCACCTCCAGGGCTACATGCGCGCGCGCCACGCGACGCACCGCATGCCGTTCGGCACGCCCTTCTGGATGGAGGGCTGGGCGCTCTATTGGGAGATGGTGCTCTGGGACGCGGGCTTCGCGCAGGGCCCCGAGGACCGGGTCGGGATGCTCTTCTGGCGCAAGCACCGCTGCGCGCGCATCCTCTTCTCGCTGGGCTTCCACCTCGGCGAGCTGAACCCCGACGAGTGCATCGAGCTGCTCGTCGAGCGGGTCGGGCACGAGCGCGCGAACGCGACCGCGGAGGTGCGGCGCTCGGTGCAGGGCGGCTACGGCCCGCTCTACCAGGCGGCGTACATGCTCGGCGGGCTCCAGCTCCGCGCGCTGCACCGCGAGGTCGTGGGGGGCGGCGCGATGACCGACCGGGAGTTCCACGACGCCGTGCTGCACGAGGGCTCGATCCCCGTCGAGATGGTGCGCGCGCTCGTCACGGGCACGCTCCTGCCGCGCGACTTCCGGACGACCTGGCGCTTCGACGACGGGTGACGCACGATGCCGGCCGCGCGGCCGGCGCCGGCGCGCGACCGGCGCGACCCGTCCGGCACCGGTCGGGCGTCGAGTACCATCCGGCCATGAACGTCGCACGCCCTCCTCGCGATCCCCGCCGCGCGTGTCCCGGCGTGTCCCGTCGGCTCGCGGCCGGCCTGCTCGCGCTGCTCCTCGCGGCCTGCGGCGGCGAGTCCGGCGCCGCGGACGGCACGCGCGCCATGGCCGCCCGCCTCGCGGCGATCACGACCTCGCCGGACCGCGCGCAGGACACCTATCTCAACGACCGGCGCGCCGCGGAGTACCGCTCGCGGCTCGACGCCGGCGGCCTCGCGCCGCAGGAGGAGATCGAGACGCGCGCCATGCTCGCCAACGAGCTGCTCGTGGCGGGGGAGACGCGCGAGGCGCTCGACGTCCTCGCCGACCTCGACGCGCGGCTTCAGGCGGCCGACCTCCCGAAGCCCGTCTTCCGGCAGCTCGAGGTGCGCGTGCGCGAGCTCGTCGCGCTCGCGTGGCTGCGGCTCGGCGAAGAGGAGAACTGCATCCTCCACCACGGCACCGAGTCCTGCCTGCTGCCCATCCGCGGCGACGGCGTGCACCGGCTCACCGAGGGCTCGGAGAACGCGATCCGCGAGTTCGGCTGGCTGCTCGACAAGCGGCCGAAGCACGTCGAGGCGGCGTGGCTGCTGAACATCGCGGCGATGACGCTCGGCGCCTGGCCGGACGGCGTGCCGGCGGACCGGCTCATCCCGCCGGAGGTCTTCGAGGCGGAGGACGACGTGGGCCGCTTCCCCGACGTCGCGGGCGAGCGGGGCGTCGACGTCGACGCGCTCTGCGGCGGCGTGTGCCTCGAGGACTTCGACCTCGACGGCGACCTCGACCTGCTCGTCTCGTCCTGGGACCTCGCGGACCAGGTGCGGTACTTCGTGAACGACGGCGCGGGCCGCTTCACGGAGGCCACCGAGGCGTCCGGGCTGCTCGGCATCACCGGCGGTCTCAACATGGTGCACGCCGACTACGACAACGACGGCCTGCCCGACGTGCTCGTGCTGCGCGGGGCGTGGCGCAAGGAGGCCGGCCGCGTCCCGAACTCGCTGCTGCGCAACCTCGGCGGCGGGCGCTTCGAGGACGTCACCGAGGCGGCCGGCCTGCTCTCGGAGCACCCGACGCAGACCGCCGCGTGGCTCGACTACGACGGCGACGGCTGGCTCGACCTGTTCATCGGCAACGAGTCGTCGCCGGGCGGCACGGCGCACCCGTGCGAGCTCTACCACAACGACGGCGGCACCTTCACGGAGGTCGCGCGACATACGGGCGCCGCGGTCGTCGGCTACGTCAAGGGCGTCGCGGCCGGCGACTACGACGACGACGGCCTGCCCGACCTCTACGTCTCGCGCAACGACGGCGCGAACCTGCTCCTTCACAACGACGGCCCCGCGGACGGCCGCCCGCGCCCCGCGCACGACGACCCGCCGTCGCGCCGCGAGGCCGCGCCGCCGCGCCCGTGGCGCTTCACCGACGTCGCGCCGGAGGCCGGCGTCACCGAGCCGGCCTGGAGCTTCCCGACCTGGTGGTTCGACCACGACAACGACGGCGACCTCGACCTCTGGGTGTCGGGCTACCGCTTCAACTCGGTGCGCCAGGTCGTCAAGGACTACCTCGGCGAGCCGCACCAGGGCGAGCTGCCGCGCCTGCACGAGAACCTCGGCGGCGGGCGGTTCCGCGACGCGACCGCCGACGCGCGCCTCGACCGCATGCTCATGACCATGGGCTGCAACTTCGGCGACCTCGACAACGACGGCTGGCCGGACTTCTACGTCGGCACGGGCGAGCCCGACTTCCGCGCGCTCTACCCGAACCGCATGTTCGTGAACCGGCCGGGGCCGGACGGCCGCCGCGTGTACCGAGAGGTCACGACCTCCGGCGGCTTCGGGCACCTGCAGAAGGGCCACGGCATCGCGTTCGGCGACGTCGACGGCGACGGCGACCAGGACGTCTACGCCGTCATGGGCGGCGCGTTCCAGGGCGACGCGTACCGCAACGCGCTCTTCCTCAACCCGGGGCAGGGGCGGCGCGCGCTCGTGCTGCGGCTCGAGGGCGTCGCGGCGAACCGCTCGGCGATCGGCGCGCGCGTGCGGGTCCGCGTGACGACCGCGGACGGCGGCTCGCGCGACGTCTTCACGACCGTGGGCACGGGCGGCAGCTTCGGCAGCGCGAGCCTCCAGGCGGAGGTCGGCCTCGGCGACGCGGTCGCGGTGGAGGAGGTCGAGGTGCGCTGGCCCGGTTCGGGACGCGTGCAGACGGTGACGGCCCTCGCGCCCGGCGGCGTCTACGCCCTGCGCGAGGGCGACGATCCCGTGGAGGTCGGCGCGCCCTGACCGGTTCCGGCCGCGCCCGCGCGAGCCGTGCCCGCTCGCGCGGCCTCAGGACGCGCGGAACGGCAGCTCGTCGTAGAGGCTGATGCGGTAGCTGCGGCTCTGCTCGCCGGCCGGCACGCTCGACGCGTGGTGGATGAGCGTCCGGTTGTCCCACATGAAGAGGTCGCCCTCCTCCCACGGCTGGCAATGCTTGAAGCGCGGCTGCTCGGCGAACGCGAAGAGCTCGCGCAGGAGCGCCTCGCCGCGCTCGGCGGTGACGCCCTCCACGCGCTTCGTGAAGCCGCTGCTGCAGTAGAGGATGTCCTCGCCGGTGGCCGGGTGCCGCACGACGAGCGGGTGGCTCGCGCCCGGCGCCTCGCGGTGCCACTGGTCGATGAGCTCGCGCACGGCCCGGTCGATGTCCCAGGGCTGCACCTTGTAGTAGTCCCACGCGTCGTTGAAGGCGGTGAGCCCCGCGATGTCCTTCTTGAGCGCGTCGGGCAGCTCGCGGTACACGCGCGCCATGTCGACGTAGTACGTCTCGCGCTTCACGCGCGGCAGGATCTTCGGGAAGACGCACGTGAACGCGAGGGGCCGGTCGAAGAACGAGTAGTCGGCGTGCCACATGCGGCCCGTGCCCGCGACACCGACCTTGCGCCCGTCCATGGGCACGTTCGAGGAGACGAAGATCTCCGGGTGGTCGGGGTGGTGGTAGTGGTCCTGGAAGTACGGCTCGGGCGTGCCGACCTTGCGCGCGAACGCGATGTACTCCTCGTCGGTGAGGTCCTGGCCCTTGAAGACGAGCAGCTTCCAGCGGTAGCAGAGCTCGCGCAGGCGCGCGGCCATCGCGTCGTCGACGGTGCGCAGGTCGAGGGCGAGGGCCTGCGGCGTGAGGCCCGGCGGCGCCACCTCGGGCGGCGGGAGCGGCGGAAGGGACTCCCGCGCAGGGGCTCCCGCGGGTCCGGCGTCGCTCATGATCGGGTCCTCGAAGGCGGTGTCGGGATCGATGTTATCATCAGCTCCCTCTCGCTAGCGGCCGACGAGCTCATGGTCACGGTCGCGACGCCGCCGCGATCCTCTTCCCTCGCTCGCGGGCCGCTCCGGGCGCCTCCCTCCCGGCCGACGTCTCTTCTCCGTCGACGGCCCGCGCACCTCCCTCCCTCGCGTGTCTCGCCGTCCATGCCGCTGCGCCTGCTCGTCGTCTTGTCCCTGGTGACGATCGTCTCCTGCTCGCGCGGGGACGACGCGCGCTCCGGAGGGCCCCCCGCGTCCGGCCCGCCGAACGTCCTGCTCGTCGTCTGCGACACGCTGCGCGCGGACCGCCTCGGCTGCTACGGCAACGACCGGCGGACCTCGCCCTTCCTCGACGCCCTCGCGTCGCGGTCGACGCGCTACACGCGGGCGTTCGCGAGCGCGCCCTGGACGCTGCCGACCCACGCCTCGCTCTTCACGGGCATGCACCCGTTCGAGCACGGCGTGCACACCTACGAGCCGAACCACACGCGCGAGAACCTGCGCCCGCTCGCGGACGCGCACCTCACGCTGGCCGAGGTCCTCGCGGAGCGCGGCTGGAGCACGGGCGGCATCATCTCGAACATGGGCTGGTTCGATCCGGTGTTCCAGCTCGACCAGGGCTTCGACGACTGGCAGCTCGCGCGCTCGTACGCGTCGCGACTCAATCTGCGCGTCGCCCGCTGGCTGGACGAGGTCGGCGACGACCCGTTCTTCCTCTTCGTGAACTACACGGACACGCACTACGTCTACAACACGCGCCCCGTGGACGACCTCGACGTCGTGCCGGACCGAGACGAGGGCGAGCTGCTGCACGCGCTCACCGAGGCGGTCCTGGCGGGGGAGGGGCCGGTCCCCGCGGAGCTCCGTCAGCGCGTGCTCGACCAGTACGACACCGCCGTGGCGAACCTCGACGACGGGCTCGAGGGCCTCGTCGGCCTGCTGCGGGAGCGCGGTCTCCTCGACGACACGCTGCTCGTCATCACGTCGGACCACGGCGAGTTCTTCGGCGAGCACCGGCTCGTGGAGCACAGCAAGGACGTCTACGACGAGGTGCTGCGCGTCCCGCTCGTCGTCAAGGCGCCCGGGCAGCGCACCGGGCGCGTGGACGACCGCCCGACGAGCTCCGCCGACGTCGCCGGCCTCGTGCTCTCGCTGCTCCCGGACGCGCTCGTCGGCGACGCGCGGCCGCTCTTCCCCAACCTGCCGGGCGAGGCGCCCGTCGTCTCGGAGAACTACTGGGCGCGGCTCAAGGACCTCCAGGCGGACTGGGGCCACCGCTTCGACCGCACGCGCCACGTGCTCGTCGAGTGGCCGTGGAAGTTCATCGCGTCGAGCGACGGCGCGCACGAGCTCTACGACCTGGCGGCCGACCCCGCGGAGTCGGAGGACCGGGTGGACGACGAGCCGGAGCGCGCCGCGGCGATGGCCGCCCGGCTGCGCGAGCTCATGGACGCGCCGCGCGGGCCGGGCGGCGCGGCGCCGCCCGTCGACCTGGACAGGGACCTCGAGCGCACGCTCCGCGCGCTGGGCTACCTCGGCGACCCCGACGGACGTTGAGTCCTTTCCCGCGGCCGCCGCGCGTGTCAGGCTCTCCCGTCCCATGAGCACCGCAGCCCCTCGACCCCGCGCCGCCCTCCTCGCGATCGCGCTCCTCGCGGGCGCCTGCGCGGACGGCGCCGCCGACGACCCGGCGTCGCGCCCGAACGTGCTCGTCATCGTGCTCGACACGCTGCGCCCGGACCACCTCGGGCTCCACGGCTACGAGCGGCCCACGTCGCCGGGGCTCGACGCCTTCGCGGAGGAGTGCGTCGTCTTCGAGAACGCGCACTCGTCGGCGCCCTGGACCGCGCCCTCGCTCATCAGCCTCGTGACCTCGCTCTACCCGGACGCGCACGCGGTGACGAGCTACCCCGACCCCGGCCGGCTGAGCGACGCCGCGACGACGCTCGCCGAGGTGCTCTCCGGCGAGGGCTACGAGACGGTCGCCTTCACCGAGGGCGTCTACGCGTCGGCGGTGTTCGGGCTCGACGCGGGCTTCGAGGCGTTCCACGACAAGCCGCAGGACGACACGCCGAACCTCCTCGAGCCGAACCTCGCGCGGTTCCTCGACTGGCTGCGCGGCCGCGACGACGAGCGCCCGCTCTTCGCGCTGTTCCACACCTACGAGCCGCACTACCCGTACCACGCGCCCGAGGAGTACGTGGCGATGTTCCGCCCGGGCTACGACGAGGCGGCCGAGCACGGGCGTCGCGACGCGCTCGTCGCGGACTGGAACGCGGGGCGACGGCTCGACCGCGAGGAGGTCTCCTTCGTCTACCACCACGAGTGGCACTGCTCGGACGACCTGCGGAAGATCGTCGAGGACGTCCCCGGGCTCTTCGCGCTCGCGAAGGAGTACGGGCTGAACGAGGAGCGCATGCTCTCGCCGGAGTCGCAGGCCGTCGCGCGCGACTACTACGACGCAGGCGTGCGCTTCACGGACGACCGGCTGGGCGCGCTCTGGTCCGCCCTCGACGAGGGCGAAACGCCGCTCGCGGACGACACGATCGTCGTCGTCGTGAGCGACCACGGCGAGGCCTTCGGCGAGCACGACCTCACCGCCGAGCACGGCGAGAACCTGCACGACGAGCTCCTGCGTATCGTGCTGCTCATGCGCGTCCCCGGTACGGCGCCGCGCCGCGTGCCGGACATCGTGCGCAACGTGGACGTCATGCCGACGCTCCTCGAGCTCACCGGCACGCCGCTCGACGACGTGAAGCACCAGGGCGAGAGCCTCGTGCCGCTGCTCGACGGCGGCTCCGCGCGGCGCGTCGCGTTCAGCCACGCGCCCACCACGGACGGCCCGAAGCGCCGCCGCTACTCCGTGCGTACCGACCGCTGGCGCCTCCAGGTCGACCAGACGGGCGAGCACCCGGAGCTCTTCGACCTCGCGGCGGACCCGGGCGCCGAGCGCGACGTCGCGGCCGAGCACCCGGACGAGGTGCGCCGGCTGCTCGCGCTGCTCGAGGCGCAGCAGGCGCAGGACCTCGCGCTGCGTCGGCTCTTCCGCGACACGGCGCGCGAGACGCCGCTCACGGAGGCGCAGCTCGAGGAGCTGCGGGCCATGGGCTACGTCGGCGGGCGCTGAGCGCGGGCGCGCCCGTCGCTCCCGCGCGCGCCGTCAGCGGGCGTCGAGCTCGAGCAGGGTCGCGCACACCGCCCGCGCGACACGGTGCACGAAGACGGGGTCGACGGTGTCCGGCGCGTCGTCCGGCCGGTGGTAGGTGTCCGACCGGAACTCGCCCGTGTCCGTGAGGAAGACCGCCGGGATGCCCGCGTCCCAGTAGTGCGCGTGGTCGCTGCGCCGGCCGTCCGCGAACCAGCCGCCGATGCGGTTCGCGCTGTAGTACTCGAGGTCCGGGACGTAGGCGTCGGCGCAGCGCTCGAAGAGGTCGCCCAGCCAGCCCGTCGCGTTCGTGCCGATGACCGTGACGAAGTCGCCGACGGACGGCATCCACGTCACGAGCGGGATGCGCACGGGCGCGCGCTGCGAGTCCGGCGCGTCGCTCGCGTGCCCGACGGAGTCGACGTTGAGGAGCGCCTCGACGACCGACGTCTCGTCCGCGGCGAGGCGCTCGACGTGCAGGCGGCTGCCGACGAGCCCCGCCTCCTCCGCGGCGAAGAAGCAGAGGCGCACGGTCTTGCGCGGTCGGCTGTCCGCGAGCACGCGCGCGAGCTCCAGGAGCACCGCGACGCCGCTGCTGTTGTCCGACGCGCCGCTGCTCCCCGGCACCGTGTCGTAGTGCGCGCTCACCTCGAGCACGCGGTCGGGCAGCTCGCTCCCCGGGATCTCCACGAAGAGGTTCGGCGCGACGAGCGGGCCCGGCCACGCGCCGTCGAGCCCCTGCATGACGTACCCCAGGACGTCCCAGCCCTGCGCGCGGAGCGTGCGGCTGCGGCTCTCGAGCACGCGCGCGCCGTAGCGACCGGCGCCCGGCTCGAGCGGCAGCTCCTCGATCTCCGCGTCGGGGCCGCCGTCGGCGCGGCGCACCCGGGCCACGAGGCGCCCGGAGGTCGTCGGGTACGAGACCTCCTCCTCGAGCACCTCGTAGCCGAGGCCCTCGAGCCGCTCGCGCAGCCACGCGACGGTCGCGGCCGTCGCCTCGACGTCCTCGATCGGGCGGGGGCCGATCCCGTGCAGCGCCTCGATGTCCGCCGTGAGCCGGTCCTGCTCGATGCGCGCGACGCGCTCCTCGAGGCCGGGCGGCCGCCGCAGCGACGTGCACGCGGCGAGGAGGACGATCAGCAGCGGGAGCAGCCGGTGGGCGCCGTGCATGGGGGACTCCGCGGGCCGGGGTGAGCGCCGGAGTGTACTCTGCCGGGATGTCGTCACGACACGACACGGCGGGCGCGGCGCGGGCACCGACCGCGGGACTGGACCTGGGCGGCACGAAGCTGCGCGGCGTGCTCCTCGACGGGGACGGCGAGGTGCGCGCGGACGCGACGGTGCCGACGGGCGGCGACGACGGCCCCGACGCGATCTGCGCGCGGGCGGCGGCGCTCGTCGAGCGGCTCGAGGACGAGGCGGGCGCGCGGGCGGCGGCGGCGGGCGTCGGCTTCGCGGGCCTCGTCGACGTGGACCGCGGCGTCGTGCGCAGCTCGGTCATCCTCCCGGGGTGGGACGGCTTCCCCGTCGTCGAGCGGCTCGTCGCGCGCCTCGGCCGACCGGTGTGCCTCGAGAACGACGCGACGGCCGCGGGCGTCGGCGAGGTCGACGCGTGGACACGGCGCCGGCCCGGCGCGCCGCCGGACCTCGCGCTCGTGACCGTCGGCACGGGCATCGGCGCGGCGCTCTTCCCGGGCGGACGACTCCACCGCGGCGCCTCCGGGCTCGCGGGCGAGCTCGGTCACGTCGGCGTCGACCCGGACGGCGAGACCTGCGTCTGCGGGCGACGCGGCTGCCTCCACACGACGGCGTCGGGCACGGCGCTCACGGCGCGGGCGGCGCGGCTCGCGGAGGAGCACCCGGACTGGACGCCGGCGGGGCCTGGCCGCGCGCCCGACCTCGCGTCCGTCGGGCGCGCCGCGGCCGCCGGCGACGCCCGCGCGCGGGCGTTCGTCGAGGAGGGCGGCCGCGCGCTCGGCGCCGGCCTCGCGGACCTCGTGCAGCTCTTCGCCCCCTCGCGGATCGCGCTGTGCGGCGGCGTGACGCGGCTCGGCGAGCCGTGGCTCGCGGCCGTGCGCGACGAGGTGCGGCGCCTCGTGTTCGCGGAGTCGTGGGAGGGCCTCGACCTCGGGCTCGCGCTCCACGGCGGGGCCAGCGGCGCGGTCGGGGCGGCCTGCCTCGCGCGCGCGTTCGTCGCCGACGGAGCGCCGGCCACGTGAGCGTCGCGACCCGCGGCGGACGACGCGCCGTGAAAGCGCGCGACCCGCGATCCCACCCACGCCGCGTCCGTCGGAACCCGGGAGGCTCCCCGTGATGAAGCGCGCGCTGCTCTGGATCGTGACGCCGATCGTCCTGCTGCTCGTCCTGCTCGTCGTCGTCGCGAACGTGATCGCCGACCCCGCGTCCGACCTGCCGCCGCCCGATCCGTCCCTCGTCATCACGCTGCCCGACGGGGACCGCGTGCCCCTGGGCGAGCTCGTCGCGCGCAGCCGCGGCTCGCGAGATGCCGAGCCTCCCGCGCCGGCCGGACCGGCGACGGGAGAGCCGGCGGACGCGACGGCCGCCGACGACGGCATCGAGGTCGTGCAGGGCGAGGACGGCGACACGCTCGTGCGCTTCACGTGGCCGCCGCCGGTCGACCCCGACGACGTCTTCAGCCTCGGACGGCATGCGATGCGCGACGGCCGCACCGAGGAGGCGCTCGCGCTCCTGCAGTCCGTACCCGAGGACCACCCGCAGTACAGCCGCGCGCAGCGGTACATCGGGTGGGAGCTGCTCACGCTGCGGATGGACAAGCCCGGGCTGGGCCTCGCCTACATGAACCGCGCCCTCGACGCGCGGCCGCTCGACGGCGAGAATTGGCAGGACGCGTCGCGCGTCTACCTGCGCACGCTCGGCGTCCGCTGGGACCCGGTGACGAACCGCGTGCGCTGAGCGGCTCGGCGCGTCGTCGCGGGCGGCCGCGCGAGAGCCCGCGTCAGAGCAGCCGCGCGCCGAGCACGTCGAACGCCTCGAGCGGCGCCTCCGCGCAGGCCGTTCCCGGGTACTCGTCCGCGAACATCGTGAAGACCGCCATGTCGCCGGGCTCCGGGAGCGTCGTCGGGCTGCGGCGGCGGAGGACCCCGTCCGCGACGAAGCCCAGCTTCCGCGGGACGCCGAGGCTCGGGGCGTTGCGCACGTCGACGTGGAGCTCGACGCGCTCGACGCGCAGCAGGTCGAAGGCCACGCGCGTCATGGCGGCCGCCATCTCGGACGCGAGGCCGCGACGCACGTGCTCGCGGTCCACCCAGTAGCCGGTCTCGAACGCGCGCGGACCGACCCGCCGGTGCAGCCCCGTCGCGCCGACGAGCGCCCCGCTCTCCCGCCCGAACGCGCCGAACACGTAGTCCTCGTCGCGGTCGAAGCGCGCGCGGAACCCGCGCAGCAGCTGCACCTTCTCGGCGACGGTCTGCGGGTCGTCCTTCGCCCACGGCATCCAGGGCGCGAGGTGGTCGCGGTTGCGCGCAGCCACTTCGCGGAGCTCCTCGGCGTCGGTCGGCTCGAAGCAGCGCAGGAGCAGCCGGCGGGTGAGGACGCGGTAGGGCGGGGCGGGGGCGGACACGGCGTCAGAGCAGCTCGAGCAGGTCCTCGGGCGGGCGGCCGACGACCGCGCGCTCCCCCGACCACAGGATGGGCCGCTGGAGCAGCGTCGGGTGCTCCGCCATGAGCGCGAGCAGCTCCTCGCGCGGCTCGTCGCCCGTCACGCCGAGCGGCTTCGCGTCGCGCTTGCGCAGCAGCTCCTCCGGCTCCTTGCCGAGCGCGGCGAAGACGGCCTCGAGCTCCTCCACCGTGAGCGGCTCCTCCGTGTACTCGCGGTACGTGTAGTCCGCGCCGTTCCCGTCGAGCAAGGCGACCGCCTTGCGGCACGCGGATCAGGTGCGCTTGCAGATGAGCGTGAGCACGGGCGGCCTCCTCCGGACGCGGGACCGCGGGAGTGTAGCAGGCCGCGGCGGGGTGCCCCGGCGCGCGGACACCCCCGGGACCGTGCTCGCGTATGATCGGCGGCGCGGCGTGCGCGCCGCACCCGACCCGCGACCCGAGGAGAGGATCCGACCATGTCGACACCCCGCACGTTCATCACGCTCCTGGCGCTCACGGGCGTCCTCGCGTTCCCCGCCGTCGCGCAGGACGTGCGCCCGGCGGACGAGATCCTCGCGGAGTTCGAGGCGCTCGAGGCGCCCTCCTTCGACCGCTCGAAGTCCGACGACGCCGAGTGGGTGGCGCAGTACCTCGCCGCCAAGAAGGCGTACGCCGAGGGCCAGGCGGCGCTCATCCTCGAGCTCTGGGAGTCGCACCCCGACCACGAGCGCGTCCTCGAGCTCGTGCCGCGCCGCTGGCAGGCGCTCTACCTCGAGCAGATCGGCTTCGACACGGTGGCCGAGGAGACGGCGCGCGTCATGGAGACGATGCCGCATTCCCCGCTCGCCGTGGAGGCCGCGTACCACGCCGCGACCGCGCTCGGCAACGAGCACCGCTGGGACGCGGGCCACACGCTGCCGGCCGTCGAGCGACTGATCGAGCTCGCGCCCCACGACGACCGCGCCGGCGGGCTGCTCATGCGCGTCGCGAGCTACGGCGAGAGCGACGCCGACCGGAAGCTCGAGCTCTACCGGCGCGTGCTCGCGTGGCCGGACAGCCGCAACGCCGGCTACGCGCGCGGCAAGGTCCGGCAGTTCGAGGGCCTCGGGCAGCCGTTCGCGCTGTCGTTCGAGGAGGCGCGCTCCGGCGAGACGATCTCCATGGAGGACCTGCGCGACAAGGTCGTCGTCGTGGACTTCTGGGCGACCTGGTGCGGCCCGTGCGTCGCCGAGATGCCGCACATGAAGGAGCTCTACGCCGAGTACCGCGACCGCGGCGTCGAGTTCATCGGCGTGAGCCTCGACCAGCCCGTCGAGCGCGGCGGCCTCGACAAGCTCACGGCCTACGTCGAGGAGAACGGCATCGACTGGCCGCAGTACTACCAGGGCGACTACTGGGACAGCGAGTTCTCGAAGAGCTGGGGCATCAACTCGATCCCGAGCGTGTTCGTCGTCGACAAGGGCGGCGACCTCTATTCGGTGGAGGCGCGCGGCAAGCTCGACGAGATGATCCCGGAGCTGCTGGGGACCGGCAGCTGAGCCGGCCCGGCCTCCTCGGGCGCGGGGTCCGCGACCCGTCCCTGCGCGGCGCGTCGCTCGCCGTCACGGCGGGCGGCGCGCTGCTGGGCCTCGCGCTGCTCGTCGCGGCGGCGCCGCCGCCGACCGCGGACGACGACCCGCTGCCGCTGCTCGTCGTCGAGGGCGACGACGTCCTCGTCGAGCGCTCGTGCCGCGTGCGCGTGCCGGCGGGGCTCGTCGTGCGCGACGCGGCCGGCGACGGCGTGCTGCGGGTCGTCGCGGACGGCGTGCGGCTCGAGTTCGAGGAGGGCTCGGTGCTGCGCGGCGCGCCCGTCGGCGCACTCGGCGATCAGCGCGAGGGCGTCGGGATCTCGGTGCTCGGCCGGCGCGACGTCGTCGTCTCGGGCGCGCGGCTCGAGGGCTTCCGGGTCGGGCTGCTCGCCCGCGAGGCCGACGGCCTGCTCGTCGAGGACGTGCTCGTCCGCGACGGCTTCCGGCAGCGCCTGCGCTCCACGGCGGCGGCCGCCGACGACGGCGCGGACTGGCTCGCGCCGCACGACAACGACGAGCGCCAGTGGGTCACGCGCCACGGCGCCGCGCTCTGCGTCGAGCGCACCGACGGCGCAACGATCCGCCGCTGCACGGCGCGCGACGTCCAGAACGGCCTGATCCTCGACCGCGTGTCCGACGCACGCGTGTACGACGACGACTTCAGCTTCCTCTCGGGCTGGGGCCTCGCCATGTGGCGGTCGAGCGGGTGCAGCGTCACGCGCAACGCGCTCGACTTCTGCATCCGCGGCTACAGCCACGGCGTCTACAACCGCGGTCAGGACTCGGCGGGCCTGCTCCTCTTCGAGCAGTGCCACGACAACCTCTTCGCGGAGAACTCGATCACCCACGGCGGCGACGGCGTCTTCGCGTTCTCCGGCCGCGAGGCGCTCGGCGAGCTCGCCGGCGACGACGCCGGCCCCGGAGCGTTCGAGGGCCGCGGCCACCGCGGCAACCTCTTCCTGCGCAACGACCTCTCGTTCGCGGCGGCGCACGGCCTCGAGCTGACCTTCGCGCAGACGAACCGCATCGAGGAGAACACCTTCGAGGGCAACGCCATCTGCGGCGTCTGGGGCGGCTACTCGCGCGACCTGCTCGTCGTCGGGAACACCTTCCGCGCGAACGGCGACGCGGGCTACGGGCTCGAGCGCGGCGGCGTGAACATCGAGCACGGCGCGCATGACACGATCCTCGGCAACCGCTTCGAGGACAACCGCTGCGGCGTGCACCTCTGGTGGGACGAGGACGCCCACCTCGCGACGGTGCCGTGGGTGCGCGACCACGGCGCCGCCTGCGAGGGCAACGTCGTCGCGGACAACGACTTCGTCGGCGACGAGGTCGCGCTCCACCTGCGCGCGTGCCGCGCGACGGCGGTCGTCGACAACCGGTTCGAGGGTGTCGGGACGGCGACGGTCGTGGAGGGCGAGGCGCCCGTCGACGACGCGGGCGCGGTCTGGGCGGTGCTCCCGCGGCTCGCGGCGCCCTCGTTCCCGCCGCGCACGCGACTGCGCGGCGACACGCGGCCGGTCGGCGCCCGGCCCGTGCGCCGCGGCCGCGAGGCGATCCTCATGACCGAGTGGGGCCCGTGGGACGGCGAGGCCGTCGCGTGGCGGCCCCTGCGCCGCGCGCCGCACGAGGTCGCGTGGGAGCTGCTCGGCGCGGGCGACGCGCCCTTCGCGGCGGACGACGCGTCCGTCGGCGTCGCCGCGCCCGACGTCGGCGACGGCGTCGTCGCGGTCGTCGAGGGCGCGCGCGTCACGGTCCGCGCCGCCGACGGCCGCCGCGGCCTCCTCCCGTGGCGGCTCGAGGTCCCCGGCGCGCCGCCGCTGTCGGGCACGCTGCTCGTCGCGCGCTGGGAGGTCACGGCCTTCCCCTCGCCCTGCGACCCGCGCGAGGACGAGGCCCGCTGGCGCGCGGGCGCGACCGCCGACGGCGCCGTCCGCGAGACGCTCGGCGCGCTCGACCTGCCGTACGGCGGCGGCGGTCCCGGTCAGCAGGGCTGGGCCCGCGACGACTTCCCGCCGGACCACTTCGGCACGCTCGCCGTCGCGGACATCCCGCTCCCCGCCGGTCGCTGGCGCCTCGCGACCCTCTCCGACGACGGCCTCCGCGTGCGCGTCGACGGCGAGCTGCTCGTCGACGAGTGGACCTGGCACGCGCCCACGGCCCACGAGGCGTTCCTCGAGCTCGAGGAGCCGCGGGAGGTCCACGTCGAGGTCGAGCACTTCGAGCTCGACGGCTGGTCCGTGCTCCGGGTCGCGTTCGAGCCGGCGCCCGCCGACGACTGACGCGCCGTGTCGCCGGGGCGCGCCGCGCCGACGCGCGCCCGCCTCGCGCCGCCGCGCGGAGCGGCGCCCCGCCTCAGGGGTCGCGCTTGACCACGAGCACCGTCGCGTCGTCGCCCCAGGCCGCGCCCTCGCCGAAGTCGGCGGCCGCGCGCAGCACGGCCCGCGCGATCTCCCGCGCCGGCGCGTCCCGCACGGAGCGCACCGTCTCGATGATGCGCGCGTCGCCGAACTGCTCGCCCGGCGGGTCCTGCCGCTCGTTGACGCCGTCCGTGTAGAGCACGAGGCAGTCGCCGCGGTCGACGTGCGCGAACTGCCGCTTGAAGCGCGTGTCCGGGTCCGGCCCGAGCACGATGTCGCCCGAGAAGAGCAGCTCGGGCGGCGCGTCCGCGGGCTTCCGCGCGCGGAAGAGCATGGGCGCCTTGTGCCCCGCGTTCACGTAGAAGAGGTTCCCGTTCTCCTCGAGCTCGCCGTAGAAGAGCGACACGAAGGAGCTCGACGGCCCGCCGCGGTGGATGATGCGGTTGAGCTTCTCGAGGATCGGCGCGATGCGCAGGTCGCGGTCGACGCCCATCTTGAGGCCGACCATGCAGTCGCGCGCGACGAGCGCCGCGGGCAGGCCGTGCCCGCTCGCGTCGCCGATGACGAGGCCCGTCGAGTCGGCGGAGATGACGAGCGCCTCGAAGAAGTCGCCGCCGACCTCCTCCGCCGGCTGCGACACGCCCGCGACGTCGTAGCCGCGCACGTCGGGCGTGACGTCCGGCACGAGGCTGCGCTGGATGGCCGCCGCCTCGCGCATCGTGCTGCCCCAGCGCGCGCGCTGGAGGTGAGAGGTGAGCACCGAACGCACCGTGTGGAGCACGAGCTCCGCCGTGGGGTGGGCGTCCGTGTCGCGGAACGCGAGCGCCACCGCGAAGCGCGAGCGGCCGTCGCTCACGACCGTCGCGCCCGAGCCGGTCGGCCCGGCGACGCCCGTCTCGAGCCACGGCGCCGCGCCGCCCGGGGGCGAGACCTCCGTGGGCTCCTCCCGCGTGACGGAGAGCGCGCCCGGCGCGAAGGAGGGCGCGAAGGCGTCGTCGGGCAGGCTCTCGCCGCCCGCGAGCCGGTGGAAGCCGCGGCGACGCTCCTGGTACGCGGCGCCCGCGGGGAGCCCGAGCGGCTCGCCCAGCCGCCCCAGGAGCCGCTCGAGGAACACCACGAGGACCGAGGCCTCGGACGTGCCCGGGTCGACGTCGTCGAGGAGCTCGTCGACGGCACGGTAGAGGGCCTTGGGGTCGGCCAGGGACGCGGCGTCGTGGGAGGAGGCCGTGGGCATGGCGCCATCATCGCAGCCGCGGGTCGCGCGGAGGAACAGGCCGTTCCGGGTGGGTTTCCCGGGCGTCCGGTGAAGATCCCCCGCGGCGGCCCTCCCGCGCCGTCTGCGTGGGTCTGCGCACGAGTCCGTATGGCCGTCTGCGCCCCTCCCGGTCGACACTTCCGGAGGAGTCGGGAGGCCGCCGGGCGCGTCCGTCGGCGGCCCCGCCGGCCCCGCTCCCCGGGCCGCGCCGGCGCGGGGAGGCGCGTCCCGCGGGCCGCCCGCCGGCCCGTCCACCCCGCACCAGGAGCCCGCCATGAAGGTGTCCGCGATCATGACACCCGACCCCGTGACCGTCCCCGCCGACGCCTCGCTCGCCGAGGCCCTCGCGCTCATGGACAGCCAGGACTTCCGGCACCTGCCGGTCCTGGACGGCACGGCGCTCATCGGCGTCGTCTCCGAGCGCGACCTGCTCGAGGCGCTGGGGCGCATGCCCGGCGACGTGAACGCGGAGGCGCCGGACGTGCTCGCGTCCGACCGCGCGACGACGGTCCGCGAGATCGTCCACCGTGAGGTGCGCACCGTCGAGCCGGCCGAGCACGTCGACGTGGCCGCCGCGGTGTTCCTCGGGCTCAAGATCGGCTGCCTGCCCGTGACGCACGACGGCGTGCTCGAGGGCATCATCACCGAGATGGACCTGCTCGCGGCGTACGAGCTGCTCTGCCGCAACGGCCGGCTGAAGGACGACCCGACCGTCGAGCACAAGATGACGGCGAAGGTCACCTACGTCGAGCCGGGCATGTCACTGCAGGACGCGTTCTCCACCTGCCTCGCGCGCGGCGTGCGTCACCTGCCGGTGCTCGACCGCGGGCTCATCGCGGGCATCGTCTCCGACCGCGACCTGCGCGCCGCGGCGTCGAGCTCGCACGCGGAGGCGATCCACCTGTCCGACATCATGGCGCAGCAGGTCGAGGTCGTGGACCCCGACGCGCCGCTCTCCGAGGCGGCGCGCCGCATGGTCGACCAGAAGATCACGACGCTGCCGGTCATGCGGCAGGACGAGCTCGTGGGCATGCTCTCGCTGTCCGACGTGCTCGCGCACTGCGTGTCCGTGATGCGCGAGGTCTGACGCGACGCGGCGCCGCGTGCCCTCAGGGATCGCGGAGGCCGTACACGACGCGCCCGATCATCTCGTGCAGCGCCCAGGTCGTGTGGCGCAGCCCCTTCGAGGTCGGGATCCAGCCGTCGAGGCCCTCGGGCGGCGGCCCGTGGAACATCGTCGGCGCGGGGACGACCTCGAAGCCGTGCGCCTCGAACGCCATGACGGCGCGCGGCATGTGCCAGGCGTGCGTGACGAGCAGCACGCGGTCGACGCCCTCGGCGGAGAGCACCTTGCGGCTGAGCGCCGCGTTCTCCCAGGTCGTCGCGGAGTCGCCCTCGGTCCAGCGCACGGGGACGCCCAGGTCCTGCACGAGGACCTCGCGCATGAGCTCGGCCACGGGCGTCGCGTCCGGGCGCGCCGAGCCGCCGGTGAGCGCGATCGGCAGGCCTGTCATGCGCTGGAGGCGCGCCGCCCAGCGCACGCGCTCGAGGCTCAGCGGGCCGAGCACGAGGCCGCCGTACTCGGGCGTCTCGCCCTCGACGCCGGCGCCCAGCACGACGATCGCCTCGGCGTCCGTGCCGCGCACGGGGTCGAAGGCCGGCGTCGTCTCCTGCGCGCGGATGAGCACGGCGCCGATCCACGGCGTCGACGAGAGCCACAGCGTGAGGAACGCGAGCACGAGGCACGCGCGCCCGAGCCTCGGCCAGCGCCGCCCGAGGACCCAGCCCGCGGCGAGCAGCACGAGGCACCCGCCCGGCGGGAGGACGAGGCGCTCCACGAGGTGGGTCGGGCTCATGCGTCGTCCGGGAAGAGCGAGCGGTCCAGCGAGGGGAACAGGCGCAGCGCGTTGCCGTAGTAGAGCTTGCGCAGCACGCCGTCGGGCAGGTCGAGGCCGTACATCTTCCAGAAGGCGTGGCGCCGGCGGTAGTAGTCGAAGGCCTCGTCGTCCGTCTCGAGGACGCGGAAGTAGCAGGCGTACTCCGACGGCGTCCAGACGTCCTTGCCGAAGAGCACGCGGTCCTGCCAGCGCTCGAACCAGCGGCGCGCGTGCCGCGGCTGCCGGCCCAGCTCCGCGATGACCGCGCCGATCTCCGTGTGGACGTTGGGGTGCGCCTCGAGCAGCGCGCCGAGCGCGTCGAGGTCGTGGCCCATCCAGCCGAGGTGCGCGCTGATGAACGTCGTGGCCGGGTGCTTCGCGAACACGCGGTGCTGCTCGCCCATGACCTGCTCCCAGGACGGCTCGAGCCCGTGCCGCCGCCGCTCGGGCTTCTCCTTGAGCTCGAGCCAGCGCTCGTTCTGGTTGTCCCAGGGCTGCCAGAAGGGCGCCGGGTCGCCGGTGTGGATGAGCACCGGGACGCCGAGCTCGCCGCAGCGCGCCCAGATCGGGTCGAGGCGCGGATCGTCGACGGCGACACGCGCGCCGCTGCCGTCGAACACGCGCATGCCGAGCGACTTGTAGATCTTGAGCCCCGCGGCGCCGGCGGCGACGTCCTCCGCGACGCGGTCGGCCATGGCCTCGCCCCAGCCCGGCTCGTCGATGCCCTCGTACGAGAGGTTCGTGAACACGAGGAAGCGGCCGGGCGCGTGCTCCCGCGCGTTCTCGATGCAGCCGAGCAGGTGCTCGCGGCTGTCGCGCAGGCGGCCGCTCAGGTTCACCATGACGGCCATGTTGAGCTCGTCCATGGCCGCGACGGTCTCCGTGAGGTCGTCGCCCGGCATCGTCCACTGGTGGTTGTGCACGTCGACGAACGGGTACCGCGCGCGCGGCACCTCCGTGACCGGCACGACGAGCGTCGACGGCGGGTCGTAGGACTCGAAGGGCATGACCTCCGCCTCGACGACCTCGGCGGGGGGCGCGGGGAGCGCGGGCGCCTCGCCGTCCTGCGCGGCGGCGCCGGCCGCGAGCGCGAGGAGCGCGGCGGACGCGACG
>JAUIEF010000305.1 GCA_030428785.1 bacterium
CGGCACCACCTGCGGCGGCGGCGCGGCGGGCGGACCGGGCCGGCGGGCGGAGCCGTCGCGGGACGGAGCGTCGTGGTGCGGGACGTCGGGAGACACGTCGGGCGGTGCGGGAGGCGCGTCCGGGGGGAGAGGTTCGGACCGCCCCAGCATATCCCGCCGTCCGGGCGATCGACACCGGACGACCGTTCTGCCTCGCCTCCCCACGCGATCTTCACGGGGGAACGGAGACGCCCGGAGCGCCTCGCCGGGAGCGCGCCGCCGGCCGCGAGCGGGCGCGGACGCGCGCCTCGCGACCCGTCCCGGCTCAGCCCCCGCCGCGCTTCCGCGCGAGCGCGCCGTCGACGGAGAGCGACCCCGGCCCCACGAGGATGAGCAGGAGCGACACCGCGAAGTAGACGAGCGCGAGCTCGTAGCTGCCGCCGCCCGTCGAGACGAAGGGGTCGCCCATCACGACGGCGTGCGTGTACGTCGCGACGGCCATCGTGCAGAGCAGCCCGAAGGACGCGAGCCGCGTGAGCAGCCCGAGGACCCACGCGAGCCCCCCGCCGAACTCCGAGAGCGCGGCGAGCGCCTGGAGCCAGCCGGGCGTGTCCGCCTCCGGACCCATCCAGTCCATGGGCGACTGGATCTTGCCCCAGCCGTGGAACATGAACGCCACGCCGGCCACGACGCGCAGCACGAGCAGCTCGAACGCCGCCCGGCCGCCGACGGGCGTCGGGAACACCAGCTGCTTGGAGGTCGACATGCGCGCGACGGTAGCACGCGGACGGCGCGCGCCGTCACTCCGCGAGCGGCTTCCCGTCCGGACCGGCGAACGACCCGTAGTCCGCCTCGCTCTCGTCGACGTGGCCGATGCGCATGCGGTGCCCGTCCGGGTCCTCGATCAGGAACTCGCGCATGCCCCACGGCTGCGTCGTCGGCTCCTCGACGATCGTCGCGCCCTTCGTCCGGAACGCCTTGCACATGGCGTCCGCGTCCGTCGTGTTCCACACGAGCAGGATCGGCGCGACGGGCGGCTCGGCGCGGCTGAAGAACACGGTGACCGCGCCGCTCGACACGGCGCCGAACTCGTCGCCCTCGGTCCAGTCGATGCCGAAGCCGAGCACGTCGCGGTACCAGCGCATGGACGCGCGCACGTCGGCGACGGGGAGCACGGGGTACTGGTTCGTGAACTCGGCGGGCATGGGCTCGGTCCGGGGGGAGGGGCGCGGCGTCGCGTCGGGCGACCGCGCGCCGCCGAGGCTAGCGCGTCGGCGCCGTCCAGCGGAACACCCCGGTGAGCGAGCCGTCCTCCTCGCGGCGCGGCGCCTCCTCGACCATGCCGACCTTGCGCAGCACGCGCTTCGACGCGGCGTTGCCGGGGTCGACCGTCGCGACCACGGTCGTCAGGCCGTGCTCGGCGGCACCGTGCGCGAGGAGCGCCGCGGCGACCTCCGTCGCGAGGCCGCGCCCCCAGGCCGACGGGAGCAGCGCGTACTTGAGCTCCGCCTGCGCCTGCCCGCGCGGGTGCACGAGCCCCGCGAACCCGACGACCGCGCCGCCCTCCCGCTCGACGAGCGCGCACATGCCGTAGCCGCGGGCCTCCACGTTGGTCTTCGTGCCCTCGACCCAGCGGACGCACGTCGCCCGGTCGAGCGGCCCGCCGGCGTAGCGCGTGACGCGCGCGTCCCCGTACACCCGGTGCATCGCGTCGACGTCGTCGTCGCCCAGCTCGCGGACGACGAGGCGCTCGGTCTCGAAGAGGACGCGCGGCACGGCGGGGCTCCCGGGGCGGCGCGAGGGTAGCAGAGGCGGCGCGGTACCATGGACGCAGGGCGGGCGCTCCGAAACACGGGCGGTCGTCGCGGGTTCGACGAGCCCGCGCGGCGCAGGTCGCGCCGCCCCGCCGGTCGATGAGGCCCTCCGTGACCCCTCGCACGCCACGTCCCGCCGCTCCGCCGCGTCCCGCGCCGCACCCGGTGACGCGCACGTCCGCCGTCCCGCGTCCGCACCCCGCCGCCGCGCGCGTCCCGCTCGCCACCGGCCCGTGGACCGCCGACGACGCCGCGCACCTCGCGCGCCGGGCGGGCTTCGGCGCGACGCCCGAGGAGCTCGACGAACTCGTCGCGCTCGGTCGCGAGGCCGCCGTCGCGCGCTTCGTCGACTTCCCCGACGTCGACGAGGAGCTGCTCGGCGAGATCGAGCTCATCGGCGGCGACCTCCTCTCCATCGAGTCCGGCGAGGACTGGAAGGGCCCCGAGAGCGTCTACGAGGTGTGCGACCACGTGCGCCGCTGGTGGCTGCACCGCATGGTCCACGGCCGCCACCCGCTGCGCGAGAAGCTCACGCTCCTGTGGCACGACCACTTCGCGTGCCAGCAGTCGAAGATCATCCGGCAGCAGCAGTACCTGCGGCAGAACAAGACGTTCCGCGCGCACGCGGCCGGCAGCTTCCGCGACCTGCTCGTGGCCGTCTCCGAGGACCCGGGGATGCTCACGTACCTGGACAACCGCCTCAACGAGACGGCGAACCCCAACGAGAACTGGGGCCGCGAGCTGCTCGAGCTCTTCACGCTGGGCGTCGACAACGGCTACGTGCAGCAGGACGTGTGGGAGCTCTCGCGCGTGTTCACCGGCTGGACGACGCCGGACGTCAACACGGCGGAGTTCGTGTTCACGCCGGAGCGGCACGACCCGACGGACAAGGTCGTGCTCGGCGCGACGATCGCGGGGCGCGAGGGCGCGGCCGGCCTCGAGGAGGGCTACGAGGCGCTCGAGCGGATCCTCGCGCGCCGGAGCTGCGCGCGCTTCGTCGCGCGCAAGCTGCTCGAGTGGTTCGTGACGCCGACGCCGCCGGAGGAGCAGGTCGCGCGCTTCGGCGACGTGCTCTACGAGAGCGGCTACTCGCTGCGCGAGACGCTCCGCGCGCTCTTCCTCTCCGAGTGGTTCGCGGCACCGGCGCACCGGCTCGCGCAGTACAGGAACCCGGTGGACCTCGCCGTGTCGGCGGCGCGCCTGCTCGGCCTGCAGAACAGCTACCTCTTCCCGCTGCACGAGCACACGCGGCTCATGGGCATGAACCTCTTCGAGCCGCCGAGCGTCGCGGGCTGGGAGCACGGCAAGGCGTGGGTGAACTCCGCGTCGACGGTGCACCGCTCGAACTTCGCGCTCGAGCTCTCGGGCCTGCCGCACACGGCGCGCACGGTGTCGGGGCGCACGGCCATCGACCTCGACGCGCTCGTCGGCGTGGAGCGCGGCGCGCCGGACGCCGACGCGGAGCTGCCGCACGGAGAGCTCGTCGACCGCGTCGCAGATCGCCTGCTCCAGCGGCCGCTTCCCTCGCGCGACGTCGTCGTCGGCTGCCTCGACGACGCGGACGGCTGGCTCGACGCCGACCTCTCCCCGCGCGCGCGGCGCCGCGAGAAGACGCGGCTCGCCGTGCACCTGATCCTCACCACGCCGGAGTTCGCGCTCGCGTGACGCGCCGCGCGGTCCCAGTCCCATGACCCACCTCGACAGACGACGCTTCCTCCAGGGCGCGCTCGGCGCCGCGGCGCTCGGGCCCGTCGCGTTCGGCCCGCTGGCCGGGCTCGCCGGCGCGCGCACCGCCAGCGAGCCCGGCCAG
>JAUIEF010000306.1 GCA_030428785.1 bacterium
GGCCCACGCCCGAGAGCGGCGCGTCGCCCACGAGGGACGCCGTGCCCTCGGCGAGCGCGAGCCGCACGTTCGCGGTGAGGTCCTCGCCCGCGAGCACGGCGCCGTCGTCCGCGAGCTTGCGCGCGAGGAGCGCGTCGCCGCCGCCCACGAGCCCGGCGACCGCGACGCCCGCCACGAGCCCGAGCACGGCCTGCTTGAGCCGCGGCGCGTCGGGGCGGCGTGCGCGCCGCGCGACGTGCACGAGCAGCACGACGAGGCCCGCCGCCACGGCGACGCGCGCGCCCCGCGCCCGCGTAAGCACGAGCGCGCCGCTCGTGAGCGCCAGCGCGCAGGCCGGGAGCAGGTCCGCGGACGCGGGGCTCGGCGACGGCTCCTCGTCCGCGCGCTCGACGCCGACGCCGCACGCCAGCCGGACGCACCACGCGAGCACGCCGAACGCGAGGAGCGCGCCGGCGCGGGTCGAATTCCCGGCCAGCCCGACGACCTCCGGGTCGAGCCCCGACCCGGGGTCGAAGCCGTTGAGCGTCGTCTCCCAGCCGAGCGCCTGCGCCCACGCGACGAGCGCGACGGGCAGCGTCGCCCAGCGCAGCGCGCGGCCGAGGCCGTCCGGGTCGCGCTCCGCCGCGAGGACGCCGAGCGCCGCGGCCGCGTGCACGAGCCCGAACGTGAGCAGCCGGTCCGTCACGCTCGCCTCGCCCAGGTGCGCGATCGCGCCGACGAGCGAGAGCGCCGTCACGGCGACGAAGAGCCGCGCGCCCGTGCTCGTGAACCACTCGCGCACCGCGTCGCGCCCGGCCCACGCGAGGAGCGGCACGACGGTCAGCGCGGCGAGCAGCGCCGTGCCGGCGCGCTTCACGACGCCCGCGTCGAAGAGGTCCGGCAGCACGGTCCACGCCGCGCCGCCCAGCAGGAGCACGAGCGCCCAGCGGTGGGGGCGCTGCGGCTCGAGCGCGGGATGTCCTGCAACGCCCCCCCCGCCCGCGACGCCGCGTCGCAGCCGTCCCTGCGTCCCGCCCGGCGGCACGTCGCGGAGGCTCTCCTGGCCGATGCCCACGTCGCCGCCGATCACTCCGTCTCGAAGAGCGCGTCGACGAAGCCGTCGGGGTCGAAGCGCTCGATGTCGTCCGCGCTCTCGCCCACGCCGATGAAGCGCACGGGCAGGCCGAGCTGCTCGCGGATGGAGACGATCGCGCCGCCGCGCGCCGTCCCGTCGAGCTTGCTCACCATGAGGCCCGTGACCTCGACCGCCTGGCCGAACTCGCGCGCCTGGGCGATGGCGTTCTGGCCCGTCGTCCCGTCGAGGATGAGCAGCACCTCGTGCGGCGCGCCCTCGATGCGGCGACCGATGACGCGGCGGATCTTCTCGAGCTCCGCCATGAGGTTCTTCTGCGTGTGGAGGCGGCCGGCCGTGTCGACGATGAGCACGTCGACGCCCTCCTTGACCGCCGCGTCGGCCGCGTCGAACGCGAGGCCCGACGGGTCGGATCCCGTCTCGCGCTTCACGATCGGGATGTCGAGCCGCTCCGCCCAGATCGTGAGCTGCTCGACCGCCGCGGCGCGGAAGGTGTCGCAGGCGGCGAGCATGACGGCGTGCCCCTCGGCCTGGAGCAGCTTCGCGAGCTTGGCGATGGACGTCGTCTTGCCGGAGCCGTTCACGCCGCACACGAGGATCACGTGCGGCTTGTGGTCGACGACGAGCGGCTCGCTCGCCTCGCCCATGATCTCGAGCAGGCGCGCGCGCACGAACGGCTCGACCTGCTCGCCGTCCTTGAGCTCGCCCTTCTTGTTCGCCGTGCGGATGGCGTCCATGAGCTGCCCGGCGGCGGGCCCGAGGTCGGAGGTGTAGAGCAGCTCCTCCATCTCGTCGAGCGTCGCGGCGTCGAGCGGCCCGCGGCCGACGAGCTTGCGCAGCCCCGTGACGAGGCTGTCGCGCGTCTTGCGCAGCCCGCGGAACAGCTTGCCGAGCACCATCAGGCGGGACCTCCGTCTCGGGTGTCGCCGGGAGCGCCGCCCGGCGAGAAGCTCGTGGGCGCGGCGTCGGCGGCGTCGTCGGCGGGCGCCTCGTCGGGCTCGGCGGGGAGGCCGAGGTCCTTGCGCACGCGGTCGAGGATGCCGTTCACGAAGGCGCCCGACTGCGCCGTCGAGAAGCGCTTGCCGAGCTCGATGGCCTCGTTGATGGAGACCTTGGCCGGGATGTCGTCGCGCGCGACGAGCTCGTAGACGGCGAGGCGCAGCACGTTCCTGTCGACGACGGCGAGCCGCCCGACCTCCCAGTTCTCCGCGGCGGCCGCGATGTGGCCATCGAGCTCGGCGAGCCGCCCGAGCACGCCCTGCGCGAGCTCGCGCGCGAACGCCTTGACGTCGGGCGAGGCCTCGGCGTGCGCGATGACGTCGTCCGCCACCTCGCGCGGCAGCCCCTCGTGGACGTCGCCGCAGAAGAGCGCCTGCAGCGCGATCTCGCGGCCCCGGGTGCGCGGTCCGCTCACGGTCCCGCTCCCGAGCCGCCGAGCATGCGGCGCAGCCGGGCCATGCGCAGCGCGCCTTCGGCGCAGTGCTTGCCCTTGTTGTCGTCGTCCGGGCCCGAGCGCGCGGCGGCCTGCGCCGTCGTGTCGCAGGTGAGCACGCCGAACATCACGGGCACGCCGTGGTCGAGGGCCACCCGGCCGCAGCCGCGGGTCGCCTCGGCGCACACGAAGTCGTAGTGGTCCGTCTCGCCGCGGATGACGCAGCCGAGGGTCACGAGCGCGTCGTAGCGTCCCGACTGGGCGAGCATCTCGGCGCCGAGCGGGAGCTCGAGGGCGCCGGGGACGTAGACGACGGTGATGTCGTCCTCGTCGACGCCGCGCGCCCGGAACGCGCCGAGAGCGCCCTCGAGGAGGGCGTCGGTGACGGCCTGGTGGAACCGGGCGACGACGAGGCCCACGTGGAGCCCCTGCCCGTCGAGCGGACCTTCGTACTCGCGCATGACCGTCGGATTCCCAAGGAACGGCGAAGCGGCGGATCGTAGCAGGCGGCGGCGCGGGCGCTCCAGGGTCGGGCGCGGGGACGGGGCGGTCGGCGCGAGGTCCGGCGGGCGCGGGTCGCGGAGCCCGGGTCGGCGGGGGGCGGCGGGGGGGCGGCCGGTCCGCGGCGAGCCGGCGGGGACTCCGGCCGGAGCTCCGGGCTTCCCGCGCCCCGGGCGAGCGCTGTATACCTGGGTACATGACGCTCCGGGCCGCCCTCCTCGCCGGTCTCCTCGCGCTCTCGTGCTGCGCCTGCAGTGATCGCGCGGCCTCGGCGGCCGCCGGGACGGGGTCCCGGCCGCTCGTCGTGGCGGCCGCCGCGAGCCTCGCGGAGCTCGCCGCCGACCTCGCCGAGGGCTGGGAGGCCCGCACGGGCCGGCCGGTCCGCGTCCGGCTCGGCGCCTCCTCGACCCTCGCGCGGCAGCTCGCGTCGGGCGCCCGCGCCGACCTGTTCCTGAGCGCCGACCCGGCCTGGGTCGAGGGCCTCCCCGCGCGCGCCCGGCGGCCCTGGCTCGGGAACCGGCTCGTCCTCGTGGCGCCCGTCGACGGGGTGCCCGCGACGGGGCGGAGCGACGCGTCGGCGGCC